>NZ_BAGH01000228.1 GCF_000308715.1 Nocardia tenerifensis NBRC 101015
ATGTTCTGGCGCAAGGCCGCGAGGACGATCGGCGGTCGCGGCGGAATGAGCATCGGCGGGAGTGCGGCGTGCACCCGGTAGTACTCCCCGTCGAGTTCGACGCCGCCCTCCCACAGCATCCCGCGCAGCACCGCCACGTACTCGCGCAGGTGCGCCAGCGGCTTGCCGAACGAAAGACCGTAGCGCTCTTCGATTTCGGGCTTGTGACTGGCCCCGATGCCGAGCCGGAAGCGTCCCGGCGCGAGTTCCGCCGCGACCAGCGCCTCGTTCGCCCTGGCGAGCGGATGGGTCGGGTAGGTGATCGAGATGCCGCTGGCCAGACCGATTCTGGTGGTGCGCGCCGCCGCGGCGTTGACGATGCTCAACCCGTCCGGCCCGACCGGCCACGAGGGCACCCACGCCGCCCGGACCCCCGCTGCCTCCGCGCGCACGATCGCGTCCAGCACGGGTCGCACCGGCGGCGGAAAAACCACAACGCCAACGGGAACGGTAGAAGCCACCCACCCAAGCTACGCGACCGACTGACGATCCCGGCAAGAACAAGACTGTTTCTTCACCGATCGCCGCCGCATGCTGGACGACCTACGGAGCGAACAGGAGCAGCCGATGTCGTCCACGGCAATTGGCTGCCACGATAAATGGTTCCGCTCATCCCGGGAACACTGCCGCGTACTGTGCGCGGGAAAGTATTTCGCTCGTCCGGAGGCACGTCGCTTGTCATCGTTGATCCCTGGATTCCTCGCTTGGCCGCTGACCGGGTGCGTCGTGTTGTTCACGCTGGGGCGTTTCCGGTACTTCCGGGATACGCCGGTCGATCGGCTCGTCAACCGGTTGTTCGCCTGGAGTGCCGCGGCGTTGCTGCTATTCCGATTCGCGACCGTGCCGGGTTGTCCCGGTCCGGTCTATGAAGTGGCGATCGGTTGCGTCTTGATGATGACGACTGGCCTGCACGCCATCGGCTGTGCGCGCCGAAACGATATCGATCCGGACACTCGACGCCGGCGTCAACGCCGTTCTCGTCTGTTCGCCGTGCTCGCGACGATCGCGATTCTTCTCGCGGGCGCGGCGGCACGAGGCGACGGGCGAACAATCGACATGGGTCTCACCTGGGACGGCCTCGTCGTAGCGTTCGCGTTCTGCACGCCGGTGGTCATCAATACGGCGGTCTTCGCCCGCATGGTCGTGCACGAGTTTCGTATAGGCGATCTCACCCCGTCGGAACGGGTCGTCGCCGCGAGCATGCTCGTGAGCATGCTGGTCGACTGGATCGGGGTAGCGCTGTCGGGACTCCAGCTGTTCCTCGGCTGGCCGCAGCTCGGCCCGCACCTGCCGCGGGCGGAGCTGACCTTCACCGTCGGCGTCCTGGTCAACGCGGTGGCGCCCATGTTCCCCTTGTCGATGGCGCTGCTGCGCGCGATCGGCCTGGACCGCGAAGCACGCGAATGCCGTCGGTTGCGACCATTGTGGCGCGACCTCACCGCGGCGGTCCCGGAGATCGTCCTGCGGCCGGCGACCGATACCGGAACTCCCCCCGACCCGGCCACCCGGATCTTCCGAATGACCGTCGAAATACGCGACGCCCTGATGCATCTCGCGCCCTACCTCCCCGCGCAGCCGCCGATGTCCGAGAACGCCGAGGACTACGCGAAGCGAATCGCTTACGCCGCCACAGCGAGAAGGACGGGTCTCCCCCCGACATTCGCCACGCCCCAACCCGCCCTGGGCAGCGGCGATTTCCACGCCGACCTTCGGCAACTGCTGGGTTTGGCGCGGGTATGGCGCGGTGCGTATACGGGCGATCCTTCCTAGTTCCGCGCACCGCGACCGCATAATGGACCCGCCGTCGCTGCGGGTTCGCCACGGCCTCGAAGTTTGCTGGTGCATTCCGGAGGAGGCGCGGCGGATGGGCGACAGGTCAGCACGGCATCGGTACGCACCGGGGACGTTGCTCCACCACGAAACGCTGCCGGAGAAGTTGTGGCCGGACGGGGCCGCGGTGTCGTATCGAATCCACTATCGCGGCATCGGTTACGAGGGCATCGGCCGGACGATCAGCGGGTCGGTGTTCGTGCCCGCGGGTGATCCGCCGCCCGGCGGGTGGCCGGTGGTCGCCTATGCGCACGGCACGTGCGGGCTCGCGGACACTACGGCGCCGTCCAGGGCCGGCCTGTCCAAGTTGGAGCGACGGCACGTCGGAGCGTGGCTGTCGGCCGGATGGGCCGTCGCCGCAACCGATTACGAGGGTTTGGCGACGCCGGGACCGCACCCGTACCTGAACGGGGAGGCGGTGCTCGACGACGTCATCGACGCCGTGCGCGCCGCACACGGACTGCCGCACGCCCTGAGCCCGGCCTGGATCGTCGTCGGCTTCTCCCAGGGCGGGCACGCGGCCTTGTTCACCGCGATCACGGCCACCAGGTACGCGCCGGAGCTGGATTTTCGCGGCACCATCGCGCTGGCTCCGCCGGTACACGCGACGACGATCGTCCACCTGCAGACCCGCGAGGGCACCGGCCCGCTGACCATCTTCACGCCCTTCCTGCTGGCCGGCTTGCGCACGGGCCGCCCCGATTTCGACGCTCGCGCCTTCCTGACCCCGGCCGGTCGCGAACTGGTCGACTTCGCCGCGCACGCCTCCCTGGGCCAGATGTTCGCCGCCATCTCCACCGCCACCAACGACCACATCGGCACCACCGACCTGCTGGCGGATCGACCGCTGATCGAATCGGTCCTGGATTCGTGCCGCGTCCCGCTCACCCGGCTGGATCGCCCGCTGTACCTCGCGGCGGGCGGCGCGGACGAGGTGATTCCGCTCGAGGTCGTCGACCGATTCGCCGCCGACCTGCGCGACACGGGCTCGGAGATCACCTACACCGTGCGTCCCGGCGCTTCCCACGCGGCGATGCTCACGGTCGCGATCGATGAAATGCACAGGTGGGCAAGAGATTTGCTCGAACGGTTGCCCGCACCCCGCTATGAATTCGACCTGCTCGACATCAGCGGCGACGGCTATCTCACCCGCGACGACTACGACGCCTTCGCACTCCGCCTGGTACAGGCGGCGGGCGAGCCACCCGGCTCCGCAAAGGCCCGCAGGGTTCGCGACGGGTATCGCGCGCTGTGGCGGTCGGTCCGCGCGGCGGCCGACACCGATGGCGACGGCCGCGTCAGCGACACCGAGTTCGCCGACTGGATCCGTTGCGGCGCCGAGTTCTCCGTGGACATCATGCCGCTGGCCCGCGCCGTGATCGATCTCGCCGGCACCGGTGACGACGTGCTTCGGCCGTCCGAGCTGGAGCGAATCCTGTTCGGCTGCAACCTTTCCGGTGACGAAGCGCGCGCGGAGTTCGACCGCCTCGACCTCGACGAGAACGGAGTGATCAGCGCCGACGAACTCGTGGCGGCGATCCACGCTTTCTGCCAGGAACCCGGCGAGAACAAGCCGGGCTCTTGGCTTTTCGGCAGATTCTGAATCCCGGTCAGGCGTGTCCCGGCTTGTTGAACCGCGGCTGTGTGCCGAAGGCGGGACGGCTGCCGGTCTCGACCGACCCCGGCGTCTCCACCACGGCGCCCCGCGTGTCGGGTTGCACTGTGCGCGTGTCGATTTCGCGGCGTGCGAAGGCGATATCGCGCGCGCTGCGCACGGACAGCCTGCCGAGCGAGGTGGCGGCGAAGAACAGGATGAGCGCGCCGAGACCGTAGAAGAAGGTCAGTTGCAGCAGGGCGCGTTTGAGGTCGGAGGACGCGACCGGCTCACCGACGTCGCCGATGTTCAACAGGTCGGCCAGGAACGGGCCGATGATGAACCACAGTCCGGCCGCCGCCGCCAGCCAGCCGCCGAAGCTGGCCACCAACCGATTACGGCTCGCCAGCATCAGCAACCCGCCCACGATCGCGACGACGCCCGGCAGCAGTTCGAGCCAGCCGCGCGCCGACGTCCACACCCACGAGTCGTCCGGCGTGAACGCGAAATCGAAGGACGGCCCGAGGAACGGGATCAGCGCACCCCAGATCCCCAGCAACAGCACCGCGAGCCCGCCGAGAGCTCCCCGGCTACGCGGAATCCTGAGCGCCGGCCCGCGATCCGCGGAAACGTTGTCATCGACGTTCATGAGAGCCTCCATTCGTCGAGTACCTGTCGGTATCGCCTACCCCAGCCACGCGAACATATGCGCAAGCTGCATAAACGGTTCGCGGGACGCCTGGAGGCCTGGGCGCGACCCGGTCACCAGCGATGATCCTGGCGCTACTCGCCGACGGGTATGTCCATGGCCGTATGTGCGCTCTGCGGATGC
>NZ_BAGH01000227.1 GCF_000308715.1 Nocardia tenerifensis NBRC 101015
ATTGCTACTACGCGGGGCCGGACCGGCGCAGTTGCTGGCCGAGCTGGACACCGTCGCGGGCCGGATACCCGGCGCGATGTGCACCACGGTGTGCGCCGCCGTGCTCGACCCGGTGCGCGGGTTGGTCCGCTACAGCAGCGCGGGCCATATGCCGCCGATCCTGGCCGACGTCGACGCGACCGGCCGCCTGCTCGAGGGCGGCCGGTCGTTCCCGTTGGCCACCTTCGACCCGCCGCGCCGCCCGGAGGCGACCACCGCGTTGTCGCCGGGCTCGACGCTGGTGCTGTTCACCGACGGGCTGGTGGAGCAGCGCGGCGTCGACATCGACGACAGCTTCGCCAAGATCGCCGACGTGCTCGCGGGCACCTCGGCCAAGCTGCCGCGCGAGGTGGCCGACGCGGTGCTGTCGCGGCTGCGCCCCGCCGCGGGCTACGACGACGACGTCGCCATGGTGGTGTATCGCCAGCCGCCTGCCCCGCTGCGCCTCGAGGTCCCGGCGCACGCGGATGAGCTTGCCGCCCTGCGTCGTACGCTCAAGGCGTGGCTCTCGGCCGCCGCCGTGCCGCACGATCTGGCCTCCGATCTGGTGGCCGCGGCGAACGAGGCGTGCAGCAACAGCATCGAGCACGCCTACCGCAACGGCGCGATCCCGAGCGGGCGCCCGGAGAGCACCGACCGCTCGATGGGCCGCGTGGCCAAGTCGCTGCGCGACCCGGCGGGCGACGTCAACCGGGTCGAGCTGACCGCGTCCTGCGACACCGAGACGCTGGTGATCACCGTCACCGACTCGGGCAGCTGGAAGCCGCGCTCGGCCGACCCCGGGTATCGCGGCCGCGGCATCGACATGATGCGCGCGCTCACCGAGGAGCTCGACATCGACCACACCGGGCCGGGCACCCGCGTCCGCATGTCGGTGACGCTGCCCGCCATCACGTTCCCGGTGGCGAATCCGTTGCGCGGCACCAACCGCCGCGTCAGCGGGTAGCGACGCGTCGAATTGCCGCCAGCGCCATCGGGTCTCGCGCGGCATCGTGGTCGGCATGCATCGAGTCGTCGATCTCAAAGTCCTCTACTTCGGCACGCCCGTGGTACTGATCAGCACCCGAAACCCTGACGGCACAGCCAATCTCGCGCCGATGTCGTCGGCGTGGTGGCTCGGCGACCAGTGCATGCTCGGGATGAACACCGCCTCGCAAACCACGCAGAACATGCTGCGCGAGCGCGAATGCGTGCTGAATCTGCCCGCCGCCGATCTGGCCGACGCGGTCGATCGGCTCGCGCTGCTGACCGGTTCGCCGGTCAGGACGCCGCACCGGATCGAGAAGGGGTATCGGTACGAGCCGGACAAGTTCGGGGCCGCCGGTCTTCATCCGGTGCCCGCGGACCTGGTCGGCGCGCCGCGGGTGGCCGAGTGCCCGATCCAGCTGGAGTGCGAGTCGCTGTCCGCCGAGCCGTTCGGCGTGGACACCGGCGTGACGGCGCACACGGTGCGGGTGCTGCGGGCGCACGTGGCCGACGACCTGATCGTCCCGGGCACCGCGCACGTCGACCAGCTCCGGTGGGACCCGCTGATCATGAAGTTCTGCGAGTTCTTCGGCGGCGGCACGCGGCTGCGGCCGTCCCGGCTGGCCGAAGCATGGCGGATCCCCCGCACCGCGGCGGCCGGTTGAGCCGATCGCCCGGTCACAGTCGGGTTCTGCCGCGGCGCAACGGCGCCTTCGGCCCGTCGCCTACGGTAAGGTTTGGGCCTATGAACGCGCCGAGGTTGCGAATTCCCCGCTACTTGTGTGTTGTGTTGTTGTGAACGAGCGACAGCGAGTGAACCGAGGACACAGCAACCGATCGGGCGCGACCCAGCCGAACTCGAGCGAGGCGAAGTCTTGACCAACACTTCCGGAGACGCTTATCCCGTCGCGGACACGATGACGACCACCGTCGCCTCGCGGGACGGTGCGACAGTGCTCACGGTGTCCGGCGAGGTCGACCTGGCGACGGCTCCCGCCCTGGAGAGCTCGATCGAGGCCATCCTCGACGGCAAGCCCGCGGCCCTGATCATCGATCTCAGCGCGGTCAGCTTCCTCGCCTCGGCGGGCATGGCCGTTCTCGTCGCGACGCACCAGCGCGCCGGCGAATCCACCGCGATCGCCGTCGTCGCCGACGGACCGGCGACCAGCCGCCAGCTGCGAATGACCAACCTCGATCAGGTCTTCGCCGTGCACTCCACCCTGGAGGAGGCGCTCGCGGGCTTCCGCGAGCGCTGACCCGCGCGGGCACACCGCCGTCCTCGCCGACTGTGCCCGGGACACACTGCCTGCCCCTTCATACCGTCGCTTCGCGCACTCCGTTGCGCGTGCGCGAAGCGACGACGCAACCCTCAGCAGAGTTCGCGCAGCTGCTCGATCAGCTTGACCCGCTCGGCGGCGGTGGCGGCCATCGGCAGCACGTTCAGCACGGTGACGCCCGCCTCGGCGAACGCGGCGACCCGCTCCTTGACGTAGCTCGCCGGACCGATGAGGGAGACGTCGCGGGCCAGCGCGTCGGGGACGACCTTGGCCGCCTCCTCCTTCTTGCCCGCCAGGTACAGCTCCTGGATGCGGTCCGCCTCGGTGCCGTAGCCGTACTTGGTGGCCAGCGCGTGGTAGAAGTTCTTGCCCTTGGCGCCCATGCCGCCGATGTAGAGCGCGAGGTGCGGCTTCACGAACTCCAGCAGCGGCTCGACGTTCTCGCCGATCGCCAGCGTCGGGCTCGCGTACACCTCGAGCGGGCCCAGCTGCGGATCGCGCTTGGCGAAGCCCGCCTCGAGCGACTCGCCCCAGATCTTGTTCGCCTGCTCCGGCAGGAAGAAGATGGGCTGCCAACCCTCGGCGATCTCGGCGGTCAGCTCGACGTTCTTCGGGCCGATCGACGCGAGCAGCACCGGAATGCGTTCGCGCACAGGGTGATTGATCAGCTTCAGCGCCTTGCCCAGGCCGGTGCCCTGCCCCTGCGGCAGCGGGATCTGGTAGTACTTCCCGTCGTACTCGAGCCGCTCGCGCCGCCACACCTTGCGGCAGATCTCCACCAGCTCCCTGGTGCGCCCGATCGGCGCGTCGTAGGGCACGCCGTGGAAGCCCTCGATCACCTGCGGGCCCGACGCGCCGAGGCCGAGGATGAACCGGCCGCCGGAGACGAAGTCCAGCCCGGCCGCCGTCATCGCGGTCAGGCTCGGCGTGCGGGTGTAGATCTGCAGGATGCCCGAGGCCAGCTGCAGCCGGGTGGTCTTGGCGGCCAGGAAGCCGAGCGCGCTCACCGCGTCGAAGGAGTACGCCTCGGGCACGAACACGATGTCCAGCCCGGCGCGCTCGAGGTCGGCCACCTCCGCCGCCGCCTCCGTGAAACCGCCCGAGTAGTTGATGCCCAATCCGATCCGCATAGCACTCAACATAATGGCGGCTACGGGTCGGCGCCGTACCGGGCCGGTCCCGCAGGGTGGGCGCTCGGCCGAGCCGGTAGCGTTGACCGCGCACTCCCCCACCCGCGCCGTAAAAGGAAAGGCCTTCACCCCGTGTCGCAGCCGAGCACATCGTCCCAGGAAACTGCGTCCTCCTTCGGCGAGGCCACGCTCGAGGGGTACCTGGCCGACCTGGCCGCCAAGATTCCCGCGCCCGGCGGCGGCGCCGTCGCCGCGCTGCACGCCGCGCAGGCCGCCGCGCTGGTCGCGATGGTGGCGCGCTACACGACCCGGGCCAAGGACGCCGACAACCGCCCGGTGGTGGACCGCGTCATCGAGGCCGCCGACGCGGCGCGGGCGCGCGCGCTGGCGCTGGCCGAGGCCGACGCCGCCGCGTTCACCGCGGTCGGCGCCGCC
>NZ_BAGH01000226.1 GCF_000308715.1 Nocardia tenerifensis NBRC 101015
CACGGCCCGTGACCTAGGTGTTGTGGGTCATGACGTTGGTGACGCTGCGCGGGGCCTGAGCTGAGGGGCGGGTCTTTCAGCGGCAGGATGAGAAACGCCAATCCCTTATCCGCCAGCAGGAAGACCCGCCGTGTCCCACCGTAATGCCCCGTTGTCCGTCGAAGGGCGACCGACGCCTCATACAGCGCTGCCAGACCCGTCCGATCGCGCATGTCGCCGCCGAGATGGGAATCTCACGGCAATGTGCTTCCAAGTGGGTCAACAGGTTTCGCCGCTACGGCGAGCTGGGATTGGCCGATCGCTCGGCCACGCCACACCACAGCCCGACCGCGATCTCGGCGGAGGTGGTCGCCCAGATCGAGGCGCTGCGTCGGCAACGCAAATGGTCGGCACGGCGCATCCACACCGAACTCACCGCCGAGGGGACACCAATCTCGGTGCGCACCATCAGTCGCCATCTGCTGCGACTGGGGCTCAACCGCCGCCGCTTCCTCGACCCGGCCGGCGAGTCCAACCGAGTCGCCCGCCCGATCCTGGCCCGCCGGCCCGGACACATGATCCACGTCGACGTCAAGAAGGTCGGGCGCCTACGCGAGGGCGGCGGTTGGCGCGTCCACGGCCGAGATTCGGCCCAACATCGGGCCAATCACGCCGCCAAACAGCGTGGAGAACGTGTCGGCTACGTATTTCTTCACTCCGCGGTCGACGGCTACTCCAGACTCGCCTACACCGAAGCGCTTCCCGACGAAAAAGCTATCACCGCAATCGGATTCATGTTCCGGGCGCGGGCATTCTTCGCCGCCCATGGCATCACCCACATCGAACGCATCGTCACCGACAACGGCTCCTGCTACCGAGCCCACGACTTCGCCAAGGTCCTGCTCGGCGCCCGCCATCAACGCATCAGCCCCTACACACCCCGCCATAACGGCAAAGTCGAACGCTACAACCGGATCCTGGCCGAGGAATTCCTCTACGCCCGTGAATGGACCAGCGAACACCAGCGCAGCAGTGCCCTGGCCATCTGGAATATCCACTACAACTACCATCGGCCACATTCAGCCGCTGGAAACCAACCACCAGCCAGCCGACTCCGCACCGGCGTCACCAACGTCACGGCCTCATACACCTAGG
>NZ_BAGH01000225.1 GCF_000308715.1 Nocardia tenerifensis NBRC 101015
GCGAGCAGCCGCAGCGTGTCGTGCGGCGGCACCGGCATCCGGCACACCGTGGACAGCGCGTGCCACCAGCCGTGCGCCAGCGCGTACCGCTCGGTCTCTTCCACCCACGACCCCCTGATTGTTCGGCCGTCGCCATCGCCGACGGTGGCGTTGCGTCCCACGTCTAGCACGCGCGCATACCACCCACACGGCGGTACCGGTGATTGTTAACGCAAAAATCAGATTTCGGGTGCGGCGGTTACCAATTCGTGCTGGAAGCGGACCACCGCCGACCACGGGTTGCGCGTCGGCTTGCGCGGATCCAGCTGGGGCAGATAGGTGAACGGGCGCATGAACCACGGCACGCGGCCCAGCTTGCGGGCGTGCACCAGGATGCTCTCGCACTCCCGCGGCCGCCAGCCGAGCTCCTCGAAGAAGGCGAGGCCGTTGGGCGGATCGAACTTCATCGGCGCGTTCTCGAACATCGAACTGTCGCGCATCTGCTTCATCCGGAAGCTGATATCCGCCGTCCACCAAGCGATCTGGGGCCGGGCCAAGCCGCGGGCCAGCTCGGTCACGGTCGCCGGGTCGAGGTAGAACAGCAGGCCCTCGGTGAGCACCAGGGCCTTGGTCGCGGGCGTGCCGGTCGGCCCCAGCGGGCCGAGCACCGCGTCGAGGAACTCCGCGCGCGCGGCGGGATCGGCGAGATCGACTGCGCGCCGGACCAATACGCCGCGCGGCAGCTCCCCTGCCAGCGCCGCCTCCTTCTCGGCGAGGATCTCCGGCAGGTCGGCCTCGACCCAGACGAAGTCGGCGGGCAGTGCGAGCCGGTACGGACGGGTGTCCAGCCCGGCCGCCAGGTTCAGCACCCGATCACAGCCCTGCTCGAGCGACCGCGCGATGAGGTCATCGATGAGTTTGGTGCGGGTGACCACGGGCCAGCCGTTGCGCATGACGCGCGGCGACATCTCGACGAGCGCGTGCCCCTGCGCCCCGGCGAGCCGGTCCGCCAGCGGATCTCGGAACAGCGCGTCCGGTCGCGCGGTCTCGCGGGCCCGGTAGGCGGCCACCCACCGAGCGGTGTCGGACACGTTGGAGATCGGTACACGCCCCGCAGCCATGCGGCCAGTCTGGCACCATACCGGCACTACGGACCGGACACGTTGCCCCACGGCCAGGACAAGTTTCGACTCGCCGAAGTGAGCTGCGTGTCACGATTCGGAACACTTTCGCTCCACACCCGTAACGTGTTCCGAAGTCGAGGCGACTCTGCTATCACAGACACCAAACGCGCCGTGGATAATTCAGCAGTCCCCACAGATCACGGTTGCCCGCCCTCGTGATCTCACCGAAAGAAGCAGGTCATCAACCGTCGTCAGCCTCGAGGTCAGGATCGGAAGCGCCCCCTGTGGGTACTCGGCCTGATCGCTCCGGCGTGCGCGCTGCTCCCCTCGCAGCTCGTGCTGCACACCGGCGCGCCCGTCTTCTGGTGGATCGGCCCGATCATCGTGTTGCTGGTGATCCCGGTGCTGGACTGGGTGGTCGGCGAGGACGGCGCGAACCCGCGCGACGAGGACTACGAGCTGCTGTCCGAGGACCGCTACTACCGTTGGTGCACTTACCTTTTCCTGCCGATCCAGCTGTTCGGGCTCGGCATCGCGAGCTACCTGTGGGCCGGCGACGAGCTCACCGTGGTCGACAAGCTCGGCCTCGCCGCGACGTTGGGCTTCGTCAGCGGCATCGGCATCAACGCCGCGCACGAGCTCGGGCACCGGGTCGAGCACCTGGAGCGGTGGCTCGCGAAGATCGCGCTCGCTCAATCCGGCTACGGGCACTTCTTCGTCGAGCACAATCGCGGACACCACGTGCGGGTCGCCACGCCGGAGGATCCGGCCAGCGCCCGGCTCGGCGAGTCGCTCTGGGAGTTCTTGCCGCGCAGCGTGACCGGCGGTTTCGTCTCGGCCGTCCGGCTCGAGCGTGAGCGCCTCGCGCGCAGGCGGCTCGGCTGGTGGCACCCCGACAATCACATCCTGCAGGCGTGGGCCATGACGGTCGTGCTCTTCGGCCTGCTCATCGCGCTGTTCGGCTGGCGCATCCTGCCCTGGCTCGCGCTGCAGGCCGTGATCGGCGTCGCGCTGCTGGAGACCGTGAACTACGTCGAGCACTACGGCCTGCTGCGCGCCCGCCGCGGCAACGGGCGCTACGCCCGATGCTCGCCGCGGGACAGCTGGAACAGCGACCGCCTGGTCACCAACATCTTCCTGTTCCACCTGCAGCGCCACAGCGACCATCACGCCAATCCGGGACGCCGGTACCAAACCCTGCGCACCTCGGCCATCGCGCCCCAGCTCCCGGCGGGTTACGCGACCATGGTCGTCCTCGCCGCGATCCCACCACTATGGCGCGCGGTCATGGACCACCGAGTGCTGGCCCACTACGGCGGCGACATCACCCTCGCCAACGTTCAACCGCCGAAACAGAGCCGCCTCCGCACCGCCCTCATCTACCGCCGCGCCACCAACTAACCGCACTCCGCCACGCGCGGTGCGGTAGGAACTGCCGCACTGACTTTCGGGATGCGCACTGTTTCTAGGTGCCTAGAGGGAGTGCGCATCCCGAGAGAGGGTGCGGCAGTTGCGTACCGGGGCGGCGGGTTCTCGCCGGGCGCGGCTGGCCCTGCCTGGTAGGCAACTGCCGCACCGGCTCTCGGGATACGCACCGGCTCTCGAAATGCGCACCGACTCTGGGGATGCGCACCGGCTCTGGTCCCTAGAGTGAGTGCGGACCCCAAGAGGGGGTGCGACAGTTGCGCACCGGAGCGGCGGGCTCTCGCCGGGTGCGGCTGGCCCTGCCTGGTAGGCAACTGCCGCACCGGAGCGGCGGGCTCTAGCCGGGTGCGGCTGGCCCTGCCTAGTAGGCAACTGCGGCACCGGCTCTCGGGATGCGCACCGGCTCTCGGGATGCGCACCGCCTCTGGGGATGCGCACCGTCTCTGGGGATGCGCACCGTCTCTGGGGATGCGCACCGTCTCTGGGGATGCGCACCGGCTCTTGGGATACGCACCGGCTCTGGGTCCCTAGAGGGAGTGCGGACCCCGAGAGAGGGTGCGGTAGTTGTGCACCGGGGCGGCGGGTTCTCGCCGGGCGCGGCTGGCCTTGCCTGGTAGGCAACTGCCGCACTGACTCTCGGGATGCGCACCGACTCTAGGTACCTAGAGGGAGTGCGGAACCCGAGAGAGGGTGCGGGTTTGGTTAGACGCGCTCGGCGGAGCGGGTGCGGACTCGGAGGGCGATGGGTTTTTGGGTTTCGGCGAAGAAGTCGTTGCCTTTGTCGTCTACGACGATGAAGGCGGGGAAGTCTTCGACCTCGATCTTCCAGACGGCTTCCATGCCGAGTTCGGGGTACTCGAGCACCTCGACGGACTTGATGCAATCCAGTGCGAGGCGGGCGGCGGGGCCGCCGATGGAGCCGAGGTAGAAGCCGCCGTGCTCCTTGCACGCCTTGGTCACCTGCGCGGAGCGGTTGCCCTTGGCCAGCATGACGAAAGATCCACCGGCCGCTTGGAATTGGTCGACGTAGGAGTCCATCCGGCCGGCGGTGGTCGGCCCGAACGAACCGGACGCGTAGCCTTCGGGGGTCTTGGCCGGGCCCGCGTAGTAGACGGCCATGTCGCGCAGGTACTGCGGCATCGGCTCGCCGGCGTCGAGGCGCTCCTTGATCTTGGCGTGCGCGATGTCGCGGGCGACCACCAGCGGGCCGGACAGCGAAAGCCGGGTCTTCACCGGGTATTTCGACAGCTCCGCGCGGATCTCCGACATCGGCCGGTTCAGGTCGATCCGCACCACGTCGCCGCCGAGGATCGAATCGGTCTGCTCGGGCAGGTAGTGCGCGGGCTCGCGCTCGAGCTGCTCGAGGAACACGCCCTCCGGGGTGATCTTGGCCAGCGCCTGCCGATCGGCCGAGCAGGACACCGCGATGGCCACGGGGCAGCTCGCGCCGTGCCGCGGCAGCCGGACGACGCGCACGTCGTGGCAGAAGTACTTGCCGCCGAATTGCGCACCGATGCCGAAGGATTGGGTGAGCTTGAACACCTCCTCCTCCAGCTCGAGATCCCGGAAGCCGTGCGCGGCAAGCGATCCCTCGGTCGGCAGGTGGTCCAGGTAGTGCGCGGAGGCGTATTTGGCCGTCTTCAAGGCGAATTCGGCGCTGGTGCCGCCGATCACCACGGCGAGGTGGTACGGCGGGCAGGCGGCGGTGCCGAGCGAGCGGATCTTCTCGTCCAGGAACTCCAGCATGCGCGTGGGGTTCAGCACGGCCTTGGTCTCCTGGTACAGGAACGACTTGTTCGCCGAGCCGCCGCCCTTGGCCATGAAGAGGAACTTGTACGCGGGATGCGCGGGATCGCCCGGGGTCGAGTACAACTCGATCTGCGCGGGCAGGTTGGAGCCGGTGTTCTTCTCGTCCCACATGGTCATCGGGGCGAGCTGGGAGTAGCGCAGGTTCAGCTTCGTGTAGGCGTCGAACACGCCGCGGCTGATCCACTCCGCGTCGTCGACGCCGGTCAGCACGCCCTCGGACTTTTTGCCCATGACGATCGCGGTGCCGGTGTCCTGGCACATCGGCAGGATGCCGCCTGCGGAGATGTTGACGTTCTTGAGCAGGTCGAGCGCGACGAAGCGGTCGTTGCCGCTGGCCTCCGGGTCGTCGATGATCTTGCGCAGCTGCGCGAGGTGCGCGGGCCGCAGGTAGTGGCTGATGTCGTGCATCGCCTCGGCGGTGAGCAGGCGCAGCGCCTCGGGCTCCACCTGCAGGAAGGTGCGGCCGTTGACCTCGAAGGTGTGCACGCCCTCGGTGGTGAGCAACCGGTACTCGGTGTCGTCGGCGCCGATCGGCAGCAGGTCTGAATAGCGGAACTCCGGCGCGGTCACGGACGCACTCCTTCGGGCAGGTCGGGGCCGAACAGCTCAGCGCCGCTCTCGTCGGCACTCAGCAGGGCTGGTCACAGGCACAGCGAGCGTATCCACCCGGCTAGGTCACACACTGGTTAGGCAAGCCTTATCCCTAGCAGTTGACACAAAAGGTTGCACGTTCAACCCCGGGAGTGCTACCTGTCGTCTCACACAAAAACGTTCGGACGTCCAAGCGTCCCTTCGTCGCAACAATCGTCGCGCGACGCACAACGACGCGCGACAATGTATGACACGCCAGAGTTTGGAGCGCTATCGTGACCGATCCCCATTGGCTCGATGACGTCGAAATGCGCGCCTGGGTGGGCTTCGTGCGCACGCGCGATCTCATCGCCGCGGCGGTCGGGCGGGACTCGACGCGCGAATCGAACCTCACCTACGTCGAATACTCGGTGCTCGCCTTCCTCAGCAAGACCCCCGACCACCGCTGCACCTTCGCCGACCTGGCCGCGCAGCTCGAGTGGTCGCAGAGCAGGCTCTCGCACCAGATCACCCGGATGGAGAAGCGCGGACTCGTTGTGCGCGAACCGATCCCGGACGACGCGCGCCGCACCGCCGCACGGCTGACCCCGCGCGGCGCCGAGGTGCTCACCGGCGCCGCCCCCGCCCACGTGGTCAGCGTGCGCAAACACATGATCGACGTCCTCGACCGCCAGCAACTGGCCGCACTAGCCGACATCTACGACACCCTGCTCGCGCACCATCGACAGACGACAAGCGACAACTGACCGCTCAAGCGAGAGCGTGCGCCACCTCGCGCCCCCGCGTCGGGTCCGCGGATTCAGTTGCAGCACGGCTGAATTCGACCGAAGCAGTGCTTCACTCGACGGCAGCAGCCCCGAGCCGCCTGCGACAGGCTCAATCTGCTGTGGCACTGCGTAACTCGACCGCAGCAACGCTGGACCCAGCCGCGACACTACCCGGCACCGTCCTGGCCCAGTCCAAATCGCTGCGGCGCTACCCCGACCCGGCCTCGGGAACGCTGGACCCAGCCGCGGCACTGCCCGACTCGGGCGGCGGCAGTGCTCACTTGGCTGCCGCAGTGCTCAGCTCGGCTGCGGCAGGGCTCGACTCGCCCGTCGCAGTGCTTGACTCGGCCGCAGCAACACTGGACCCAGCCCCGGCACCACCGACTGACCAGCGGCAGGGTACGACCCGGCCGCAGCAGCCCCGGGCCGCCTGCGACAGGCCCCAACACTGTTGTGGCAGTGCTCAACTCGGCTGCGGCAGGGCCCGAGGGCCGCGACACCGCAGACCGGGCTAGGGCAACACTCGATCGGCCGCCGCAGTGCACCAACCAGCCGCAACAGTGCCCGACACGCTCGCCGCCGTACCAGACCCGGCCGCAGCAGGATGTGCCCGACTCGTCCACAGCACCGCCTGGCTCGGCTGGGCAACGCTCGAATCGGCCGCCGCAGTGCCCGAACCGGCCGCAGCAGTACCAGGACTAGCCGAGGCACTGCCCGTCTCGGCCGGGGCAGCGTCCGTCTCGGCTGGGGCAGCGTCCGTCTCGGCTGGGGCAGTGCCGACATTTCACCGCCGCAGTGCCCGACTCGGCCGTAGCAGTGCTCGACTCGGCTGCACAACGCCCGGCCCGGCCGCCGCAGTACCCGAGTCAGCCGCAGGAGTGCCCGACTCGGCTAGACAACGCTCGACTCGGGCACCACAGTGCCCGATTCAACCACAGCAGTACCCGAAACGGCTGCGGCACTGCCCAACTCGGCTAAGGCGATGCTGATTCGACAAGCACGCCGTTGTCCACGGGTTCGCTTGTCTCCGTATCGAATCCACCCCCGCCGACGGGCACACCCAACGCACGCTCGAACCCCTCGGGCACCACGATGTCCCCGCGATCCAACTCACTGACACTCGTCTTGCGTAGACCCAGTAGGGCCGAGTCGATTCCGCCGCGGAGGATGTCGAGCACGTTCTCCACGCCCGCTTGGCCGTTCGCGGCCAGGCCCCACAGGTAGCCGCGGCCGATCATCACTGCTCGCGCGCCGAGCGCCACCGCCTTCACCACGTCGCTGCCGCGCCGGATGCCGCCGTCGAGCAGCACCTCGATCTGCGAGTCGACGGCGTCGGCCACCGCGGGTAGCGCTCGGATGGCGGCGGGCGTTCCGTCCAGGTTGTTGCCGCCGTGGTTGGAGACCGAGATCGCCGCCACGCCCGCGTCGACCGCGCGCAGCGCGTCGTCGACCCGGATGACGCCCTTGAGCATCACCGGCCCGTCCCACTGCTCGCACACCCAGCGCACGTCGGCCCAGTCCGGCGGCGGCGTGCCCATCCACTCGCCGTACGCGCCGAAGAAGCCGGGCGCGGGGCCGCCGCCGACGGCCATGTTCGGCGCGGTGAGATCCGGGATGTGCCCGGACTTGGCGTAGGTCGCCAACCAGCGCGGCCGCACCAGGGTCTGCGGCGCGAACTTCAGCATGGTGCGCAGGTCGAGCTTCTCCGGGATCACCGGGCTCCCCCAGTCCCGGCCGTGCGAGAACGACCAGTCGAGGGTCAGGATGAGGCCGACGGCGCCGGCCGCCCTCGCCCGCTCCATTCGCTCCAGGATCTCGTCTTTGCTTCCGCACCAATACATTTGGAAGAAGGTCGCCGGGTTGGCGGCGATGACCTCCTCGATCGGCTTGCTGGCGAAGGAACTGAGCCCCATCGCGATGCCGCGGGCGGCCGCGGCACGCGCGACGGCCACCTCGCCGTCGGGGTGCACCGCCTGCACGCCGGTCGGCGAAATCATGACCGGCATCGAAAGCTGTTGCCCGAGTACGGTGGTCGACTGGTCGCGCTCGCCGATCGGCCCGGCGACGTGCGGGGCGAAGCCGAGCTCGGTGAACGCCCGCTGGTTGTCCTCGATGGTCTGGCCGCGCTCGGAGCCGGCGATCAGCGCGCCGTACACCGATTTCGGCAGTCTCTTCTTAGCCCGCCGCTGTGCTTCGGCGACGGTTTCGAACCAGGGGTTCATGGTCGGGGGGTCCTTTCGGGGGAGGTCACCGGCCACCAGAGCCGGGTTCGGTCGAGCAGGTCGGTGGTCAGGTGGTCGAGCAGCGCGGCGCCCTCCTCGGCGTGGGCCCCGGCCGGGTCGCCGAGCACGCCGTTGGCGCTCACCGAGCGCACGCCCCCCGCACGCAGCAGCGGCAGGAGTTGCGCGAGCGGACGGGTATCGCCGGCCTCGGCGCGGTCGAGCCGCACCCGATCCGGCGTCAGCGCGAGTTGCACCGCGGTCTCGGCGCGACCCGCGTGCAGATCCCCTTGGTAGGGCGGCAGATACACACGAACGTCGCGAGATTCGCCGCGCAACAGTGTCTTCGCGCGACGCAGCGGTTCGAGGTTGCCGCCGTGCCAGTTGACGAGCAGGACGCGGCCGAAAGTGTCCGTCGCCGAACGGCACAGCTCGACGATCAGCAGCTCCAGCGCGGCCTGCCCGATCGAGAGTGTGCCGGGGAAGCCCGCGTGCTCGCCACTGGCCCCGTACGGAATCGCCGGCGCGACAAGCACATCCGGCCGCAGCGCGGCCAGCCGCGCGCACAGGGCGGCGGCGATGTCGGTGTCGGTGGACAGCGGCAGGTGCGGGCCGTGCTGCTCGGTCGCGCCGAGGGCGACGGCGAGAATCGCGTCGGTCCGCCGCGCGGCCTCGGGCCAGGTCAGATCGGCCACCGTAGCGGCCGCGACCGGGCTGTGGTCTGCGACACTTTCGGACATATCCGGAGATTATCGTCAGTCACTGACATAATCAATACCGTGCCAGCAAGGACCACCCGCGGCCGCCCGCGCGGTACCAGTAAACGCGAACTCGAACTCATCGCCATGCGCCTGTTCACCGAGCAGGGCTTCGAGGACACCACCGTCGAGCAGATCGCCGCCGCGGCGGGCGTCAGCGGCCGCACCTTCTTCCGCTACTTCCCCACCAAGGCGGAGGTGCTCTGGTACCAGTTCGATGACGAAGTCGCCGCTCTGCGCACGGCCTTCGCCGAAGTGCCCGACGATGTGGCGATGATGACCGCGGTGCGCCGAGTTGTCGTGAACGCCAATCGGTATCGGGCCGAGGACGTGCCCGAGCTGCGCACGCGCATGCACCTGGTCGCCACCATCCCGGCCCTGGCCGCCACCGCGGGCGCGCACTACGACGCGTGGGAGCGCGCGGTCAGCGACTTCGCCGGGCGCAGGCTCGGCGAGCCGGCCGACGCGCTGATCCCCCTCGCGATCGGCCGCACCACGCTGGCCGCGGCCCGCGCCGCCTTCGATGCCTGGCTGGCCCGCGCCGACGCCGACCTCACCGTCTACCTGGAGGAAGCCTTGCGCGGACTCGAGCGCGGTTTCGCCCCGCCACCGTGAGCCGCGCGCGAACAACCGGCAGGTTTCGTCCGCGACCGGGTTGGGGTATGACTAGGCTCGGTGTCGGCCCAACGGCCGAACGCACGACAGATCCGTACTGAAACCGTCGAAAGGGGCAGGAGTTTCCATGTCCGAGGTGTCCATGAGCCTTTCGGCGGATTCGCTGACCGCGGGACCGGTCGACAACCTGCTCCCGCAGTTGGTCGAGCATCTGCGGCAGAACCGCACCGCCCTGCGTGAGGAGTGGGCACGCCGCATCACCGACGCACAGCTGCTGACCGCGATGACCCCGGAGGAGATCTTCTCCGAGGCGACCTCCGTCTACGACAACTACGTCGAGGTGCTCGAGACCGGTAGCGTCGAGGCGCTGCAGGCCTACGCCCGTGACCTGTCCGAACGCATCATCCCGAGAGGCGTCGAGACCGACGAGGTCCTGGGCATCGTGCTGCTGCTGCGCGACGTGCTCGCCCGCTCGTTGTTCGAGAAGTACCAGGCCGACTTTCAGCTGCTCAACGCGGTGCTCGACGCGTACGAACCCGCCGCGAACCGCATCGCCAACACCGTGGGCGTCTCCTTCGTGCAGGAACGCGAGCGCGTCATCCGCCAGCAGCAGGAGGCGATCCGCGAGCTGTCCACCCCGGTTCTCCAGGTCCGGGAACAGCTGCTCATCCTGCCCATCATCGGCGTGCTGGACAGCCAGCGCGCCCGCCAGCTCACCGAGCAGCTGCTGCGCGCGATCCGCGCCAACCGCGCCAAGGTCGTCGTCATCGACATCACGGGTGTCCCGCAGATCGACTCCACCGTGGCCAACCACCTGGTGCAGACCGTCGACGCCTCGGGCCTGATGGGCGCGAATGTCATCATCACCGGCCTCTCCTCGGAGATCGCCCTGACGCTGGTCACCATCGGCCTCGACCTGTCCAAGATGAACGCGGTCGGCGACCTCCAGGGTGGCATCGAAGAAGCGGAACGCCTGCTCGGCTACGAGGTCTCCCGAGTCGCCGAGCGGGTCACCGAACGCGACGGTCGCTAGCTCAGGACACGCAGATGCCGGTACCGATTCTCAAACAGGGGACCTACCTCATCGCGTCGGTCCAGTCCGCGTTGACCGACGCCGATACCGAGCGCCTGCAGGACGACCTGATGAAACAGGTCAGCAAGTACCGCGCCCACGGCATCATCGTCGACGTCACCGCCATCGACATCATGGACTCCTTCGCCGCGAGATCGTTGCGCACCATCGCGCACATGACGCAGCTGCGCGGTGCCGAAACGGTGATCGTCGGGCTGCAACCGGAAGTCGCCTTCGCGATGGTGCAACTCGGGCTGACGTTCGAGGACATGCACACCGCCCTCGATCTGGAAGAGGGCCTCGCCTGGCTGAACCGGAAGACCGCGTCACCTCGCCAGCGAGATGGTCGTGACAGTGGCCGCTGAGAACCTGGTGATCGCGGTCAGAGTGTCGGGCGACATAGTGATCGCACGTCAGGCCGGCCGCGAACTGGCGGCGAAGCTCGGATTCACTTTGACCGACCGCACCATGATCTCGACGGCGATCTCCGAAATCGCCCGCAACATCACCAGTTACGCGGGCAGCGGCGAAATCAGGCTGATGGTCGACGACCGGGAGGGTCGTCAGGCACTGGTGGTCCAGGCCGAGGACCAAGGACCCGGCATCATCGATATTCCCCGCGCGCTCGAGGACGGCTACTCGACCGGGCGCGGACTCGGACTCGGTCTCCCCGGCGCCCGCAGGCTGATGGACCGGCTCGTCGTCGACTCGGCGCCGGGCAAGGGCACGTTGGTGGAGATGTGGAAGTGGGTACCCAACGGTGCATGAGGACGGGTTCATCGGCCGAATCGAGTGGGCGGTGGCCGGTCGCGCGCTGCCGGGCCAACGCGTCTCCGGTGATCGCGGTCTCATCCTCGACACCGGCGGCGGCACAGTCCTTTTCGCCGTGCTCGACGGGCTCGGCCACGGCGCTCCCGCCGCCGACGCCGCCGACCGGGCCGCGCAGGTGCTCTCGGAGAACCGCGCCGAACCGCTGGACGTGCTGATGGTGCTGTGTCATCGGGCGATGGCCGACACCCGCGGCGCCGCCGTCTCGCTCGCGCTGTTCGACCCGGGCGACACGGTGCGCTGGCTCGGCGTGGGCAATGTCGAATCCCGGGTGCTGACAAAGAGTCCCGCGGGGCTGGCGGTCCGCGCGACCATCCTGCTGACCGCGGGGATCGTCGGCTACCGGCTCCCGCAGAACCTGCAGCCGCAGACTATTCATGTGCGCCCCGGCGATCTGCTGCTGATGTCCACCGACGGCATCGTCAGCGAGTCCGCCGACGCGATCGATCTGTCGAAGTCCACCGCGGATATCACCGCCGACATCCTCGGCAGGCACGCCAAGGACACCGACGACGCATTGGTGCTCGCCGCCCGCCACCGCGGCTCGGCGCAGGGCCCGGCGTCATGAGAGGCCGCGTCCGATGACAGCACTGGCCGACTTTCTCGACGAGTACGCGAAAGCGCTACGGCGCCATCTGGATTCACCGACCCAGGCCACCCTCGCCGAGGGCTACGAGCTCGGCAGGCAGGCTCTCGTCGACGGCATCAGCCTGCTCGACCTCAACGAGCACCACTTCCGGGTGGTGCAGGCCGCCGAGCACGCGGCGAGCGTCGGCCCGGGCGACAACCGGCTGGCCGAGTCCGCGCTGGAGTTCCTGCTGCAAACCCTTGCGGCACTGGACATCGCGACCCGCGGCTACCTCGACGGCGTCGGCCGCTACGAGCAACAGCGTTCGCGCGCCGATGATCTCGCCGGGCGCGACGCCTTCCGCACCGCGCTGGTGGAGTCGCTGCAGGACGGGTTCTTCGTCGCCGACTCGCACGGCGCCATCGTCGAGGTCAACTCCGCGTTCGGCGCGCTGACCGGTTACGGTGCCGCGGGCGTGCCCTATCCGCTGCCGCACCCGTGGTCGATGCCGGAGGGGTCGCGCTACCCCGACTTAGGCACGGAGGCACAGCGTTTCGTCATTCCGATCCGCCACCGCGACGGCCGCGAGGTGTGGCTCGCGGTGAGCACGAGCGCGCTGATCAAGCCGGAGAACAACGAGCGCATCTTCGTCGGCACCATCCGCGACGTCACCGCCGAGCACGACGCGCAGGCCCGCGATCAGGCCGCCTCGCGGCTGGCCACCGCGGTGGGCGCGGCGACGAGCGTGGTGGAGGTGCTCGCGGTCGGCCTCGACGAACTGCGGCGCACGGTCGGCGCGCAGTCCGCGGTGGTGTCGGTGTGGCCGAGCAGGCATGTCGAGCCGGAGGTGTACGTCTCCGGGGCCGAGGGCAGCGAGAGCGCCGAGCTGGACGCGCGGGCGCGGGCCATGCTCGATCGGGCGCGCCGCAGGCCGGGACGCAGCCTCTTCGCGATCCCGGAGGGCAGCGAGAGCTCCGAGGGCATCGTCGCGCCGCTCGGCGAGACCGGCGACGCGGCGCTGTGGCTGCGCTTCGCGGCCCCGCGCGCGATCAGCGCCGCCGACTGGACGCTGTTCTCGCTGCTGATCGGGCATCTGAGCCTGGCCGTGCAGCGGGCGCGCAACTTCGATCAGGCCCGCTCGACCTCGCTGACGCTGCAGCGGGCCATGCTCGGCCCGATCGAGCTGCCGCCGCGGTTCTCCGTGCACTACGAGCCCGCGCTGCCGCCGCTGGAGATCGGCGGCGACTGGTACGACGTGGTGCCGCTGCGCGACGGCACCATCGGCGTCGTGGTCGGCGACTGCGTCGGCC
>NZ_BAGH01000224.1 GCF_000308715.1 Nocardia tenerifensis NBRC 101015
AGGCGGTGGCCGAGGCCACCGCGGTCGAGAAGAAGCTGCGCGCCGCCGCGGCGAAGCACCGGACGCCGCGCGACCCGCGCGAGCTCGACGCGCTCGCCGCCGCCATCCGGCACTTCGAGAACACCGGCACCGGCCTGCTGCGGCTGCGCACCGAGCACGAGCGGGAACGCGAACGCGAACGCGAGGGCACCGACCGCCACGACGAGGCCAAGGATCTGGCCGAGGCCTTCGCCGAAGAGGCCGAGGCCGCCAAGGCCGGCTATCAGGAGCAGCTGCGCAAGCTCGAAACATTGCGAGAGGCATTAGGTGCGGGCGCCGCCGACATCGATCAGGAACTCGAGCGGGCCCGCGCGAAGATCGAGGCGACCAAGGCCGAGCAGAAGGCGGCGCGCAAGGCGGCCAACGAGGCCATCGAGGCGATCGGCGACGCCGAGGCCGCCTTCCGGACCGCGCACGAGTCGCTCGGCACCGCACTGACCGAGGTGCTCGCCGACGTGAAAGCCCTTGCACCCTATGCCCGTCCGGACCTGCTGCGGTTGCTCGGCGCTTCGGCGGAGGGACGCTGGCCCAGCAGTGACGCCGCCTGGTCGACGCCGGAACAGTTGCTGTACCGCATCTCTCAGGCTGGGCCGTCAGCCGAACCACAGGTGCTGCCGGACGAAGTCGCCGAGTTGTTCGAGAGTTTGACCGCCGCAACATCTTCTGTGCGGGCCACCGAGGCGACGCGCAAGTCGACCCGCAGCGCGGTCACCGCGGCGCTGCAGGAGTTCGACGCCGCGCTGTCCAGTTCGGGGCGCGACTACCGGTTGCAGTGGGACGCCGCCGACGGGCTGACCGTCGTGCAGGTACAAGACGACGACGGCATGTCGGCGCTCGCCGACTTCGCGGCCCGCATCGACGGCGCGCGCCGCGATCAGGAGCTGCTGCTCACCGACGCCGAGCGCCGCATCCTGGAGGACGCGCTGCTCACCGGGCTGGCCCAGCAGATCCACGAACGCACCAGCGACGCACGCGATCTCATCGCCAGGATGGGCGCGGAGATGAAACAGCGCCGGATGTCCTCCGGCAACACCATCGGTGTGCACTGGGTGCTCGCCGACACCCTCTCCGATCCGGCGCGGGCCATGTGCAAACTGCTCGACCGCGACGCCTCGGCCCTCGGCGCGGACGAACTCGCCGCCATCCGAGCCCATTTCGCGTCCGAGATCCGCGCCGCGCGCGCCGCCCACCCCGAGCGCTCCTACCCGGAGATCCTGGCGGCCACCCTGGACTACCGCACTTGGCGGGTGTTCTCGTTCACCCTCATCTCCGCCGACGGCAGCGAGGACAAGCTCACCGTGGCCAGGCACAGCGCACTGTCGGGCGGCGAGCAGTCGGTCTCGCTGCACCTGCCGCTGTTCGCCGCCGCGCACGTCATGCTCGACTCCGCCGACCCGCAGGCGCCGCGCCTGCTCGCGCTGGACGAGGCGTTCGCCGGCGTCGACGACAACGGTCGCAGCGAATTGCTCGGCCTCAGCGTGCAATTCGACCTCGACCTGTTCATGACCGGCTACGACCTGTGGATCACCTACCCCCACGTCCCCGGCTGCGCCCACTACGACCTCGCCCACGCCGCCGCCGAAAACACCGTCAGCGCAACCCTGTTGGTCTGGGACAGCGGCGACCTCCTCGCCGAACACGACGGCACCGACCTCACCACCGCCCTCGGCTCCCCCAACCGCCGCCGGGTACACAACACGATCGAAGGAGGACTGGAACTAACCCCCCTCGCCTAGCCCACCCCCAGATCCGCACCCCTCCCGGCATGCCACAGATCCGCACTCCTTCTCAGGATCCCACCACAGATCCCGCACTCCCTCTCAGGACCCGCACTCCCTCTAGGGCCCCAGAGACAGTGCGCATCCCGAAAAACAGTGCGGCAGTCACCTACCAGACAACGCCCGCCGAACCCCGGCGCAAACCGTCGCTCCAGCACGCCAAAGTCCCGCACCCCCTCTCAGGAACCGCACTCCCTCTAGTGCCCAAGAGGCGGTGCGCATCCGGAAAGACAGTGCGGCAGTCGCCTACCAGGCAACGCCCACCGACCCCGGCGCGACCCGTCGCTCCAGCACACCACAGACCCGCACCCCCTCTCAGGAACCGCACTCCCTCTAGTGCCCAAGAGGCGGTGCGCATCCCGAGAAACAGTGCGGCAATCGCCTACCAGACAACGCCCACCGAAGCCGGCCCGACCCACGGCTCATCCTGCGCCGATCGAAGCCGAACGACGCGATCTCGTTCGGGCACATTGTGTCGTCCAGCCATTGTTGGCGAACATCGCCCCGGCATGCCATAGACCCGCACTCCCTCTCGGGATCCGCACCCACTCTAGGGCCCCAGACGACGGTGC
>NZ_BAGH01000223.1 GCF_000308715.1 Nocardia tenerifensis NBRC 101015
GGCCGCGGTGCGCGCGGCGGCGAGCCGGGCTGGAGCGTCGGCCGCGTCGTCCTGCATGGCGTCGACGAAGGCCACCATCTCCGGGGTGACCACTCGCATGGCCTCGGTGCGCCCGTTGCGGTACTGCCTGGTCGCGATGGATTCGTATGTGGCGCCGGTGATTCCCTTGCTGCGCCGGTGCGCGAGCTGATAGCTCAACTGCGCGAAGGCATCCGGGGAGATGCCGAGCTGCTTGGCGCGGGTGGTGCCGAAGTCCGCGAAAGAGACCGTCTGCGTGGCGTTCTCGGCCGCGTAGCGGACGAAGTCGGCCCCGGCGGCGGCGATGTCGTTGCGCTGCGCCGCATCGAGCACGAAGTCGATCGGCTCGACGGCGGGCAGACCCTGCGCCCGCGCCCCGGACCGGTCGGCGTGCTCCTGCGCCGAGGTCTCCAGCATGGTGTCGACGAATGACAGGATGGTGGTGCCGTCGAGCCCGCAGTGCTCGACATTGATGCCGGCCTGGCCGTCGCCGAAGACGATGAACGACACCGCCTTGTCGAACCACCTGTTGGCGCTGTCGCCGTGCAGCAGCTGGTCGCAGGCGTGCAGTTCGTCGCGCGGGGCGAAGTCCTCGAGGCAGACGCAGAACAGCGCGGTCTCGATGGTGTCCAGCGCCGCCGCGTTGACCGGTTCGGCGAGCAGCGCCTGCCTGCTGGCCGCCCATTCGGCGCGCGCCTTGGTGGTGAGATGCCCTACGGCGGAGTCGGTTCGGGTCGAGCGCGCACCGATCTTGAGCACCTCGCGCAGCCCGCAGGCCAGATCGTCGAGCGAGTAAGGCGCGCCGTCCGGGCCGATCACATCCATCCGGAACATGCTGCCGCGGAAGAACACCACCACGTGCTTGGCGTCCGAGGGGCCCGGCCACTCCGCGCTGTAGGGCACCCGGACGGTGTCCTGCTCCGCGCCGGGAATCCTGGTCTCGGAGAACAGATACTTGTTCTGCCACATCGACAGCGCCTGTCCGCGCTGCAGCACCGGCGGGATCGCCTCCGCGTCCAAACTCAGCTTGTAATCGACTGCGGCGCAGATGATCCCGACTGCCCGGTCCACCTGGGTCGCGGCGGTCGACGCGGCCAGCGTCGTCTCGTCGCGGAACAAAAAGAAGAAGTTGGCGTTCAACGCGATTCGGTCGCGCCTGCCGAGATACCGCGAGGGCCAGAACAGATCGAGCCAGCTGCCGACGCCGGGAGTGGCGTCGTACTCGGCCAGCGCGGCGTGCAGGGTGCGGCCGGGCCCGTCGGCGCGCAGCAGGTCGGCGACCGCCGCCTCGGTGGCGGCGAGCTCATCGGCGGTGAGCAGCGGAGTGCACCACCGCAGGAATCTGTCGCAGCTGTCCTCCAGCGTCGGCAGGGGCACCCTGGGCAGGCTGTCGTCGGCGGCGAACGTGCGTGGGGTCAATGCTGGTCCTCGGTGTCGGCGTGATGCTTCGGCAACGGTCGCGATAGGTACAGGCCGGCGTAGAGCCAGCCTTCGGTCTCCCGGTCGGTGGTGTCGATTCCCTTGGCGGACAAGGTGTTCAACACCTGCTCTTGCTCGGTCGCGGAGGCGAACCTGCGCTGCTCGAACAGTCCGGGCGCACGCTCGGTCCGGTAGCCGAGCGCGGCGAGTTCCGCGGCGATCGGCTCGAAGTCGAACATGCGCAGCACGAAGTGTGCCATCCAGGGGCGACGGCGGGGATGCGCGGTGGCGACTCGCGCCAAGGTCTTCTCGGTGACGTACCCGACGCAGCCGGTGGAGATGATGAGGTCGGCGGAGGCGAGCAGTTCGCGCTGCTCCTCGGTCGGCTCGCCGGACTCGAGGTCGGCGTGCACGGTGTCGTGCAGCAGGCCGGCCTCGGCCGCGTAGGCGAGCGCGGGGGCGGAGGCGTCCATGCCGAGGAAGCGCACGTCACCGAGGTCGTTCCCGGCGGCGAGCGCCGCGCGATCGCGAGCGACGAGCGCCGCGCGATCGCCCGCTCCGGCGCGATAGTGCTCGGCCAGCTCGCGCATGGTGGTGTCGAGGCGCAGCAGGGCCGCGTTGACGCCGTAGGAGCAGCCGATGTCGAGCACGGTGGGGGCGGCGACCCTGGCCGAGGCGCGATACTCCCGAATCTGCTGCTGGAAAACGGGTTTCGCGAGCTCCGGAATGCGATAGTCGAGATCGGACATGCGGGCGTAATAGTCGCGTGGATCGGGGCGGTCGTAGATGTCGTCGAAGGAGGCTTTCCCGGTCGTGTGTAACGGCACTGCCACAGTCGTTCCTCTCGGGGGTCGAGCGGTTGCTCCCGATCGCCTGGGTTCGATCGGGCCGTTCGGCTCAGTCGAGCAAGCGGTCGCCGCGGACGACGTCGGCCGCGGCGGCCAGATGGTCGGGTAGGACCCGGCCGAACAGTTGCCTGGTGCGTTCGACCGTGCCGATCACGCCGGGCCGGTCGGTGTAGGCGAAGATGGCCGAATGCCGTTGCCGCGCACCGGCGACCGGCGACACCCGGTGCAGCGAGAAGCGGCCCTGGAACAGCTGCAGGTCGCCGGGGCGCAGGACGAGGCGCTGGATGGAGCGCTCGCCCGCGCCGGTGAGCACGGCGCGCACGTCGTCGAGGTTCTCGGCGTCGGGGGTGCGAATGTTGGGGCAGTATTCGAAGATTCCGCCCGACTCCGCGGGCTGGGTCAGCATGCTGACGGTGAACTCGTTGGTGTCGAAGTGCCACGGATGCGACATGCCGGGGGCGACCACGTTCAGGCACAGCCCGGCGAGCGGGTCGGCGAACTCGTGCAGCTCGGCGAGGCCGAAACAGTCCGCGACGAACCGCTGGAATCCGGCGTCGACGTAGAGGCGATGGATGAGCGCGTCGAGGGGGATGCGGTCGCGCGGGACGAACGCGTTGCCCCGCTCGAGCACGATCCGGCCCGGATGATCCTGCGGCAGTTCGGTATCCAGCGGAATGTTGTAGGCATTGACCCGCTCGACCTCGTAGTGCGCGTGCGGCGCCATCGCCTCGCCCTGCGCCCGCAGCGTAGCGGTGAGCTCGGGGCGGATGAAGCCGCGCAATACGGTGCAGCCGCTCGCGGCCAACTCCGCCCTCGCGCGCGCCACGGCGGCATCGCGGCCGGGGTCCGCCGCGTCCGCGAGGGGATACCGTGCGGTATCGACGATCTCGTCGAGGACACCCAGCGCTGCCATGGCGACATTCTGGTAGAGCGGAGCGCCGACACGCCCGGGATTGCGCGAGATTGCCGGTGATCACGGTCACACCTATCAGCAGCGCGCACACCCGTTGCGGCACAGTAACTCTCGATGAAGCGCAGTCGGGAGTGTCGAGCGGGGTCCGCTCAGACGCGCTGCTTCAGCTCGGTTGCGCCCAGCAATGCCGCTCGGCTCGGCCGCGCTCAGCAGTGCTGCTTCGGCTCGTGACGAGCCGGCGACTGAGCCGGGTCACGGCTGCCGATCAGCGCGGACCGCCCCGCTCCTACCCGCGCTGCTTCAGCGCCTGTTCGAGATCCTCGACGGTGAGGCCGACGAGCGTGTCGCGGAAGCTGCGCCCCGGCCCCTCCGGCACCGCGATTTCGCACGGGACCACGATCACCGCGCAGCCAGCGGCCTGCGCCGCGCGGGTGCCGGTCGGCGAATCCTCCACGGCGACACACTGACTCGGGTCGACGCCGAGCAGTTCGGCGGCCCGCCGGTACACGTCCGGCTCCGGTTTGCCGCGCGCCACCTCGTCGCCGCAGACCGACACGTCGAAGAAGTCGCGCCCGAGCGTGTCCAGCCCGAACTCGGTGAGCGACCGCTTGGTATTGGTGACGAGCGCGCAGGCAAGCCCTGCCTCCCGCACCATGGTCAGCGCGTCCCGCGCGCCGGGACGCCACGGGATCGGGCCGGTCATCAGCTCGGTCACCCGCCGCTCGAGGAACTCCCCCGCCGCCCGCAGGGCCTGCGTGGTCGACTCGATACCGAGGCCGGTGAAGATCATCCGCAAGGCGTCGTCCCCGGACGCGCCGATCAGCGCGTGGCGCAGCTCGTCGGTCATCTCGTGGCCGTGCTCGCGGGCCAGTTCGCGCACCGCGATGTCCCAGAGCTTCTCCGAGTCCAGCAGGGTGCCGTCCATATCCCACAGGACGGCGGCCAGTCGCGTACTCACGTTCCGGAACCAGAGATCAACATCCGTCCATTCTCCGACACCACCTGGATCCAGCGGCTCTCGGACCTGGTCTCCCCGTTTTTCATGTGGTAAGTGAGCGAGACGACCGCCTGGTTCTCGCCCTGGGCCGTGACGCTGTTGACGCTCACCGAGCGCACGGTGCCCCACCAGCTGGCGTAGCCGTTGTACCCGTTGCTGCTGGCCTGCGCCTGGTAGGACGGCGTCAGCTGCGACCACGCGGCGGAGGTGTTGCCGGGCAGCATGCCGTAGTAGCTCTGCACGAACTGGCTGATGTTGGTCGCGGGCGGCGCGACCGACGGGGCGGCGGGGGTGGTCGTGGGCGGCTTGGCCGGGGTAGGCGTCGGAGTTGTCGACGGCGGCGGCTGACTCGAACTCGGCTCTGCGGCAGCGGGAGTGGTGACCGGCGCCGTGGGCTCTTGCTGGCCGGGGCCCGCCGCGTTGGCAGGCGGCGCCTCGGCACTCGGCGACGCGACCGTGCTCGAGGACGCGGCCGTCGTGCCGCCGTCCTTGCGATCGGTGGTGAGGAAGGCGACCAAGCCGATCGCGGCGAGCACGACGACGAACGCCGCGCCCGCCATGGCGAAGGCGCGTTTACGCGTCGGCCCACTGTCCGCGCCGCCCGGCAGAGTCGAGGCCGCACCGCGCACCGGGATCGGCGGCTGCGCGGAAACAGACTCGGACACAGGTGGATTCGTCAATCCGGCGGTCGGCACCACCGTCGTCGCGGCGGTCGCGTTCGCGGCGCCGCCGCCCGGCTGCGGGAGCACGGTGGTCGCGTTGTCGGACCCCGGCGCGGGCAGCGCCTTGGTGAGCGCGGGCTTGACCAGACTCGGAACCCGGCCCTCCGCAACGGCTTCCAGCGCCTGCTGCGCCTCCCGCATGGTGGGGCGGGCATCGATTGTCGGGGCGAGCAGGCGCATGAGCACCGGGCCGAGCGCGCCCGCCTCCTTCGGCTCGGGCACCTCGCCGCGCGCCACGGCGTGCAGCACGGCGAGCGGGTTGTCGCCCTCGCCGAACGGCGGCTGCCCCTCCACCGCCGCGTAAAGCGTTGAGCCGAGGGCGAATACGTCGGAGGCGGGCTCGGGGTTCTCGCCGCGCGCCACCTCCGGCGCGAGGTAAGCCGGTGTGCCCGCGAGGAATCCGGTCGCGGTGACGGTGACGTCACCGACGGCGCGGGAGATGCCGAAGTCGGTGATCTTGACGGTGCCGTCGTCGCCGACGAGCAGGTTCGCCGGTTTCACGTCGCGGTGCATGATGCCCGCGTCGTGGGCGGCGGCCAGCGCGCCGGCCGCCTGCGCCCCGATGCGGGCCACCTCCACCGGCGGCAGGGTGCGGTTGCCCGCGAGCCGGGCGGCCAGGCTCGGCGCGTCCATGTACTCCATGACCAGCCACGGCTGACCGTCGTCCTCGGCGACGTCGAAGACGGTGATGGCGTGCGGATGGTGCAGCCGCGCCGCGATGCGGCCCTCGCGCATGGCGCGCAGCTTCGCCTCCAGCGCCGCGGTCCGCGAGAGGCCGGGGGCCAGGATCAGCTGCTTCACCGCGACGGTGCGCCGCAGGCGGACATCGGTGCCACGCCAGACCACGCCCATCGCGCCCGTGCCGATCGGATCCGTGAGCCGATACCGTCCCGCGATCAATCGGTCCGCCGTCATCCTGTTGTGCCTTCCTGCCTACGCGCCGAGCTGGTACCGCACCGGCGCGCGGCCCGGGAAATCCCGAATCGCTACGCGCCGTAGTTCTTTACACCCGTAAGCAGCGATGGCGACGCACCCGCCGACTGCCCCGGATGCAGTTGCAACGCCTCCGACAATGGCATACCCACCCGACACACATCCACCTCACCGCGTCCCCACGGGCGACGCCCCAGGTCAGCGCCCCGACGCGCCGAAGCACGAAAACCGCTCGGCGCGTCGGGTTTTGCCGGAATCATCGCATACGAGCAGGTAGTCAAGGCCATCGCGGTATGCGAACAACGTTCCGTGACACCGTGATCACGATCACTGCACACCGATCGGTCCGATAACTTATCAGGCCCGACGCTACACATCCCCGGCCACGCACCCGCGACAGCGAGTGCGTGGCTAACACGACGAGTGCGCCCGGAACTCAGGCGTTGAAGTACTTCGCCTCGGGATGCAGCAGGACGAAGGCGTCGGTGGACTGCTCAGGATGCAGCTGGAGCTCCTCGGACAGCTCGACGCCGATCCGGTCGGCCTCTAGCAGATCGACCAGTTTGGCACGATCGTCCAAGTCCGGGCAGGCGCCGTAGCCGAACGAGTAGCGCGCGCCCCGGTAACCGAGTTTGAAGTATTCCTGGACGTCGGCGGGGTCGGAGTCGGCGACCGCGTGGCCGTCCAGGGTCAGTTCCTCGCGGACGCGCCGGTGCCAGTACTCGGCCAGGGCCTCGGTGAGCTGGACGCCGATGCCGTGCACCTCGAGGTAGTCGCGGTAGTTGTCGGCGGCGAACAGCTCGTTGGCGAAGTCGGCGATCGGCTGGCCCATGGTGACCAGCTGGAAGGGCAGCACGTCGACCTGACCGGTCCGCTCGGCCAGCTCGCGGGAGCGGATGAAGTCGGCGATGCACAGGAACCGGTCGCGCTGCTGACGCGGGAAGGTGAACCGATAGCGTTCGGGCGCACCGGGATTCGGCTCGGTGAGCACGATCACGTCGTCGCCCTCGGACACCGCGGGGAAGTAGCCGTACACCACGGCGGCGTGCTGGAGCACGCCCTCGGTGCTCAGCCGGTCCAGCCAGGCGCGGAACCGCGGCCTGCCCTCGGTCTCCACCAGCTCCTCGTAGCTCGGCCCGTCGCCGCCGCGCTGGCCGCGCAGGCCCCACTGACCCAGGAACAGGGCGCGCTCATCGAGCAGGCCCGAATACTCGTGCAGCGCCAGGCCTTTCACCACGCGTGTGCCCCAGAACGGCGGCGTCGGCACCGGCACGTCCGCGGCCACGTCGGAGCGCGCGGGCACCTCGATCGGCACCTCGGTCGCCTTGCGCTCCTCGGCGATCCGCTTGGACCGCTCGTGCCGCGCCTTGCGCTGGGCCGCCTTCTCCCGCTCGGCCACCGCCTCCGGGCTGTCGGGGTCCGGGCCGCCGCCGCGCTTGCGGGTCATGATGTCGTCCATCAATCGCAGGCCCTCGAAGGCGTCGCGGGCGTAGTGCACGTCGCCTTCGTACACCTCGGTCAGGTCGTTCTCGACATATCCGCGGGTGAGCGCCGCGCCACCCAGCAGCACCGGGAACTGCTCGGCGACGCCGCGCGTGTTGAGCTCCTGCAGGTTCTCCTTCATGACCACCGTCGACTTCACCAGCAGCCCCGACATGCCGATGACGTCGGCCTTCTTGTCCACAGCGGCGTCGAGAATGGTCGCGATGGGCTGCTTGATGCCGAGGTTCACCACCTCGTAGCCGTTGTTGGACAGGATGATGTCGACCAGGTTCTTGCCGATGTCGTGCACGTCGCCCTTGACGGTGGCCAACACGATGCGGCCCTTGCCGCTGTCGTCGGTGGCCTCCATGTGCGGCTCCAGGTAGGCGACCGCGGCCTTCATCACCTCGGCCGACTGCAGCACGAACGGCAGCTGCATCTGGCCGGAGCCGAACAGCTCGCCGACGGTCTTCATGCCCGACAACAGCGTCTCGTTGATGATCTGCAGCGGCGGCACCTCCCGCATGGCCTCATCGAGGTCGGCGTCCATGCCCGCCTTCTCGCCGTCGACGATCCGCCGCGCGAGGCGCTCGAACAGCGGCAGCGCCGCCAGTTCCTCGGCGCGCGAAGCCCGCGACGACGACGTGGACACGCCCTCGAACAGGCTCATCAGTTTCTGGAGCGGGTCGTAGCCCTCGCTGCGCCGGTCGTAGACCAGGTCGAGCGCGGTCTCGCGCTGCTCATCCGGGATACGCGCCATCGGCAGGATCTTCGAGGCGTGCACGATCGCCGAGTCCAGTCCGGCCTCGACGCACTCGTTCATGAACACCGAGTTCAGCACCTGGCGGGCCGCGGGATTCAGACCGAACGAGATGTTGGACAGGCCGAGGGTGGTCTGTACGTCGGGGTGTTTGCTCTTGAGGAGCCGGATGGCCTCGATGGTCTCGATGCCGTCCCGGCGCGACTCCTCCTGGCCGGTGCCGAGGGTGAAGGTCAGGGTGTCGATGATGATGTCGCTCTCGCGCAGGCCCCAGTTGCCGGTGATGTCGGCGATGAGCCGCTCGGCGATGGCCACCTTCTTCGCGGCGGTGCGGGCCTGGCCCTCCTCATCGATGGTCAGCGCGACCACGGCGGCGCCGTGCTCGGCGACCAGGCGCATGGTCTGCTGGAAACGCGAGTCCGGGCCGGCGCCGTCCTCGTAGTTCACCGAGTTCACCGCGCAGCGGCCGCCGAGATGCTCCAAACCCGCCTTCAGCACCGGGGTTTCGGTGGAGTCGAGCATGATCGGCAGCGTCGAGGAGGTGGCCAGCCTCGACGCGAGCGCCTCCATATCTTTGGCGCCGTCGCGGCCCACGTAGTCGACGCACAGGTCGAGCATGTGCGCGCCGTCGCGGGTCTGGTCCTTGGCGATGTCGAGGCACTTCTGCCAGTCCTCGGCCAGCATCGCCTCGCGGAAAGCCTTGGAGCCGTTGGCATTCGTGCGCTCGCCGATCATCATGACCGACGCCTCCTGCTCGAACGGCACCGCCGTGTACATGCTGGACACGGCGGGCTCGTGCACCGGTTCACGGCGCTCGTCCAGCGGCGGCAGCGTCGGCTCGATCTCGCGGACCGCCTCGGTCACCTGCCGGATGTGCTCGGGGGTGGTGCCGCAGCAGCCGCCGACCAGCGCGAGCCCGAACTCGGAGACGAACCCGCTGAGCGCGACGGCCAGCTCCTCCGGGGTGAGCGGGTACTCCGCGCCGTTCGCGCCGAGCACCGGCAGGCCGGCGTTCGGCATCACCGAGACCGGGATCTGCGCGTGCCTGGACAGGTGCCGCAGATGCTCGCTCATCTCGGCCGGGCCGGTCGCGCAGTTCAGCCCGATCATGTCGATGCCGAGCGGCTCGAGCGCGGTGAGCGCCGCGCCGATCTCGCTGCCGACCAGCATGGTGCCGGTGGTCTCCACGGTCACGTGGGTGATGATCGGAATGCGCCTGCCCACCCGGCGCATCGCCTCCCGGCTGCCCGTCACCGCGGCCTTCACCTGCAGCAGGTCCTGGCAGGTCTCGATGAGGATCGCGTCCGCGCCGCCCTCGAGCATGCCGAGCGCGGACTCGGTGTAGGCGTCGCGCAGCGCGGCGAACGGGGCGTGGCCCAGCGTCGGCAGCTTCGTGCCGGGACCCATCGAGCCGAGCACGTAGCGCGGCGTACCGTCGGCGGCGGGCCCCATCTCGTCGGCCACCTCGCGGGCCAGCCGGGTGCCGCGCTCGGACAGGTCGCGGATGCGGTCGGCGATGTCGTAGTCGGCGAGGTTCGGCAGATTGCAGCCGAAGGTGTTGGTCTCCACCGCGTCAGCGCCAGCCTCGAAGTACGCGCGATGGATGCCGCGCAGCACGTCGGGGCGGGTCTCGTTGAGGATCTCGTTGCAGCCTTCCAACCCGATGAAGTCATCGAGGGTGAGGTCGGCGGCTTGTAACATCGTGCCCATCGCACCGTCGCCTATCACGACACGTCGGCGCAACGTGTCGAGTAGCGTGGTGTCGAACTCGGCGGGGATGGACGCAGACATGAGATCAAGCGTAATGGTCGGGTAAGACATCGCAGCTCGCCGCGTCGCATATCCGCGAACGCACACCCGCCGCCGAACACGCCGAGCCCGGCCCCGGCATACGACACGCCAGTTCGCCGCACGCATTAGGCTGACCGAGTGAACCCCAGTGAAACTCCCGATCCGCAGCTGCCGACATTGCGGGAACCGGTGCTGGTCGCGGCCTTCGAAGGCTGGAACGACGCGGGCGACGCCGCGAGCGGCGCCGTCGAGCATCTGGAATTGATCTGGGACGCCGAGCCGCTGGCCGAACTCGACTCCGAGGACTACTACGACTATCAGGTCAACCGGCCGACGGTCCGGCAGGTGGACGGCGTGACCAGGGAGATCCAGTGGCCCTCCACCATGCTCTCGGTCTGCTCGCCGCCCGGCAGCGATCGCGACATCGTGCTGCTGCGCGGCATCGAGCCGAATATGCGCTGGCGCAGTTTCTGCGCGGACCTGCTGGAGTTCATCGAGCAACTCGGCGTGCAGACCGTGGTCATCCTCGGCGCGCTGCTCGCCGACACGCCGCACACCCGGCCCGTTCCGGTGACCGGCTCCGCCTATAGCAAGGAGGCGGCCGAGCGCTTCAACCTGGAGCAGACACGTTACGAGGGACCGACCGGTATCACCGGGGTGCTCCAGGACCAGTGCGTCAAGGCCGGTGTCCCCGCCGTGTCCTTCTGGGCCGCGGTGCCCCACTACGTCTCTCAGCCGCCGAATCCGAAAGCGACCATCGCGCTGCTGCACCGAGTCGAGGACGTCCTCGACATCGAGGTGCCCCTCGGCGAACTGCCCACGCAGGCCGAGGAGTGGGAGACCGCGGTCAACGAGATGACCGCCGGCGACGACGAGGTCAGCGAGTACGTGCGCTCGCTCGAGGAGCGCGGGGATGCGGCGGTCGACGTGAACGAGGCCATGGCCAAGATCGATGGAGACGCCATCGCGGCGGAGTTCGAGAAGTACCTACGCAGGCGCGGACCCGGCAGCTTCGGGCTCTGAATCGCGCACGGGTCCGACAGCTTCGACCTCGATCTCGACGACCGATATCGAGCACCTGTGCAGTCGCACCTTCGTAACGCCAGCTGCGGTAGGCGTTCATGTCGACCCCGCCGAGGTGGGTGCCGGCGCTGGCGATCGCCGGGGCGAATATCGCGCCCACAGCGGCGAACACGGCGGAGGCCGCGGCCACCCCTCGCGTCCTACGCCATGTGGGCGGAAAAGGCCACGAATCCGCCTGCGGGCGCGGCAAATCCACCGGTGGAGTCTCCGTGGTCGCATTACGCCGGCGGAAGGTACCTGCATGAGCTCGCCGTCTCCTGCCGGTCGACGATCGGCCGATTCCGAGCGTCGGCACTACGATCAGCTGTCCTCAGGGTGGCTGCAACCTGGAGGTGTCGTAGCTGGTGCGCCGTGGAGGTTGGTTGGTTGAGCTGAGGGCTTCCACGATGCGGTTCGCGTGACCGTATCCACCGCCGCCGATCGGTTTGTCGCCTGCGATGTCGCCGGTGGTGTCGAGATGGAGGGGTTGGTAGAGATAACCACGGCCGCGGGTGGTAATGATCGCATCGCCGCCCAGCTCCGTGTTTTCCAGTTTCCGCCTCAGCCGCGCGATGGTGAACTTCACCCGGTCCTTGTCGCTTCCCGTGGGGTCGTCCCAGACCTTGGCCAGAACCTTATTGAGCGGTTGCGGAGATCCGCGATTGTGAGCGAGCAACTCCAGCACCCCGAATTCCAGAGGCGACAGCACCACCGGAGAGCCGGCCACAAAGGTCTTGCGCTGCAGGGAGTCCAAGCGCAGCAGGCCGTCGTCGTAGATCTCCTCACTCCATCTACCGCTGCTTTGCCGCTGAAGCATCCGTCGGATTCTCGCGACGAGTTCTTTCGGTTTGAAGGGCTTGACGACGTAATCGTCCGCGCCGCTCGACAGACCGAGAACTACGTCGACGGTGTCGGTCTTGGCGGTCAGCATCAGGACCGGCACGTCGCTGCTGCTGCGGAGACGGTTGACAACGTCGATGCCGTTCATCCCCGGGAGCATGAGGTCCAGGATCACCACATCGGGACGGTGGGTGCGGGCTTCGTGAAGACCGTCCAGGCCGTCGTGTTTGAGGACGATCGTGCTGCCCTGAAACTCGATTCTGAAGACGATGGCGAGCATTTCCAAGAGCGCCATATCGTCTTCGATGACCAGGATTCTGGGCGGTCGTGAGCTCACGATCGGCTGGGGTGCCGAAACAGCTGGTGTCAACAGCAGCGACTCGTCGAAGTCACGAGCACGTACAAGCGGCTGGCCGATGACATGCCCGGGAAACTTGATCCCCTTCGCATATAAGTAGGGAAGGATGAGGTTGGCGTAGCACTCCCCACAGAAGGTGTAGTCGCGGTTGTCCACCGCTATCACATATTCGGCCTCCTGCGTGCATCGATGACCCACCATGTCCGACAAACAGCGTGCCTGAGAGACCGGATCCGGTTCCGCGGTGCTCGCACGCAGCCGACGAGCTGCCGAACGACAACTCGATGAGCAATACCGGCGTGGGCGTCCTACTCCGCCGGGCGCTCGCTCGAACTCTCTTGCACACATTGAGCAAGTGCCGTTTTCGCTGGCCATGTGCCAATCTTTCCTTCGTAGAACACCTTGCCGTCCTCGCCTGCGGAACCGCTTCGGCCTCAGACCACAGGGTCTGTGAGAGCCCGAGGCTCGCCATGCGTGCGTTACGGCGTCCCTGCCAACCCCGCCGAGGGCGGTAGCCCAGACTCACTCGGGTCGGGACAACGCTATTCGGCACGAAATTGGGTGGTTTCGTGCCGTATCGGAGCGAACCTGCTATCTGTACTTGGCTCACCACGCTCGGTGTTGTTTTCTAGGGAGTGTGACCCGGTCATCGCGCTGACGATGACCGAGCCCGGTGTCATGACCGTTTCTGCCGCACAGCACCAGCGATCACGTCACCCACCGCGATGAGCGCCTTCACAGCCATTGTGAGGGCCTCATCGTCCATCAGGGTCAGCGCTACGACCTCGGCGATGCCGAGTACGGCGCGCAGCCCAGGCCAGCATGAGATTCCCCCACGCCGGTGCCACCCGGACTCCGTAGCCCCCTCAGAGCCCGGCGTGTTGTCGGGCTCAGCGGGACCTTCCAGATGTGACACATCCACTCCTCCTCTCGACAGCGCGACCTTCGCGAACTGTCGCGACGAGCTCGCGGTAGCTTCGCGGTGAACCTGTCTTCTGCAGGAATTGGCATGTCATGCACCCGAAGTCGGGATGACGACATCAACGGTCGTCCTTGAACACGGTCGCTACAAGTGGTTGCAATGAACGTAGCTTGATAATGACACCTCGGCAGCCGGCAGTGTCGGCCAGAATTCGGCGGTGTCCGGGAGGGCTCTGGGGCCCGCACAGGACCCGGCAACTCCGGCCATCTGAACCGCATAGAGCCCGCTGACACCACCCTGTAACTGCACGAGCCCGGCAACTCCGGCTGCCGAACCGCGCAGGCGCCTCCGGCCGCCGAACCGGGTTGGCCCCAGCAACTCCCGGCCGCTGACCGCCTGCGGATATTCGACCGCTCGTGAGTCTCTGAACGCCGACCGCACGGTTTGCTAGACGTTCACCTCGGGGTCGCGTGCGGGGCCGAATTCAGCTGCACCCTATTCTTTTCCGAGTGACCTCTCACCCGATCGTCGCGCACCTTCGTAGCTTCGACGACCGGATAGCCGTTCTTTGGCCTCAGCCCACCGCCTCGGACGCTTTGACGAGAGCGTCGGTGGCGAAGGGTTTGCCACAGGTCACCTTTGCCGAGCTGGCAACGCTCGTTGAGGAATTCGCGGCCGGGCTCGGGCCGGAGCGCCGGCTCGTCGCGCTCGCGGCGCGCAACGATCTGCCCTCGCTCGTCGCCTATCTCGGCGCGCTCGACGCGGGCTGCGTCGTGCTGCTCACCGCGGAGGTCACCGGCGAACTGCTCAGCACCTACGATCCCGACGTTGTCATCGAGGACGGCGCGCCGCGTGTGCTGCGCGAAACGTCTGCGCACACCCTGCATCCGGAGCTGATGCTGCTGTTGAGCACTTCGGGATCCACCGGCTCCCCGAAGCTGGTCCGGCTCTCGGCGACGAACCTGCTCGCCAACGCGTCGGCCATCGCCGAGTACCTCGACCTCGGCCCGGACGATCGGGCGGCGACGACGCTGCCGATGTTCTACTGCTACGGCCTGTCGGTGGTGCACAGCCATCTGCTGTGCGGCGCGAGCCTGCTGCTCACCCAGCGGTCGGTGCTCGACGCCGCGTTCTGGGACGAGTTCCGTGCCTGCCGCGCAACGTCTTTCGCGGCCGTCCCGTACACCATCGATCTGCTGGACCGAGTCGGGTTCGCGGACATGGCATTACCCGACCTGCGCTACATCACCCAGGCGGGCGGCAGGCTCGCGCCCGAGCGCGTACGCGCGTACGCCCGGCTGGGCGCGCACTCGGGCTGGCGGTTTTTCGTCATGTACGGCCAGACCGAGGCGACCGCTCGAATGGCTTACCTGCCACCGGATTCGGCGCAGGAGCACCCCGACTGCATCGGCGTGCCGATCCCCGGCGGCGCGTTCACCCTGGAGCCGATCGCCGACACGGGCGAGCACGAGCGCGGCATCGACCTGGGCGGCAGCGGGATCGAGTCCGCGCCGCACGAGCTGGTCTATCACGGGCCCAATGTCATGCTGGGCTACGCGACCTGCCCGGCCGACCTCGCACTGGGCCGAACCGTAACCTCATTGCGTACAGGCGATCTCGCACGCCGCACACCGGAGGGCCTCTATCAGGTGATCGGCAGACGCAGCCGGTTCGCCAAAATCTTCGGCCTGCGCATCGACCTGCAACGCCTCGAAACCGGTTTGGCCGCAGCAGGTTTCACTGCGTGCTGCGTCGGCGACGACGAACGGCTCGTCGTCGCCGTGCAGCGCCCGGCCGCCGATCCGACCGACGCGGCGGCCCGATTGTCCGGCCTCCCAGCGGCTTCGGTCCGGGTGTGCCCGGTCACGGAGCTGCCGCGCCTGGCCAACGGCAAGCCGGACTACCCCGCCGTGCGCACGCTGTCCGCGCCCAGCCCGCGGACCGGGGATATCAGCATGCTGTCCGCGCCCAGCCCGCGATCCGCCGACATCCGCGCGCTCTACGCGACCGCCCTCGGCCTCGATCCGGCGCTCGTGCGCCCGGACCGAACCTTCGTCGATCTCGGCGGCAACTCGCTGAACTACGTGACCACCGCCGCCGGTGTCGAGCGCGCGCTCGGCCGCCTGCCCGCAGCCTGGCCGACCATGACGATCGCCGAGCTCGAGCGGATACCGCACGGCGACAGCCGCTTCGGCCGCGCCGTCGACACGAGCACGCTGCTGCGCGCGGCCGCCATCGTGCTGATCGTGAGCTCGCACATCGGCCTCTACGTGCTGTGGGGCGCCGCGCACGTGCTGCTCGGCGTCGCCGGGTTCAACTTCGCCCGCTTCGCGGTGACCGGCGCGCCGCGTGCCGAACGGTTGCGGCACGCGCTGCGCACGGTCGCGCTGATCGCCGTGCCGACCGCCGCCTGGGTTGCCGTCACGTTACCGTTCACCGACTACTACAGCTGGCAGAACGTGCTGCTGCTCAACAAGATTCTCGGTCCGTTCGACAGCGACACCGCCGGGCACCTGTGGTTCATCGAGGTGCTCGGCTATTTCATGGTCGCCGGGGCGCTGCTGATCCGGATCCCCGCCGTGGACGCGCTGGAGCGGCGCGCACCGTTCTGGTTCGCGATGGGCCTGCTCGGGCTCACCTTGGTGCTGCGGTTTCAGCCCGGCACGCTCTATCCGGACAAGGACGTGGCGTTCTCGCCGCTGGCCGCGTGGTTCTTCGCGAGCGGCTGGGCCGCGGCGAAGGCGACGACGCGCTGGCAGCGCCTGCTGGTGAGTGCCGTCCTGTTGGTCTGTGTGCCCGGATATTTCGGCGTGCCGGAGCGGGAGCGCCTGGTGCTGGCCGGGCTCCTCGTGCTCGTCTGGCTGCCCGCGATTCGGGTGCCCGCGCTGGTGGCCGTCGTCGCGGCGGTACTCGCCGACAGCTCACTGTTCGTGTATCTCCTGCACTGGCAGGTGTATCCGCTGTTCGGGCAACACCATGTCGCGGCGTTGCTCGCCTCGCTGCTGGCCGGTGTCGCCGCGACGAGGGTGCCGGCGGTGGTGCGACGGCGGTGGGAATCGTCTCGGCACCGGGAGTTTTCGCCGCGCCGGGGGTCTACTCGGCGCCGGGGATCGCTCCGGTGGCCGGCTCTGCCGTCGGTGCGCTCAGGTCTCGATGGTCCAGACCTGCGCCGCCGCTTCGCGCGCCAGTTTCGCTAGCAGAATCTCCCGCGGGATCGTCTGGCCGGCAAGGTGATCGAGCGACGGAACCACCACGTGGTGCGCGTCGGCCCGCTTGAGTTCCTGGGTCAGCTCGACGAATGCCGTGCCGTCACCGGAAGTCGATTCATGGAACGTTGCGGCGAAGCAGAGCCCTTCCTCGCGGGCGAGGCTGCTCATCGCGTCCTCGAGCTCTTCGCTGTGGCCATCGGCCAAATCGTCACGCAAGTATCCATAGATCAACGCTTCCACCCGAACCTCCGTTGGATTGGGTACCGCTGTTTTCCTGTGGATCTCCCCATTGTGGGGTACTGCGCCTTGCAAGGACAGATGCAATTGCATCTGGTTGCGCCTATACGGGTCTGGCTAACTTCCCGCTCACGTCCAGCATGCACAACGCCAAACTGCGAATGCAGCTGTCAACCCGATGACATCTATATGCCCTATCTCGGCCACCGGGCGTTAACTGGTGCGATACTACTGACGTGGCCGCTGGAGACGATCGACCCGTCTGGGCTGTCCGGATGCGCTCCGAACGCGATGCGCGGGGGTGGTCACAAGCCGATGCCGTCCGCGTGATGCGCGCCAAGTCATCCCACAACCTGCCGACAGACAGTACACTGCTGCGTAACTGGCGCCGCTGGGAATCGGGCGAGTCGCGGCCGGATGATTTTTACGCACCGATCATTTCGGCCACCTTCGACACAGTCACCGCGGCGTTCTTCCCCAAGGCGAGGCCGAATCGGGACGACGAGCTACTCTCGGCAACCGGCATGGACACGCTGGAATTCATCGGGCGACTGCGCATGTCGGACGTCTCCCCCGCCACGCTGGACGCCATCCGCATCACCGCGGAGCGACTGTGCTGCGAGTACTCCTACGCCGACCCGCACGAGCTGCACGCCGAGGGCACCGCCTGGTTGCGGCGCATCACCTCGCTGCTGGACGGCAGGCTGACTCTCGCGCAGCACCGCGACATCCTCGTGCTCGCGGGATGGGTTGCGTTGCTGGTGGGTTGCGTGGACTACGACCTCGGCCGGCGCACCGCCGCGGAAGCCACCCGGCGCGCGGCACTTTCGCTGGGCCAGGAGGCCGAGAACGCCGAAATCATCGGCTGGAGTGCGGAAATGGCGGCCTGGTTCGCGCTGACGCAGGGAAATTACCGCAGCGCGATCGACGCGACCGAGCAGGTCACGGAGTCCTGCGGGCGCCTGGGCGCCGGCGTTCAGCTCGCTGCGCAACGGGCCAAGGCGTGGGCGCGGCTCGGCGACCAGCGCCGGGTCGACGAGGCCCTCACCGAGGGTCGAGCAATTTTGCAGCGATTAGACCATCCGATCAACCTGGACAACCACTTCGTGGTCGATCCGCAGAAGTTCGACTTCTACGCGATGGACTGCTGCCGGGTCGCCGGCGAGGACCGGCTCGCCGAGACCTACGCCAACGAGGTCATCCGCAACGCCACGAGAGCCGACGGCAGCGTGCGCAATCCGATGCGCGTGTCGGAGGCGCACCTGACGCTCGCGGTGGTCGCGGTCCGCAATCGCGATCTGGAACTCGCGCTCGACGAAGGACTGCGCGCGTTCGCGGGCAAGCGCCGGTCGCTGCCGTCGCTGATGTGGATCGCGGGCGAGACCGCGCGCGAGATCATCGCCCGTTACCCCGGCGATCCGCGCACCCGTGCGTACCTGGACCAGCTGCGTTCTCTCGCCGGGGAGTGATTCTCGACTCCGTCGGCGCGTACCCGTCTTCCGTCTGCTGCCGACCCAGTGCTCACCCACCACGCCGACTCGGTCGGCGTCCTTTTGCTCGCCCACCCCGGGGACGCTGTCGCGTGCCAATACCCGTGCTCACCGCCTGCCGAGTCAACCCCAAGCGACACAACCGGATTGGACGGCGAACAACCGGCAAACAGGACACGGCCACGCCGAACCCGGCATGTACGCGTCACCGGCGACCGGCCCGCTACTACCCTGTTCCCGGTGACCGACTCCGTCGAGGCCGCTGCCGCCGCCGTCCCGTGGGACGACCGGCTACGGCTGTTCTCCTTCGCCACCGCCGAGCGCCGCGCCGACTACCTCTGGGTGCTGCGCGCGTTCGACAGCGCGCGGGCCGCCTACGTGGTGCTGCTGCACGCCGACGACGTGGCGGAGTGGATCGAGCGCAATGGTCACCCGCGCACGTCCGATGCGGCGGGGCCGGAACCCGCGCCCGACGTCGCGGCCCGGCAACATACCGAGGACACGGAGACCGATCGGTCCGTGGTGAATTCGGGGTCCGACGACGGTCCCGCGAGCGCGGCGGCCTGGTCGAGCGAGCACGGCGCGCGCCCGAACGCCCCGTATCTCACCGCCGCCGATATCGGCCCGCTACTCGATCAACTGCATCGCTGGGGCGTGCTGGAGCGCAGCTACGACGGGACGCGCGCCGCCACCCTGGCCGAGTATCGCAACCGGCACTTCGTCTATCAGTTCTCGCAGGCCGGATTCCAGGCCTATCGCGCGGTCGCCGGGGTGCTCAACGCCCGGCTGGACGAGGCGTCGCTGTCGCGGCTCGTGCTGCCGGAACTGCTCGCCGACCTGCACACCCTCGCCGAGGCCAACCGCGCCGGCGACGCCGAGCGCGTCTACCGCACGCTGCGCCGCCTCGACGCCGCGCTCACCGATATGGCGGCGCGCGCCGCCCACTTCTACCTCTCCCTCGGCGATCTCGTGCGCACCACCGAGATCACCCCGGAATCGTTTCTCGCGCACAAGGACGCGCTGCTCGCGCACATGCGCGAATTCAGCCTCGACCTGGCCAGATTCACGCCCCGGCTGGCGGGCGCGATCGCCGAGATCGAGGAGACCGGCGTGGACGAGCTCATCGAACGCGCCGCGGGCTGCGACGAACGGGTGCTGCTGAGTTTCGCCGAGCGCCAGGCGGATTGGCACGCGCGCTGGGACGGGCTGCGGACCTGGTTCGTCGCGTCCGGCACCGGCGAACACGCGGGCACCACGGAGGCGGAGCGACTGCGCGAGGCGACCATGAGCGCCATCGCCGCCGTGCTCTCGCTGCTGCGGCGGGTGACCGAGACGCGGCGCGGCGGGGTGAGCCGCGAGTCGGCGTTGCGGCACCTGGCAGGATGGTTCACCGCGGCGCCGACCGCGGACAGCGCGCACGCCCTCTTCGACGCGGTGTTCGGCCTCGGCAGGCCGCGCCACCTCGCGATGGAACACCCGGACGCGGACCTGATTCCGGCGCAACGCTCCTGGTGGGAGGCCCCGCCGCTGGAGATCTCGCGCACGCTGGCCGAGACCGGGCGCCCGCCCTCGGCCGGCGCGCCCGCCCGAATCCACCGCAACGACGCGGATATTCGGCGGCTACGCGAGGCGCAGCTGGACGCGCAGCGCGCCCGCGCCGACGCGGCCAAGTCGCTGGCCGCCGCCGACGTGCACGACCGGGTGCTCGACGAACGCGAGACCGAGGTGCTGCTGCGGCTGCTCGACGCCGCGTCCACCGCGTGGGTTCCGGTGAGCGGCCGGGTCGCCGGGACCAGCGGATCCGACAGCGGCGTCACCCTGACGGTCTCGGAGCACGACGGCTCGACGGTGGTGCGGACCGCACACGGGTTGCTGCACTTGAACAACCGCAAGCTACTGGTTCGTGAGACCACCCGAACGCGCCCGCGCGGCGCCAAGGGGGCTTGATGATGCACGGACGCAAGATCGATTCCCTTGCGCTGGACAACTATCAGCGCGCCGCCCGCGTCATTCTCGCCAATCACCTTGTGACCAGGACCTACCCGGACCGGATCGCGCTGCCGCTGATCCGCCGGTGGGCCACCGAGTTGCGCGAGGACCTGGCCGAGCTGTTCGGTTACCGGCTCGAGGTCACCGAGACCACCGCGCGGGTGTTCCCGATCATCGACCGGCTCGACGCGGGCAAGCCGGCCCGCACCCCCGCCGACCGCCTCTTCGATCGCCGCCGCTACGCCTACCTCGCGCTGTCCATCGCCGCGCTGGGCCGGGCCGGGGACCAGATCACGTTGTCGGAGTTGGCCGATCAGGTCGCCGCCTACGCCGGCCGCGTCGACGGACTCGAACTGTCCACCGATCGCGCGGCCGACCGCGACGCCTTCGTGGACGCGGTCGCCTGGCTGACCCACCGCGGCGCGCTCGCGCTGGCCGACGGCGACGCGGGCGGCTGGGCCAGCGATCCCGAGGCGGGCGAGGCGCTCTACGACATCGACCGGCCGGTGGTGTTCGCGCTGTTCCGGCCGCCGCGGGCGCTGCAACACCTGCACAGCGTGCGCGGGCTGCTCACCGAGGAGGCCGCTGTTGGTTCCGCGCACGCGCCGACCGCGGCCGATCTGGCGCGGCGCGTGCGCCGTGCGCTGGTCGAGCGGCCGGTCGTGTACCTCGACGACCTTTCCCCCGCGGAGCGGCCGGTGCTCGGGCAGGAGCGGATCGTCGCCGATGTCGAGCTGTTCACGGGCCTGCGGGCCGAGCGCCGCGCGGAGGGTGTCGCGCTGATCGATACCTCGGGGCGGCTCTCCGACATTCGGTTCCCGAGTACCGGCACCCTGGCGCAGGTGGGGCTGCTGCTGGCGGGCGAGATCGCCGACCGGGTGCTCGACATCGACAATCCGGTGCCGCGGCGTGCGGGCGCGCCGGACGCCTGCGAAGAGCTCGCGACGCAGTTGGACGGCGCGATCCCGGAATCCACCGTCTTCGCGCCGCTGGCCGACCTGCGTGCGCTGGACGAGCTTGCGGCACAGACGGATTCGGAGCCCGAGGCGGAGGAGCCGAGCGAGACCACCTATCCGCTCGTCGACGCGGCGTGGGTGCGCGAGACCGTGCAGGCGCTCGCCGATCGGTACGGCGCCACCTTCGCCGCCCAGTGGCAGGCCGACGTTCCCGGACTGACCGCCGAGGTGGTGGCACTGTTGGAGCGACTGCGCCTGGTGCGGGCGGTCGAGGACGGGCTGCTGGTCATGCCGGCCCTGGCGCGCTACCGCGGCGCCGTCGTCACGGTACGCACCAAACGCACCGAGGAACTGTTCGTCACCGCGGCCGACACCTATGGGTCGGGCACTGGCACGGAAGGGAACTGAGGCGATGTCGCTCATTCACGGCGGAGTGCGGTTCATCCCGACCCGCGCCGGGATCGTCAACCTGTGGGACTACCGCGACCAGGAATTCTGCTTCGCCGACGGCAGATTGGTGCTGCGCGGGCCGAACGGGTCCGGCAAGACAAAGGCGCTCGAGGTGCTGTTCCCGTTCGTGCTCGACGGGCGCATCGAGCCGCGCAGGCTCAATCCGTTCGCCGGCGAAGAGCGCACGATGAAGTCGAACCTGTTGTACCGCAAGCAGGAATCGGCCTACTCCTATGTCTGGATGGAGTTCGCGCGCGGCGACTGGGACGACCCGGAGGCGGTGACCGTCGGCATCGGCATGCGGGCTACCCGCTCGTCGGACAAGGTGACGCGCTGGTACTTCGTCGCCGACGGCCGTGTCGGCGTGGACTTCTCGCTCATCGGGCCCGACGACCGCCCGTTCACCCGCAAACAGCTGGCCGAGCAGATCGGCACCGACGCCATCGTCGACCGCCCGGTCGAGTACCGCAATGCCATCGACGCCAGGATGTTCGGGCTCGGCACCCAGCGCTACGACCAGTTGATCAATCTGATCCTCACGCTGCGCCGCCCGCAGCTGGCGAAAAACCTTGACCCGCGCGGGCTCTCGCAGGCACTCACCGACGGCCTGCGCCCGCTGGACGAGCAGCTGATCCTGGACGCGGCCCGCTCCTTCAGCGATATGGAGGAGGTCGGCCGGACGCTCGAGGGACTCGTGCACGCCGACAGCGCGACCAGGGCGTTCGTCGATGTCTATCGGAAATACCTTGCGGTGCAGGCGAAGACGGACGTCGACCAGCTGCGCACCCGGCTCGACGCGGTGACCCACGCGAGCACCGCGCTGTTCGCCGCGACCGCGCTGCGCGAGCGCCGCGAGGCCGAACGCGCCGCCGCCGAGGCCCGCGCCGAGGACGCCGACCGCGCCTACGAGCAGGCGCTCGGCGACCGCGAAAATCTGCAGCGCTCCAGCGCCTACGAGGGCAAGCAGCAGCTGGACGATCTCGCCGACGCGGTCCGGCGACTGGAGACCTCGGCGGGCGTGCACGGCGACAAGGCGCTCAAGGCGCGCCAGACCCTCGACCAGCGGGCGCAGGAGGCCGAGCGTGCCAAGGCCGCGGTCCGCGCCGCCGCCGCTGCCCTGGCCCGCGGCGAGGAC
>NZ_BAGH01000222.1 GCF_000308715.1 Nocardia tenerifensis NBRC 101015
ACGAAATCACCGGCCGTCCCACGCACGGGCAGGGTGCGCACAGCCCGCACCACACGGCGAAATCGCGGGGCGACTCCCCACGACCCTCGTACCGCGCCCCAAATCGCAGGGCGACCCCGCGCGACCCTCGTGCCGCGCACCAAATCGCGAGGCGACCCACCCGGGCCAGATGCGCACAAATCACCGGCCGACCCACGCACGGGCGTGGCGCGCACAGCCTGCATCACACGGCGAAGTTGCGGAACAGCAGGACCGAGAGGCCTAGCCCGACAGCCAGATTGACCACGACCGCGGAGCCGAAGACGACGATCGGACGCCAGCCTGCCTCGCGCAGGCCGCGCAGGGAGAACTCCAGCCCGATGGACACGAACGCGAAGATCAGGAACCAGGTGCGCAGATCGTTCACGATCGCGATGTGCGCGGCGCCGGACTTCTTGTCGGCCGACTGCAGGTAGAGCGTGCCGATGACCGAGGCGGCGATGAAGCCGAGGACGAACTTGGGGAACCGCTCCCAGATCTGGCGCGCCGAGGGCCGCACCGCACCCGCGACGCGCTCCACCTTCAGCGTGAAGTACGCGGTCAAGGCGATCGCGACGAGCCCGATCAGCGCGTTCTGCGTGGTCTTCACGATGGTGGCGATCTGCAGCGCCTTTTCTCCCGCGATGGCGCCCGAGGCCGCGACCGCGGCGGTCGTGTCGATATTGCCGCCGATCCAGGCTCCGGCGACCGCGTCGGAGAGCCCGAAAACGTCGGCGAGCCAAGGCAACAGGAAGATCGACGGCAGCGCGAAGATGATCACCAGCGAGGCCGCGTAGGCGATCTGCTCGCGCCGCGCCTGCACCGCGCCCGCCGCCGCGATGGCCGCGCTGACGCCGCAGATGGACACCGCCGAGGACAGCAGCGCGCGCAGTTTGTCGTCGAGCCCGAGCCGCCCGCCGAGCCACCAGGTGAACCCGAACACCGCGGTGATCAGCAGCAGCGCCTGCAGGATCGACGGGCCCGCCGCGGTCACCAGAATCTTCAGGTTGATCGAGGCGCCGAGCAGCACGACGCCGGTCTTGATGAAGAACTCGGTCCGGAAGCCCGCCGAAAGCCGGTCGCGCAGAGCCAGTTTCGTCAAGATGATGTTGCCGATCAGGCCGATTGCGATGGCGTAGACCGGGAACTCGATCGACTTCGCGACACGTTTGAACGCGGTGTCGGCCGCCCACTGCGGGACGTGGGTGTCGAAGTAGCGGGTCAGCGCGCCGAGCACGACGACGATCGCGCCGGTGGCCGGTTGCGAAACCGCTTGCAGCGCAGCAGTTTCCGACTTCACCGGGGCGGGGTCCGTCCGCGTTTCGGCCGATGTCGAATCCTTGGGCACCATCACGGCACCAGCCAATCCGGAATCACGCCCGCCAGCACCAGCGCGATCAGCGCCAGCCCGACGATCGCCGCCAGCCAGTCCTCACTCCAGGCGAATGTGCTCCCCGGCCGTTGCTCGGGCGATGTCTGTGACACGGGCGTGCTCCTTGCGTTCCTCATCGAGAGGCCGCACGGTAGCAACGCCCGGTCACCGGGCGCACCGATTGCGCTCAGCGTGAATTATTCACGCGGACAACGCGAACCGAGCGCGATAATCCGTCAGAACGCCCGGCAGGAGCGGATGTCGAACGCCAGGATGGCCTTGGCGCCGAGCTCGGCGAGCTGATCCATCACCTCGTTGCCCTGCTTGCGCGGCACCATCGCGCGAATGGCCACCCAGCCGTCGTCGGCCAGCGGGGACACCGTCGGCGACTCCAGGCCCGGGGTGATCTTGACCGCCTGCTCGAGCAGCTCCTTCGGGCAGTCGTAGTCCAGCATGATGTACTGCTGGCCGAATACGACACCCTGGATGCGGGCGATGAGCTGATTGCGCGCCCGCTCCTGCTGATCGGAGCCGGAGCGCTCGATCAACACGCCCTCCGAATCGCACAGCGACTCGCCGAACGCGACCAGATTGTGCTGGCGCAGCGTGCGCCCCGAGCCGACCACGTCGGCGATGGCGTCGGCCACGCCGAGCTGGATGGAGATCTCCACCGCGCCGTCGAGCCGGATCACCTCGGCCTCGATGCCGCGCCGCTGCAGATCGCCGAGCACCAGGTTCGGGTAGGAGGTGGCGATGCGCTTGTCGTAGAGGTCCTCGACCCGCCAGTCCTGGCCAGCCGGCGCGGCGTAGCGGAAACTCGAGCGGCCGAAGCCGAGCGCGAGCCGCTCGCTGACCGGCGCGCCGGAGTCGAGCGCGAGATCGCGACCGGTGATGCCGAGGTCGAGTTCGCCGGACCCGACGTAGATGGCGATGTCCTTGGGGCGCAGGAAGAAGAACTCGACCTGGTTGGCCGGGTCGAGCACGGTCAGGTCACGCGGATCGGTCCGCCTGCGGTAGCCGGCCTCGACGAGGATGGCGGTGGCGGCTTCGGACAGGGCGCCTTTATTGGGGACTGCGACGCGCAGCATGGGACGTGGTCCTTTCGGAAGATGAAACTACGGGTTGGACGCGACCGATCACAGATGTCGGTACACGTCTTCGAGCTTCAAACCACGACCCACCATCAGCACCTGAACCCAGTACAGCAGCTGCGAGATCTCCTCGGCGAGCGACTCGTCGCTCTCGTGCTCGGCGGCCAGCCAGACCTCGCCCGCCTCCTCGAGCACCTTCTTACCCTGGCTATGCACGCCCGCGTCCAGCGCGGCAACGGTCCCGGACCCCTCCGGGCGGGTAACCGCACGATCCTGCAGCTCGGCGAACAGGGTTTCGAAGTTCTTCACGATGAGCCATTGTTTCAGACCGGTGTGCGGGACCGTTGCTCCGGCCCGGCCCACCCTGCCGTTTGCATGAGCGGTGACGGTGCGGCACCCTCACCAGCCGTCGCGGTATCGACGCCGATGGCGCGGCTCAGTACGCGACGAGCGGACCGAATCTGGCGCGAACGTCACCGTGGCCGCGTGCAATCTCGCGACCACAGCGCGGTGAAGCCGACGCGCGAGACCATCGCGACGGCCACGAGCAACGTCTGCCACGGCGCCTCAGTGGAAGCGACGCCCGCGGCCGGTTCGGCGGTCGCGGCGCGGGCGGGCATCATGGGGCCATGTCGCTACGTACCGCGCTGACCGAGTTGTTCGATCTACGTCATCCGATCATGTTGGCGCCGATGGGTGGTGTGGCCGGGGGTGAGTTGGCCGCGGCCGTGTCGAATGCCGGCGGGCTCGGGATGATCGGCAGCGGGGATCGGGCGTGGCTCGAGCGTGAGCTGGCGATCGTCGCGGACAAGACTCGGTCGCCGTGGGGTGTCGGCTTTCTCAGCTGGGCGGTCGATCACGACACGATTCGGTGGGTGCTGGACGAGTATCGGCCCCGCGCGGTGATGCTGTCGTTCGGCGATCCGCGACCGTTCGCCGACGCGGTGCGCGCGGCGGGCGCGACGCTCATGGTGCAGGTCACCGACCATGACGAGGCGCGCCGCGCGGTGGAGGCCGGCGCGGAGGTGATCGTCGCGCAGGGTGGCGAGGCGGGCGGGCACGGCGCGGGTCGTTCGACCATGACGATCGTGCCGACGGTCGCCGACCTGGTGCATCCGACGCCGGTACTCGCGGCGGGCGGGATCGCCGATGGGCGTGGACTGGCCGCCGCGCTGACGCTCGGGGCGGCCGGGGCCATGATCGGCACGCGCTTCGAGGCAACCCACGAGGCAGTGCTCTCCGCCGAGGAGGCAAAAGCGATCGTCGCCGCGCGCGGTGACGACACGTCGCGCAACCGAGTGTTCGATATCGCCCGCCGCTCCCCGTGGCCCACGAAGTACACCGCGCGGATGCTGCGCAACCCGTTCTTCGACCGCTGGCAGGACCGCGAGGACGAACTGCGCGCCGACACCACCGCCCAGGACGCCTACCTCGACGCCGTGCAGCGCCAAGACCCGACCGCGATCCCGGTGTGGGCCGGCGAGGGCGTCGACCTGATCACCGCGATCGAACCGGCCGCCGACGTGCTGACCAGAATCGCCGCAGAAGCCGACGCCGCACTCGCCCGCGCGGCACGGCGGCACGTCGACGACCTCTGAGCCCGAGGCCGCCGCGGCGAGCAGCACATGGACGTGACCTCGTTGAAGGTCGAATGCCGCCATCGGGCCGCACAGTGCCGAGTGGACGACTCCTAAGCGTGAGCGGGAAATGATCCGGCGGGATCGCGGCAGTGCAACGCGGTGAGCCGACCGCGATCCCGATTTGTGCCAGCGAGGCGGCCGACCTCATCGACCGCATGGACCACGCCGCCGACATCGCGGCCAGGATCGCCGAGAAGGCCGACGCCGCCATCGGGCGGACCGCTCGGCGTCGGATCGGCACCCCTGAGCACCAACGCGAGATGATCCGGCCGAATCGCGGCAGTGCAATACGGTGAGCAGACCGCGACCCCGATCTGGGCTGGCGAGGCGGCCGACCTCATCGACCACGCAGCCGATGTCGTCGCCAAGGCCACCGAAGAAGCCGACGCCGCCATCGGGCGGACCGCTCGGCGTCGGGTCGGCAACTCCTGACCGTCAGCGCGAGATGACCCGGAGGGCGGGCACTTTCGGCCGACGCGCTACGACGCCACCGCCGCGTCCGCCGAAATCACCGCCGCCCGCCGAAATCACTCCCGCGCCCGCCGAAAGTACCGCCGCGTTCGGACGCGCTGACATCCAGCGCGTCCGCCGCGACCGACTAGTCCGCGCCGCGCGGCCTAACCCGCACTGAGCAGCGCCTCCAAATCCGCTACCGCCGTGCGCAAATGGTCGGCGAAGGCGTGCATTTGGTCGGCGACCGCGGTTGGCGTGGCCAGGTAGAGGTTCCAGCGGTCTGGGAGCAGGAC
>NZ_BAGH01000221.1 GCF_000308715.1 Nocardia tenerifensis NBRC 101015
CCTGCGCCCCCACACAGCTGGGCACCGGCACCACCAGCGTGCACCCCGCACAACGGAACTCCAGCACCACCGGCGTGCGCCCCCACACAGTGGGACAGTGGCACCACCAGCGTGCACCCCGCACAACGGAACTCCAGCACCACCAGCATGCGCCCCACATAGCTGGACACTGGAACCACCAGCATGCGCCCCACATAGCTGGGCACCGGCACCACCAGCCTGCACCCCACCCAGCTGGACACCGGCACCAGCTAGCCTGCGCCCCGCACAGCTGGGCACCGGCACCACCAGCCTGCACCCCACCCAGCTGGACACCGGCACCAAAAGGCCGCGCTCCCAAGGGAAGCGCGGCCTCAGGCAGAACAACCTACAGGTACTGACCCGTATTGGACTCCGTGTCGATCGCCCTGCTCGCGCTGGCGTTCTTGCCGGTGACCAACGTCCGGATGTAGACGATCCGCTCGCCCTTCTTGCCCGAGATGCGTGCCCAGTCATCGGGATTCGTAGTGTTGGGCAGGTCCTCGTTCTCGGAGAACTCGTCCTGGATCGAATCGTAGAGGTGCTGGATGCGCAGGCCGGGGTTGCCGGTGTCGAGGACGGACTTGATGGCGTACTTCTTGGAGCGGTCCACGATGTTCTGGATCATGGCGCCGGAGTTGAAGTCCTTGAAGTACAGGACTTCCTTGTCGCCGTTGGCGTAGGTGACCTCCAAGAAGCGGTTGTCCTCGCTTTCGGCGTACATCCGGTCGACGACCCGTTCGATCATCGCGCGGACGCACAGCGCCTTGTCGCCGCCGAACTCGGCGAGGTCGTCGGCGTGCAGCGGCAGGTCCTCGGTCAGGTACTTGGAGAAGATGTCCTGCGCCGACTCCGCGTCCGGCCGCTCGATCTTGATCTTCACGTCCAGGCGGCCGGGCCGCAGGATCGCGGGGTCGATCATGTCCTCGCGGTTGGAGGCGCCGATCACGATGACGTTCTCCAGGCCCTCGACGCCGTCGATCTCCGAGAGCAGCTGCGGCACGACCGTGGTCTCCACGTCGGAGGACACGCCCGAGCCACGGGTGCGGAAGATGGAGTCCATCTCGTCGAAGAACACGATCACCGGCGTGCCCTCGGACGCCTTCTCGCGTGCCCGCTGGAAGATGATCCGGATGTGGCGCTCGGTCTCGCCCACGAACTTGTTCAGCAGCTCGGGGCCCTTGATGTTGAGGAAGAAGGACTTGGCTTCCTTGGCATCCTCGCCGCGCGCCTCGGCGATCTTCTTGGCCAGCGAGTTGGCCACCGCCTTGGCGATGAGCGTCTTACCGCAGCCGGGCGGACCGTAGAGCAGCACGCCCTTGGGCGGGCGCAGCGCGTACTCACGGAACAGATCCTTGTGCAGGAAGGGCAGCTCGACCGCGTCGCGGATCTGCTCGATCTGTCGCCCGAGGCCGCCGATGTCGGTGTAGTCGACGTCCGGAACCTCTTCCAGCACAAGGTCTTCGACCTCGGCCTTGGGGATGCGCTCGAACGCGAAGCCCGCCTTGGTGTCCACCAGCAGCGAGTCGCCGGGGCGCAGCTTGCGCACCGGGGAGTCGGGGTCGTCCAGGTCGTCGTTCTCCGCGACCTTGGCCAGCGGACCCGACAGCCAGACCACGCGCTCCTCGTCCGCGTGGCCGACGACGAGGGCGCGACGGCCGTCATCGAGGATCTCCCGCAGGGTGCCGATCTCGCCGATCGCGTCGAAGACGCCGGCCTCGACGATCGTCAGCGCCTCGTTGAGGCGGACGGTCTGACCGTATTCGAGGGTCGAGGTCTCGATGTTCGGTGAACACGTCAACCGCATCTTGCGACCCGAGGTGAACACGTCGACCGTTTGATCGTCGTAGACACCGATCACGATGCCGTAGCCACTCGGCGGCTGGCCGAGCCGATCGACTTCCTCCCGCAAGGCGACAAGCTGCTGGCGCGCTTCCTTGAGGGTGTCCATCAGCTTGGTGTTGCGAATCGTCAGCGAATCGATGCGGGCTTCCAATTCCCGTGCACGATCCGGCGAATCGGCGAGTTGCCTGCGGAGTGCAGCCGCTTCGGCGCGTACCGCCTCGAGCTCTCTCCAGGCCGCCGAATCCGAATTCTCGATGGGGCTCATGTGCTGCTCCTCCCAGTCCCGGTCTATCAACGCTACCGGGCGCGAACCGTTCTCGCTTTCCGACATGGTTTCGTCGTGATCACATCTGGGCTGCGATCGACGGCCGGATGACCATGTTAGCCTGCCCTAACCCGCACTCGGTGAGCCTACTCGCCGACCGAGCCGAAAGGTTGCTGATTATGCTCCTTCCCGCCAGGACCCTCCGCGTTTCTGTTGCTACCGCTGCCGCCGCCCTCGCCGTTACCGTCGGGCTCGCCGCCTGCGGCTCCGACGACGACAAGTCCGATACCAAGGTCAGTTCCTCCAGCGCAGTGGCCGCCGGCACCTCGGCGGCCGCCGCCGCGCCGACGCCGGACACCCTCCAGGCGGTACTGGTCAAATTATCCGACCCCGCCGTACCCACGCTGGAGAAGGCCAAGCTGATCGTCGACGGCGAAAAGCGCACGGCCAACATCGATCAGATGAACAAGGGGCTCGCGGGCTACAAGCTGACCTACGCAGTGGCCGATGTCACAACCCAGGGCAACACCGCCACCGCGCAGGTGACCGTCACCTCGCCGCACGGCGCCCCGCCCGCGATACCCATGAGCTGGGAGAAGGTCGGCGACACCTGGAAGCTGTCCGACACGAGCGGCTGCCTGCTGCTCGGCTTGGCCCAGGCCCCCTGCGTTCCCGCCTGATCACCGCGTGCGGCCGAGGGCGATGTGCGGACGCCCTCGGCCGGCGCGTCAGCCCTTGGAGGGTCTGCGCTGCGGCTTCGGGGTCACCGTGCCCTCGGCGAGTCGGCGCGCGCTCACCAGGAACGCCGTGTGGCCCTGCATGCGATGCTCGGGGCGCACCGCGAGCCCGACGACGTGCCAGCCGCGCACCATCGACTCCCACGAACGCGGCTCGGTCCAGCACTCCTGCTCGCGCAGCGCCTCGACGACCTTCGACAGCTGCGTCACCGTCGCCACGTAGACCAGCAGCACGCCGCCGGGCACCAGCGCCTTGGCCACCGCGGGCAGCGCGTCCCACGGCGCGAGCATGTCGAGCACGGCGCGATCGACCGGCTCGCCCGCGTAGTCGGCCACATCGCCGACCGTCAGCGACCAATTTGCCGGTCGTTCGCCGTAGAAGGTCTCCACGTTGCGGATCGCGTGGTCGGCGTGGTCCTGCCGGATTTCGTACGACACGACCTCGCCCTGCGGCCCGACGGCCCGCAACAGCGAACAGGTCAGCGCGCCCGAACCCGCGCCCGCCTCCAGCACGCGCGCGCCGGGGAACATATCGCCCTCGTGCACGATCTGCGCGGCGTCCTTCGGGTAGATCACAGCGGCCCCGCGCGGCATGGACAGCACGTAGTCGGTCAGCAAGGGGCGCAAGGCCAGATACGGTGTGCCGTTGGTGGAGTTCACCACTGAGCCCTCGTCGGCGCCGATCAGGCTGTCGTGCTTGATCCCGCCACGATGGGTGTGAAACTCCTTGCCCTCCTCCAAGACCACCGTGTACAGGCGCCCTTTGGCATCGGTCAGCTGTACCCGGTCACCGAGGGTGAATGGCCCGGTCCGTCTGGCCGTCATGAATCTCCGTTCGCTGGAAAAGCAGTGTGTCGATGGGTCGCGCACCGAGCAGGCCTGGCGCTTTCGCGCGCGAGAGCGGTTGTGTCGGTGCCGCCGGATAGCCTGCCAGGTATGAGCTCGCCCGTGTCCACGCCCCCTGCCGACGGCGCGCCCGCGTCCGACCCCGGTGCGGCGGCGAGCCGGTCGCGGCCCGCACTGTCGCCTTCGCGGGCAATGGATTTCAAGCAATGCCCGCTGAAATACCGGTTCCGCGCCATCGATCGGATTCCTGAGACGCCGAATCGCAACGCGCTGCGGGGCACTCTGGTGCACGCGGTGCTCGAGGACCTGTATGGACTGCCTGCGGCGCAGCGAGAGCCGCAGCGGGCCGAGACGCTGATCGTGCCGGCCTGGGCGCGGGTGGCGAGCGAATGGCCCGAGGTGACCGAGCTGATCACCGACGCCGAACTCGACGGCTTCCTCGGCGAGGTGCGCGCGCTGGTGCGGGCGTACTACCGGCTCGAAGACCCGACGCGCTTCGAGCCTGAATCCAGGGAGGCGCGGGTGGAGGTCGAGCTCGACGACGGAGTTCTGTTGCGCGGCTTCGTCGATCGGATCGATGTCGCGCCGACGGGGCAGCTGCGGGTGGTCGACTACAAGACCGGCCGGGCACCCGGGCCCACGCAGGAGACCAGGGCGCTGTTCCAGTTGAAGTTCTACGCGCTCGTCGTGCTGCGCACCCGCGGCGTCCTGCCCGCCCAGCTACGACTGATCTACCTGGCCGACCAGCAGATCCTCACCTACGCCCCCGATGAGGAGGAGTTGCTGCGCTTCGAACGCACCCTGTCCGCGCTGTGGGCGGCCATTCTGGAGGCGGGGCGCACCGGCGATTTCCAGCCGAACCCCGGCTGGCTCTGCGCCTACTGCGACTACAAACCGCTGTGCCCCGAGTTCGGCGGCACCGCGCCGGCCTACCCCGGCTGGCCCGCGGGCGGGACCGGCGAGTCGCCGGACGAGACGCTGGCCGATGCCGTCGCGGAGTGAGTCAGGCCCTGTCTCGACATTCGGGGCCGGATGCATCCGTGACTGGGCCTACCGCCCCAGCGCGTGCAATAAATCCAGTGACGTGCCGTGTGAGCCGATGAGCGCCACTGCGACGATCAGCACCACAACCCCCACCACGTCGCCCGCGAGGATCAGCACATTACGAAGGCGAGGCCATCGCTGGACTCGCTCGACGTCGGTCGTCATCGACGTTCTCCCATACATCTGCGCGGGGGCCCGTAGCGGCGCCCCGACGTTGTCTGTGTGTATTTCGCCCGACACACCGCACAGTGTTGCGGAAACACCATGAAATTTTCGTGAAGACTCGCGGAGTTGGCGGATGCCGACAACTCTCGCACGGCCTGCGTGCCGTGCAGCGAATCGCGGGGCGACCCCTGCGCGAACCCGCACGCCACACACCACATCGCAGGGTGACCCCGCGCGACCCTCGCACCGCGCACCAAATCGCGAGGCGACCCACGCAGGCGAGGTGCCGCACGAAGACGTCGGCTGACCCGCACGCGGCATAGTGCGCACAGCCCGAATCACACGTGAAATCGCGGGGCGACTCCGCACGACCCTCGCACCGCGCCCCAAATTGCAGGGCGACCTCGCGAAACCCTGGTGCCGCGCACCAAATCCCGAGGCAACCCCCGCGCGCCAGACGCGCACCAAATCACCGGCCGACCCACGCACGGACATGGTGCCCACAGCCTGAATCACACGTGAAATCGTGGGGCGACTCTGCACGACCCACGCACCGCACACCAAATACCGAGGCGACCCACCCGGGCCAGATGCGCACCAAATCATCGGCCGACCCACGCACGGACATGGCGCGCACAG
>NZ_BAGH01000220.1 GCF_000308715.1 Nocardia tenerifensis NBRC 101015
GCAGCGCCACCAGCAGCGCGGTCGCCTCGGTGGAGGTGAGGCGCAGCGGGCGGTCGATGCCCGCGGAGAAGGTGACCTCGATGCTCTCCTCGGAGAACGACAGGTCGATCAGGTCGCCGGGGCCGTAGCCGGGCAGGCCGCACATCCACAGCTGGTTGAGGTCGCTCATCAGCTGTTTGGTGGTCACGCCGAGGTCGGCGGCGGCCTCGGCCGCGCTGATGCCCGGATGCGCGATGAAGTACGGGATCATGTTCAGCAGCCGCGAAAGTCGAACGGAGAGCCTGGAATTCACGCCCGCACCTCACCGGCGTGCCGCGTCGGGCTCATGCCGTGACCTCCGTGTGGTCGAAGACCGAGCGCAGCCGCGCGATCACATCGGTGCGCAGCTCTTCGGGCGCGAGCACCACCGCGTCCGGGCCGAAGCCGGTGATCAGGCGGGCCACCCAGTCGCGTGAGCGCACCGGCAGCTCGACGACGACGCCCGCGCGGCCGCCGACGGTGCGTTCGCCGACGACGTGCCCGAGCCTGCGCAGCTCGCGGCCCCGGCCCTCGGCCACCCACACGGTCGCCGTGCCGCTGACCGGCGCCGTGCTGGTCACCTGGTCGACGATCTTGCGCAGATCGACGCCGTCCGGTTTCCGCACGGCGTTCTCCGGGCCGTACGCGGTGATGTCGTCGCCGATCCGGGACAGCCGGAAGCTGCGCACCGCGTCCCTGGCCCGGTCGTGTCCGACCAGATACCAGCGGCCGTGGCGGGTCACCACGCCCCACGGCTCCACATCGCGCATGAGGTACGGGGCGTTGATCGCGCCGCGATGCTCGAACCGCACCGCCTGGCCCGCGTCGATCGCGGCGAGCAGCTTGCCGAGCACCGGCTCCGAGCCTCGGGTCCGCGCGGGGACGGCGGGGACCGAGGCGACCGCGGCGTCGGTCTCCACATGGATGCCCGCGGCGCGCAGTTTGAGCAGCGCGCCGTCGGCCGCGGCGGCCAGCTCCGGCGACTCCCACATCTGCACGGCGACCGCGACGGCGGCGGCCTCCTCGTCGGTCAGGTCGATCTCGGGCAGCTCGTAGGCGTCGCGGTTGATGCGGTAGCCCTCGACCGACGAGTAGCGGCCCACCGGGCCGATCTCCAGCGGTATGCCCAGGTCACGCAGCTCGTTCTTGTCCCGCTCGAACATTCGGCTGAACGCCTCGTCGCTGGCCGACTCCTCGTATCCGGCGACGCTGTCCCGGATCCGCTCGGCGGTCAGGAACTGCCGGGTCGACAGCAGCGCGATGACCAAATTCATCAGCCGCTCGACCTTGGATATCGCCACCCGATAGAGGGTAATCTGCCGCGCCGCGCCAATGCGCGTCGGCGCGCGATTCATTCGATCACATGTGCCATGTCGTCCCCATGACGGCGGTCGGAGGCGGCAGGATGGACCCATGATCATCGCCTTCTCCGTGACCCCGCTCGGCACCGGCGTCGATGTCGGCCGCGCCGTGGCCGAGGCCGTGCGCATCGTGCGCGCCAGCGGGCTGCCGAACCGGACCGACGCCATGTTCACCACCATCGAGGGCGAGTGGGACGAGGTGATGGGCGTCGTCAAGCAGGCCACCGACGCGATCCTCGAGGTCGCCCCGCGCTGCAGTCTCGTCCTCAAGGCCGACATCCGGCCCGGTGTCACCGACGGCATGACGTCGAAGGTGGAGACGGTCGAGCGCTACCTCGCCGAGGGTTAGTCCGGGATCGGTGTCTGCTGGTAGAGCGCCAGCTTCCATTCGCCGCCCGCGCGCAGGTAGACGCTCGACATGCGCCCGGTGAAGGCCGGCTCGTCGCCGTCCCGATACCCGACGCCGGTGTAGACCAAGATCTTGCTGTGCACCCCGACGTCCACCAGCCGCGGCTCACGAATCTCGTACGTCCGCCAGGGCGGCGAATCCTTCAGCGCCGCAACGACTTCCCCTCGATCCAGCACCGCACCGTTCGCCAGCACCATCACCGCATCCCCCGTCATCAGCGCCCCATAGAACTCCGCCCCCGTCCCGTCACACAGCGAGTCCCAGCCTCGCTCCTCCACCGCGACCAGCTCGTTCAACAGTTCCGTATCCGCCATGCCTCCACGGTAGGCACGATCGTGCCCGAAGCGTCCGCTGCCACGACAAGTGGCGGAAAAAGCTCATCACGAATTCCCGCAACGCGTCGAACGTTCTCCCGCTACCGAGACCCATCCAGGATGGCGTTCCGACGCCGCACGGCGATTCGGCCCTCGCTGGGGCACGGTGATCACTCCTCCGTGGGCCGTCGCGTCAACTCGATCGCCCACGCACGTACATAATCCTCGAGCGACATATCCGCCTCGGCGGCGCACTGACGCAGGACTCGCACGACTCCTCCGGGCACATCCCGAATCTCGCGGGTCGCCATATTGCCCGACATGAGCGCCGAGGTAGCGCTTTCCTACATCGAGGCGATGAGGCGGTCCACTCGTTCGTCGACCGAGCGGAACGGGTCCTTGCAGAGGACGGTGCGCTGGGCTTGGTCGTTGAGCTTGAGGTGGACCCAGTCGACGGTGAAGTCGCGGCCGGCCTCCTGGGCGGCGGTGATGAAGTCGCCGCGGAGTTTGGCCCTGGTGGTCTGGGGTGGGGTGTCGACGGCGGCGTCGACGGCCTCGTCCTCGGTGATGCGCTTGGCCAGGCCCTTGCGCTGGAGCAGGTCGAAGACGCCGCGGCCACGCTTGATGTCGTGGTAGGCGAGGTCGAGCTGGGCGATCTTCGGATCGGACAGCTCCATGCTGTAGCGATCCTGGTAACGCTGGAACAGCTTGCGCTTGATCACCCAGTCGATCTCGGTGTCGACCTTGGCGAAGTCCTGCGCCTCGACGGCGTCGAGCGTACGGCCCCATAGGTCGACGACCTGGTCGACCTGCGGGTCGCGGTCGCGGTTGCGCAGGTGCTCGACGGCGCGGGCGTAGTACTCGCGCTGGATGTCCAGGGCGCTGGCCTGCCGTCCGCCGGCGAGCCGCACGGGGCGGCGACCGGTGAGGTCGTGGCTGACCTCGCGGATGGCGCGAATCGGGTTGTCCAGGGCGAAGTCCCGGAACGAGACGCCCGCCTCGATCATCTCCAGCACGAGCGCGGCGGTGCCGACTTTGAGCATGGTGGTCGGCTCGGCCATGTTCGAGTCGCCGACGATGACGTGCAGGCGACGGTACTTCTCCGCGTCCGCGTGCGGCTCGTCGCGCGTGTTGATGATGGGCCGCGAGCGCGTGGTCGCCGAGGAGACGCCCTCCCAGATGTGCTCGGCGCGCTGCGACAGGCAGAACGTGGCCGCCTTGGGCGTCTGCAGGATCTTGCCCGCGCCGCAGATCAGCTGGCGGGTGACCAGGAACGGCAACAGCACGTCGGAGATCCGGGAGAACTCGCCCGCGCGCACCACGCAGAAGTTCTCATGGCAGCCGTAGGAGTTGCCCGCGGAGTCGGTGTTGTTCTTGAACAGGTAGATGTCGCCGCCGATGCCTTCTTCGGCGAGCCGCTGCTCGGCGTCGATCAACAACTCTTCGAGGACCCGCTCGCCCGCTCGGTCGTGGGTCACCAATTGGTGCAGGCTGTCGCATTCGGCAGTCGCGTACTCCGGATGGGACCCGACATCGAGGTAGAGCCGAGCACCGTTGCGGAGGAACACGTTCGAGCTGCGGCCCCAGGACACCACCCGGCGGAAAAGGTACCGGGCCACCTCGTCGGGGGACAGCCGACGGTGACCGTGGAAGGTGCATGTCACACCGAACTCGGTCTCGATCCCCATGATTCGTCGCTGCACACTATCGACATTACAGCCATGCCCCACCGTCGCGTGGGGCTGCGGACAACACGATCGCATACGTCTTCACAACAATTCGGCCCGTTTTGCCCGAATCTCCCTGGCCCCGCCACCCCCGGTCCGCTTTCGTGACCCACGCGAGCGATCTCGCCGGACGTCGTTCCGTGTGCCTGTCGCCGCCCTGAGCCACCGCCCAGCATCATGGCTACCGCTTCGCGGGCAACGCCCGGATCCGCGCCGCGACGCGTATGGCTGACCGGGTGCCTGCCGTGGTCGAAAACGTCGTTTGGGGCACCAACGAAAACGGGCCCGTGCGGTGATCGACACCGCACGGGCCCGCAGCCTGACGCCTACTCCCCTTCGGGAGTCTCCGGCTCGGCCGCCTTGGCCTTGGCCTTCTTCGCCGGACTCAGCAACTGTGCGAGCGCGGAGTTGGTGACCCGCCGGAAGGCCCGCCGCGGCCGCGCCTGCTCGAGCGCGGCGACCTCGAGGGAGTTGACGTCGAGTACCCGCTTCTCCTTCTCAGCGCCCTCGGGCACGCCCGCCTGCAACGCCGCCACCGCGACCTTGATCGCGCCGCCGAGGTCGAGCCCCGGCTTGTAGGACGCCTTCAACGCGGTCACGATGGGCTCGGTCGTGCCGCCCATCACCACGTATTCGCGCTCGTCCACGATCGACCCGTCGAAGGTGATCCGGTACAGCACCGAGGTCGGCTGCTGCTCCGGGTAGCCCACCTCGGCCACGCAGATCTCCACCTCGTAGGGCTTGAGCTGATCGGTGAAGATCGAGCCGAGCACCTGCGCGTACGCGTTGGCCAGCGCGCGGCCGGTGACATCGCGGCGGTCGTACTGGTAACCGCGGATGTCGGCCTGCAGGATTCCGCTGCGGCGCAGATTCTCGAACTCGTTGTACTTGCCGACCGCGGCGAACCCGACGCGGTCGTAGAGCTCACTCACCTTGTGCAGCGTCGCGGACGGGTTCTCCGCGACGAACAGCACACCCTTGTCGTACACCAGCACCACGACGCTGCGACCACGACCGATGCCCTTGCGCGCGAGCTCGGTCTTGTCGCGCATGATCTGCTCGGCGGACGCGTAGTAGGGAAGTGTCATGGGCGCGCGCCCTCCTCTTCCGCGATCTCCCGATCGGCCACGATCGCCCTGGCGATCGCCGCGAGGCGGTCCTCGGTCACCTCGACCGCGCCCTCCTCGTCGATGACGATCGCCGTGGGGTAGATCCCGCGCATGAGATCGGGACCGCCCGTCGCGGTGTCGTCGTCGGCCGCGTCGAACAGCGCCTCGACGGCGATGCGCAACGCGCGCTCCTGATCAATTCCCTTGGCGTACAGCTTCTTCAGCGACCCCTTGGCGAAGACCGAACCCGATCCCACCGCGGCGTAGCCGAAGCGCTCCTCGCTGCGTCCACCCACCACGTCGTACGACACGATGCGCCCGACCCGGTCCGGATCGGTGGCATTGAGGTCGTACCCGACCAACATCGGAACCACCGCCAGCCCCTGCAGGGCGGCGGGCAAGTTCTCGCGCACCATCTTCGACAGCTTGTTGGACTTGCCGTCGAAGGTCAGGGACACGCCCTCGAGCTTCTCGTAGTGCTCCAGCTCCACCGCGAAGATCCGCACCATCTCGACGGCCATGCCCGCGGTGCCGGCGATGCCGGCCGCGGAGTAGCTGTCGGTGATGTAGACCTTCTCGATGTCCCTGCTGGCCAACAGGTTTCCCTGTGTGGCCCGCCGGTCACCGGCGATGAGCACGCCACCGCGGAAGCTGATCGCGACGATGGTCGTGCCGTGCGGCGCGATGTCCTTCGCGTTGGCGCCGCCGAGGGCGGCACCGTCGATCTGCCCGAACCTGTTGCCGGGCAACATTTCCGGGGCGTGCATGCGGAGGTATTCGGAGAAGGACGAGAGGGCGTACCCCAGGTGGAGACGCGAGGGGTCACCTACTGTCACTGGCCGCCTTTCTGAACGTACGCACGGACGAAGTCTTCGGCGTTCTCCTCGAGCACATCATCGATCTCGTCGAGCAGGTCGTCGGTGTCCTCCGCCAGCTTTTCGCGGCGCTCCTGACCGGCGGCGTCCACTCCGTCCGGGCCGTCATCCTCGTCGCCACCCCCGGCGCGCTTGGTCTGCTCTTGTGCCATGGCAGCCGACCTCCTCTGTCCTCATCATGACCGGAGCTCACGTCCGAGCACGGCCCCGGTCATGAGCAATGTCCGTGCTCGTTCCTCAACACTACCCAGCCCGACCGACCCGTTGTCGCATTCCGTGCCTAAGTGCGCGGTGTTGATAGCGCTGTTGTGATCAGGTTGTGAGCTGCTCCACCAGGTCGGCGGCGGTGTCAACGCCGTCAAGCAGCTTGCCGACGTGCGCCTTTGTCCCCCGGCGCGGCTCGAGGGTCGGGATGCGGACCAGCGAGTCGCCGCCGAGGTCGAAGATCACCGAATCCCAGCTCGCCGCCGCGATATCGGCCCCGAACCGGCGCAGGCACTCGCCGCGGAAGTAGGCGCGGGTGTCGGTGGGCGGGTTGGTCATCGCCTCGAGCACCTGCTGCTCGGTGACGAGCCGCTTCATCGACCCGCGCGCCACCAGGCGGTTGTAGAGGCCCTTGTCCAGGCGCACGTCGGAGTACTGCAGGTCCATCAGGTGCAGCTTCGGCGCCGCCCAGCCGAGCCCCTCGCGCTGGCGCATGCCCTCGAGCAGGCGCAGCTTGGCCGGCCAGTCCAGGATGTTCGCGCACTCCATCGGGTCGCGCTCGAGCAGGTCGAGCACCATGGCCCAGTTCTCGATGATGTCGTGCACGCGCTTGTCGTCGTTGCCGGTGCGGTCGATGAACTTGATCACCCGGTCCAGGTACATCCGCTGCAGCGCGAGACCGGTGAGCTCGCGGCCGTCGGTGAGCGCGACGGTGGCGCGCAGGGTCGGGTCGTGACTGATGGTGTGCACGGCCGTGACGGGGCGGGCCAGTTGGAGATCCGACAGGTCCTCGCCGGCCTCGATCAGGTCGAGCACCAGCGCGGTGGTGCCGACCTTGAGGTAGGTCGACATCTCGGCCAGGTTGGCGTCGCCGATGATGACGTGCAGCCTGCGGTACTTGTCCGCGTCGGCGTGCGGCTCGTCGCGGGTGTTGATGATGCCGCGCTTGAGCGTGGTCTCCAGGCCGACCTCGACCTCGATGTAGTCCGCGCGCTGGGACAGCTGGAACCCGGCGTGGTCGCCGGACTGCCCGATGCCGACCCGGCCGGAGCCGGTGATCACCTGACGGGACACGAAGAACGGGGTGAGGCCCAGGATGATCTGGTTGAACGGGGTGTCGCGGCTCATCAGGTAGTTCTCGTGGGTGCCGTACGAGGCGCCCTTGCCGTCGACGTTATTCTTGTACAGCTGCAGGCGCGGGGCGCCGGGCACGCTGGACGCGTGCCGCGCGGCGGCCTCCATCACCCGCTCGCCCGCCTTGTCCCAGATGACCGCGTCCAGCGGGTCGGTGACCTCGGGCGCGGAGTACTCGGGGTGGGCGTGGTCGACGTAGAGCCGGGCGCCGTTGGTGAGGATCATGTTCGCGGCGCCGACCTCGTCGGCGTCGATCACGGGCGCCGGGCCGTTCATCCGGCTCAGGTCGAAGCCGCGCGCGTCGCGCAGCGGCGACTCCACCTCGTAGTCCCAGCGGGTGCGTTTCGCGCGCGGCACGCCCTCGGCGGCGGCGTAGGCGAGCACGGCCTGGGTTGAGGTGAGGATCGGGTTGGCCGACGGCTCGGTTGGGGTCGAAATGCCGTACTCGACCTCGATTCCGATGATGCGCTGCATAGGTCGAGCCTAACGGGCACCCCCGGTCCGGGTCCGTCGGCGGGCCACGCCGGGTGCGTCCGATCTCATACCGCGGGTGGTACTTCCGGAGGACCCGCGCGGCGGCGGGTCGGCCCGATAGTCGGTGCATGACCGAATCTCTCGCCGATCCGCAGGCCGGCACCGCATCGGCGGGCGCGCGAAACACCACGGGCCGTTCGCGGTTGGTCGCGCTGGACGTGCTGCGCGGCATCGCGATCCTGGGCACCCTCGGCACCAATATCTGGATCATGACCCACCGCGAGGGGCTCGTCGGCTACCTCGACGAGCTGAAGGAGCCCGCGACCGGCTGGGTATGGGCCGAGCGGGTGCTCCAGCAGCTGGCGCAGGGCAAGTTCCTGGGGTTGCTCACCATCATGTTCGGCATCGGGCTCGCCATTCAGCAGGCCTCGGCACGTCGGGGCGAGCGGCGCTGGCCGGGCAAGTATCCGATCCGGGCGGGGTTGCTGCTGCTGGACGGACTGCTGAACTTCGTGTTCGTCGCGGAGTTCGACGTGCTGATGGGGTACGCGGTGACCGGATTGATCGTCGCGTTCATCCTCGCGACCGGCGAACGCGCCCAACGGCGTTGGCTGATCGGCGCGGCAGGCATCCACCTCGCGATGCTCACCGCCATCGGGCTCGCCATGGTGTTCGCGCCGCGGCCGGACGCGGGCCCGCGCACTCCGCTCGACCCGAATCCCTATGCGGACGGGTCGTTCTGGGACCTGGTGGTGTTCCGCCTGCACAACGCGGGTGAGTTCCGGGCAGAGACGCTGTTCGTCTTCCCCATGTCGGTGGCGCTGTTCCTGCTGGGCGCCAAACTCTTCCGGGCGGGGGTGTTCGAGCCGGCGGGCGCGCCGATCCGTAAATGGCTGATGCTCATCGGTTTCGGGGTCGCGGCGCCGATCGACCTGATCGCCGGTATCGCCGGCAACGGCGACTACTTCGTCCTCACCCGGTACGGCACGGCACCGTTCGTCTCGCTGGGCATCCTGGCTTCGGTCGCGACGTTCTACCTGCGCCGCCCCCGGGTCGGGTTCCTCGGTCGCCGCCTCACCGAGGTCGGTCGCACCGCGCTCAGCTGCTACATCCTGCAGAACCTGGTGGCGTCGATCCTGTGCTACGGCTGGGGTTTCGGACTCGCGGCGCGCGTATCCGCCGACGCGCGTGTGCCGTTCACCGTCGGCGTCTATCTGCTGGTGTCGCTCATCATCGTGACCGGTGCGCACCTGTGGCTGCGTCGCTTCGAGCGCGGGCCGGTCGAATGGGCTTGGCACCGTGGGTTTCAGCTGCTCTCGGGTGGCAAAGCCTAGCCCCTCACAGCGAGTTGGCCGACTGTGCTCTCTGCTCCGACGGCAGTTCGATGCGGTCCAGCACGACTCCGACATCGAGGTTGGCGACGCAACCCGCGGAGTCGAACTCGATGCTGCCCGCCACGCCCGCGCCGCTGAACTCGAGCACCCGGTAGTCCTCGAGGAACCCGGTGGCCAGTCCGCGCCTGCTCAGGTAACTCTGGGTGGCGCGCCGGTGATCGACCAGCGGCAGCGCGTTGACGCCGTGAGCGAGCACCCGCGCGAGACCCGACGCGCTCGGCGGCGGCAGTTCGAACGCGGGATGCTCGACGAGGAACGCCACGCAGGTGTCGTCGGTCACGCCGCAGAACGAACTCCAGTGGCCGGAAATGACTTTCGCCGCGTCGGTGAGCAACCCCGCCACCTGCTGCGGCTCCGGCGCGGCGCGTCCGACCCGCACCGGTAGCTCCGCGGCGCACAACTCGGCGACGCCGTAGCGGTGGCCGAACTCGCGCACCATCCGCGCCACCGCGATCAGCGAACGCGGGAAGCCCCACGGATTCGCCCACGCCCACAGCCACGACTCGCTGTCCGCGGTGCCGAGCAGTTGGAAGTCGGTGCACACGAATGTCTGATCCGCGCCGACGAATTCGAGCCGACGCCCCTCCATGTCGGCCTGCCACCGGTGCGAACCCAGCACCTCTTCGACGTGTAGGCGATGCTCGAGCGACAGCAATCCCGCGTCGTCGAGCAGCCTCGTCAAGGGCACAGGTTCGGACACCGGCATGAGCGTAGTCAACGATTTCCCCCTCGTATGCAACGTCCGATGCCTCTAGCTTCAGGAGGTGACCATGGCCGACCGTTATCCGTTGCTGCACACCCCGACCCACTGGGCGTGGGGTGATCTGGACGTCCGGTTCTCCACCGAACCACCACCCGACGAACTCGTCACCAACGTCCACCTCGTCTGCTTCGTCGGCGACACTATCGTGCTGTGCCGCGACGACCGTGATGTCTGGCTACTTCCCGGCGGCACCCGCGAGCGCGACGAGTCCATCGAGGACTGCGTGCGCCGCGAACTCCGCGAAGAAGCAGGCGCCCACCCTACCGGCCCCCTGCGCCCGCTCGGCGCCCACTACGCCACCAGCAAACGCGCCGCCCCCTTTCGTGATTGGCAGCCGCATCCGCACAAGGCGTGGCTCTGGTGCGCCGCCGACGTGGTCCTCGATTCCGCGCCGACCAACCCGGACGACGCCGAGCACATCCTCGAGGTCCGCGCCGTGCCGTTCGCCGAGGCCGCCCGGCTGGCCCGGACCGACGGCGACGAGAAGGCCGAATTGATCGCGCTGGCAGTCGAATTGCACCGGCCGTAAGTTACTGGGCGCGTGCGGCTTCGGGCCGGGCCAGCAGATCGCCGACCACCACGTCGCGCTCGAGCGGAACGCCGAGACTGCGCGCGTTGCCCTCGAAGAGGGCCAGGACCGATTCGGTGAGAATGCCCTCGACCTGATCCGAGGAGAGGGTGCTCGCCGGGTCGGCGCGCCAGCTGTTCACCACGCCGTCGACGAAACCGATGATGCCGAAGGCCATCGGCCGGGCGCGGCCGGGATCGATCCCGAAGCGGGACAGCCAGATCGCGAAGAGATCGGCCAACCGGCCGCCGATGCGGTCGCGCGCGCCGGCCAGCGACGACTCGCCCTGCGGCGTCGCGCCGCCGATGAAGCGGTGCAGGTTCGGGTGGCGGTCGACCCAGCGGACGTAGGTGCCGACGGCGCCGCGGACGGCGTCGCGCACGGTGCCGTCCGGATGCAGCTTCGGCATCATCTGCGCCAGCAGCGACTCCAGGATTTGGCGGCGGATCTGCTCGTCCAGGTCGGCGCGGCCGTCGAAATGGCGGTAGACGACCGGGCGCGGGAGCCGGAGCCGGTCGGCGATCTGCTGCACCGACACCTCGACGCCGTGCTCCTCGATGACGGTGATGGCGGCGTCGATCACGTCGGCGCGGCGCTGTGCCTTGTGCCCGTTCCAGCGGGTGGCCCGCCCGTCGGCGACGGGAGGCTCGGGGTTTCCGCTGGTAGTGCTCACAGAATCACGATACTCGCACAACGGTTGACTGCGACAGAGCGTCTCACTAATCTGAGTGTGACAGCTTGTATCGGTTAGTCGACAATGTTGGAGAGCAGCCATGGGCAACGAGGCCGCACTGATCCCGCAAGAGTCCTTCGCGCAGCGCCTCCTGGCCGGATCGGTCAAGAAGTCCTACGACCCGGTGGTCGACATGGACTGGGACGCGCCGCTGGATCCGGACAAACTCTTCCTCCCCGCGGAGGTCGTCTCGCTCTACGGCACCGAGCTGTGGGAGTCGATGACGCCGCGGCAACAACGCGAACTCTCGCGCCAGGAACTGGCGAACGCGCTCTCGGTCGGCATCTGGTTCGAGAACCTGCTGAACCGACTTCTGTTGCGCGAGTTGCTCGCCGACGACCCGACCAGCAGGCACTCGCACTACACGCTCGTGGAGATGGGCGACGAGTGCCGGCACATGATGATGTTCGGCAAGCTCATCGACCGCATCGAGGCCCGCCCGTACTGGCCGCGCCGCGGCGGCAGGCTGGTCATCGGCGCGCTGCCGATCTTCTTGCGCGGCTCCATGACCTGGGTCGGCGCGTTGGTCGGCGAGGAGATCTTCGACGCGATCCAGCGCCGCACCCTCGACGATCCGGAACTGCAGCCCTTGGTTTCTCGCGCGATGCGCATCCACGTCACCGAGGAGGCGCGCCACATCGGCTTCGCCCGCGACGCGCTCGCGCGCAGGGTGCCGAGCATGTCGCGCGCCGAACTCGCCTACACCAGGCTGTGTGTCGCGATCGCCGCCCCGCTGTTCGTGTACCTGCTGACCAACCGGCACATGTACACCCGCGCGGGTCTCGACGGCCGCGCGGCGCGGCGGATCGCGACCAGCAACCCGGACGCCAAGAAGGCGCTCGGCATCGGCGCCGCGAATCTCGGTGCGTTCCTGCGCAAGCAGGGGCTCATCGGCCCGGTCGGCGAGTGGATCTGGCGGCGGCAAGGACTACTGGCATGACCGAACCCGAGATCGTCGTGGTCGGTGCGGGTTTCGGCGGCATCGGCATGGCCATCGAGCTGCGCAAGGCGGGCATCGACGACTTCGTCGTGCTGGAGAAGGCAGGCGAGATCGGCGGAACCTGGCGGGAGAACACCTATCCCGGCGCGGGCTGCGACGTGATGTCGCTGATGTACTCCTACTCGTTCGAGCCGAACAAGCGGTGGACGCGAATGTTCGCGCGCCAGCCGGAGATTCTCGACTATCTGCGTCGCACGGTCGACAAGTACGACCTACGCAAGCACCTGCGGTTGCACGCCGAGGTCGTGGCCCTCGACTTCGACGACGCGGCCGACCGCTGGGAGGTCGGCCTCGCGGACGGGCGGCGCTTGCGGCCCCGCCTGGTCGTCATGGCGCCCGGGCCGCTGCACGAACCGTCGGTGCCGGACTTCCCCGGCCGGGACGCCTTCCGCGGCAAGAGTTTCCACTCGGCGCAGTGGGACCACGACTTCGACCTGCGGGGCAAGCGGATCGCGGTGATCGGAACCGGCGCGAGCGCCGTGCAATTCGTGCCGCAGATCGCGAAAGAGGCCGCGCGCGTGACGGTGTTCCAGCGCACCCCGCACTGGATCGTGCCGAAACCGGATCGGCCGCTCTCCGCGACGGAGCATCGGATGTTCCGGTATGTGCCCGGCGCGCAACGGCTTTACCGCTGGGCCGTGTACTGGGGTTACGAGGCCATGATTCCCGCGTTCCTCAATCCGGAGCTGATGCGCAGGGTCGAGACGGTCGCGCGCGGCCACCTGCACCGCCAGGTCCGCGATCCCGAGCTGCGCGATCGGCTCACTCCCGACTACCGGCTCGGTTGCAAGCGAATCCTGTTGTCCAACAACTTCTATCCCGCGCTGCAGCGCGGCAATGTCGACCTGGTGACCACGCCCATCGCGCGCCTCACCGAGTCGGGCATCGCCACCGTCGACGGCGCGGAGCAGGACTTCGACGCGATCATCTACGGGACCGGGTTCAAGATCTCCGATCGGTTCGCCGATCAGCACATCGTGGGGGCGGACGGACTCGCCCTGCGCGAGGCGTGGCGCGAGGGCGTCGAGGGCTTCCTCGGCGTCGCCGTGCACGGGTTTCCCAATATGTTCCTCATCGTCGGCCCCAACTCCGGCGGCGGGCATCAATCGATCGTCTTCATGATCGAGGCGCAGGCCCGCTACATCCGGCAGTGCGTCGAACTGCTGCGCAAGACCTCGAGCACCCGGATGGAGGTGCGCGCCGCGACCCAGCACGAGTTCAACCGCCGGACCCAGACGAAACTCGCTGGCACCGTGTGGAATTCGGGCGGATGCAGCAGCTGGTACCTGGACGAGCACGGCGTCAACCGGGCCGCGTGGCCGGGTTCGAGCGTCTCGTACTGGCGCACCATGCGCCACCCCGACCCGCGCCACTACGACCTCACCGTGGCCGCGGATCGCGAACCCGCACACGAGTATTCGGGCCCCGCCACGCTCGACTCCCCCGGCTCGCTGCTGCCGGTGAGCGTCGCGCTCAGCGGCCACGCCGACCCCATCGACGGCCGCTACCACTGGTACGGCCGCATCACCGCCCCCGACGGCGCCGACCTGCCGGACCCCGGCCGCGCCGAGGTCTACCTGACCTTGCCCGGCCGCACCCCCACCGCCGGCCGCCTCCAAGAACGCGACCCGTGGGGCAACCTCCGCATAGTCGGCGTCGGCGACCCGCCCTACGCCCTGGAACCCGCCGAGGTGCGCTGACCACCGCAAACGCCCGCCTGCGGCAGAATCGAGGCATGGCAAAGGCAACCTGGCAGGGTCACGTCATCGCCGACAGCGACGACACCATCATCATTGAAGGCAACCACTACTTCCCACCCGACTCCGTCCGCACCGAATTCCTCCAGCCCTCCCAAACCACCACCTACTGCCCGTGGAAAGGCACCGCCAGCTACTACACCGTCTCCGTAGCCGGCGAAACCAACCCCGACGCGGCCTGGTACTACCCCGACCCCAAATCCAAGGCCGCCGAAATCAAGAACTACGTAGCGTTCTGGCACGGCGTAGACGTCGCCTGACGCGACACGGCGAAACTGCGCGCTACGGCCCATTCGGGCGGTAGCGCGGAGGCCGCCGCACGGCGGCGGCCCTTCTCCGCCAACGGCATCGAATTCGTTACGAGCGACGGCATTGCCGACAGTGAGGTACTCCTCCTCCTCGACGGCGAATTCATTTATGCCCCTGGCGATATCGTGGACAACCTCGCCTCAGCGCCGGGGCGAGCGAGCCCCCGCACCCCTTCCCAGAATGCGCACTCGATGCGGGCCTTACCGCGGGTGCGGAAGAGTGCGGCGCTTCACGGTGCCGGGAACCGATGGTTTGGTCCAGTGCACAAACTGGGCCTTCACACTCTGCGCGGTTGTCGCTAGCGCCCGCGCTCTCGGATGCGGTCTGCTGGTAGATGACGATGAGGTCAGCCCCGTCTTGCGACGGATGGCACGACCTCAGCCCTTCGCTAGCAGAGGTTAGGTTCTTGGTTTCTTCGACAGTCCCGGCGGCCGTCCGCCCGGACACGCTGTGTGCGGCCTTCCAGTCGAACGTCGCGAAGTACCCGGACGAGGTCGCGCTGCGCACGCTCGGCGGCGCGACGTCGATCACGTGGCGGGAGTACGGCGAGCGAGTGCGGGCCATCGCGACGGGGCTCGCCGCGCTCGGCCTCGAATCCGGCGACACGGTCGCGATCATGCTGACCAACCGCCCCGAGTTCCACCTCTGCGACACCGCCGTCCTGCACACGGGCGCGACCCCGTTCTCGGTGTACAACACGAACCCGGTCGAGCTGCTGGTCTATCAGTTCGGGAACGCGCGGAACAAGGCCGTCATCTGCGAGCGTCAGTTCGCCCCAAAGATTTTGGAGGCGGTCGCCAAGGCCGCCGCGCAGGGAATCACGGTCGAGCACGTGATCTGCGTAGACGACGCGCCGGAGGGCGCTATCGGTCTCGCCGATGTAGAGCGCTGCACCACAAGCGAATTCGACTTCGACGCCTCATGGCGCAAGGTTCGCCCCGACGATCTGCTCACCATCGTCTACACCTCGGGAACCACGGGCCCGCCGAAGGGCGTCGAGCTAACCCACACCAACTTCATCGAAAATGCCCGTGTCCTCGATCAATTCGGCGGCGGTGGACCCGACGACCGGGTGATCTCCTACCTGCCCGACGCGCACGCGGCAAACCGCTGGTTCGCGCACTACCTCACCCTGCTCGAGGGTTGTCAGATCACCACCGTCCCCGACTTCAAGCTGGTGGCAACGGCTTTGGCGGAGGTGCACCCGAGCGTGTTCCTCGGCGTCCCCCGGGTGTGGGTGAAAGTCAAAGGCGCACTGGAGGAACGGTTCGCCACCGAGTCACCGGTCAAGCGCAAGCTGATCGACTGGGCGGTCGGCGTCGGTCGCGCCAAGGCCCGCGCCACCTCCGACGCGCGCCCCCTCGGCCTACTCGACCGGCTCCAGTACGCGCTCGCGAATCGCTTGGTGCTCAGCTCGATTCGCGCCGGCCTCGGCCTCGACCAGGTCCGCATCGCGGTCACCGGATCGAACGCGATCCCGCCGGAGGTACACGAGTTCTTCCTCGGGCTCGGCATCCCGCTGTGCGAGGGCTACGGCATGAGCGAATGCACCGCGGGCGCCACGCTGAACCCGCCGGAACGGGTGAAGATCGGCACGGTGGGCCCGCCGCTGCCCGGCGCCGAGGTGAAGCTCGCCGACGACGGCGAGGTGCTGATCCGCGGCAAGATGGTCATGCGCGGCTACCGCGACGACCCGGCCAAGACCGCGGAGACGATCGACGCCGAGGGCTGGCTGCACACCGGCGACATCGGCGCCATCGACGCCGACGGCTACCTCTCGATCGTCGACCGCAAGAAAGAGCTCATCATCAACGCGTCGGGCAAGAACATGTCGCCCGCCAACATCGAGAACACGATCACCGACCACTGTTCGCTGATCGGCACCGTGGTGGTCATCGGCGAGCAGCGGCCGTTCAACACCGCGCTGCTCATGCTCGACCCCGACCTGGCCGCCGCCTACGCGCAGCGGCACAACCTGGCGGGGACCACCGTCGCGGAGCTGGCGCGGGATCCGGAGATCCTGGCCGCGATCGAGCAGGGCATCGCCGCGGCGAACAGCAAACTGTCCAGGGTCGAGCAGATCCGCAAGTACATCGTGCTCCCCGAGGTATGGGAGAACGGCAGCGACTACCTCACCGCTACTGGCAAACTCAAGCGCAAGCCCATCTCCACCGGCTACACAGATACCATCGAGGCCTTGTACTCGACTTAGGTCCGGGAAGAAGAACCAGCATGATGCCACCGCGAACTCGGGTGTTCGACGAGCTTCATCGACGGACCTCCGCCACGCTCGAGGCGTTCTACGCCGCGTTGCCGCCGTACCAGCGGCTACCGCAGTCGATGGTCGAGACCGACTTCGCCAGGGGCACCAAGCTCAACGTCGACCTGTTCTTCGACTACCTGCGGCGCGGTGAGGAGCCGACCGAGGAGGACACCAGAGAACTGGTCGAGCTCGCGATGGACCGGCTGCGCGACGGCACCCCGCTGCCGGAAGTGCTGGAGCGCTACCGATTCGGTGCGGCGTTCATCTGGGAGCGGCTGCGCGCCTCGGCCAGCCCGGCCGAGCGCGAGCTGCTCTTCGACGCCTCGCTGGTGCTGCTGCGCTACGTCACGCTGGTCGTCTCCCGGATCGCCACCGCGGCCACCCAGCGCGTGCACGACCCGCGCTGGGAACTGCTGGAGCGCAGGCGCGGCATCGCCGACGCCCTGCTCACCGGCCGTGATCCGGTCGAGTGGGCCAACGATCCGGTGATCCCGGTGGCCGACGCGTTCCTCGTCGCGGTGTTCCGCCTGTGCGGCACCCGCGGCGCGCCCGCGTCGGCGCTGCGCCACCGGGTCGAGGCCATTCCCGGGGTGTTCCTGCGGCTGGACGCGGGCGGCTGGACCGCTTTGATCCCGATGCAACCCGGCGACGACGGGTCGGCGACGCTGTCCGCGCTCACCGCCCGCCTGCCCGCGCCGGAGCCGGCCGAGCCGCCGCCGTACTGGGTCGGCGTCGGCGCGGCCCGCAGCAAGGACGCCATTCCGGCGATGTACGCCGAGGCCCGGGTGCTCGCCGAACTCGGCCGCTGCCTGACCCGACGCGAGATCCTGTGCCGCAGAAGCGATTTGCAGTTCGAGTACACCGTCGCCGTGAGCGACGCGGCCCGCCCCGGCCTCGCCTCGGTCCTCGCGCCCCTCGACGCCCAGCCCATGCTCGCCGAAACCCTGGAAGTGTTCGTAGACAGCGGTTTCAATCAACTAGCGACCGCACGGCAACTCAACGTCCACCGAAACACGGTGACCTATCGCCTTTCTCGCGTCCACGAACTCACCGGCCTCGACCCCCACCGCCCCGCCGACGCGATGACCCTGTCCGCCGCCCGCCTCGCCAGACGCCTCGAGTCCGCCGCCTTCGCCCCGTAACCCCGCTATCCCCAACAACTTTCATACCTTGCCACAGCACGCCAGCCACCATCACCGCGGTCGGCTGCCCGCGCAACTCTCGCCCACCGCCAGCGCAGTGCCCGCCACAAGGCCTGTGCCAAACGCGCCACCGACCCCGCGCGGTGCCAACACGGCCGTACCGAACGCGCCCACAGCAGGTGTAGAGCCCACCACTAGGTCGCGCCGACACGCCAGCCACGCCGTACGGTCTCCGCCATCACCACGGTCGAGCCGCCCGCGCAACTCGCGCCCGCCACCAGCGCAGTGCCCGCCACAAGGCCTGCGCCAAACGCGCCACCGACCCGCGCGGTGCCAACAAGGCCGTACCGAACGCCACCAACGACACGATGACGCACTCCGCCGCGCGATTGGTCAAGCGTCTCGCGCCCGCGCGCCGTAACAGCGCTGCCGCCACGCACTTTCATGGATCCGGCGCACCATTCCAGCCGCCACCATCACCGCGGTCGGGCCGCCCGCGCAACTCGCGCCCGCAGCCAACGCGGCGTCCACCACGGGGCCGTGTCGAGCGCGCCCCCGCCGATGCCGCGCCAACCACGAGGCGTGCGCCCGCCACCAGCGCAATACCCACCACAAGGCCGCGCCGCACACGCCGCCGCCGACGGAGTGCCCACCGCTAGGCCGTAGCGGACGCCGGACACGATGCCGTGCCGCACGTCAGTATCAGCACGTCCAGCGATCCCCGAAGATCACGAGCGGCTACGTGATCGAACACGGCACATCGGCAAGTTCCTCATAGCGCACGCCTCGACGCTACCCAGCGCCCCACGCAGAACCCCGCACCCCGAAGGCAAATCGAGCAGAGTCATATGGTCGCGGTTCAAGGTCGATTGGCGACCATCTGACTCTGCTCGAAGAGATACGGCCAGCGCGCACCGGAGAGCCGTGGCGGACACGCCGCCGCCGTGCTCAGCGCGCGGCTTGCTGAACGCGTAGGCCTCCGTCGGGCCGTCTACCGAGTATCGGCCGACTACGGAGCGCTACGGCGTACGAACTCGGCTGTATGGGGCGGTTCTTCGATGGCACCCAACTCCGAACCGACGGACCACCGAGCGACCGACACCGGCGTGGGCGCGTCTCACGGTCGTGGACTCCACCACCTCGATTCAGCTGCAACGCGGGCAAGGTGCGCGCTGTGGCGTTCACACCGCGCCACGCCTTCGATCAGTGCACGGTGGCCGGGCCGGTCGCGCCCACCGGGGCCGAGCCGAACGCAACCCACCGGGGCCGACCCGACCACAGCCCCACCGGGGCCGACCCGACCACAGCCCCACCGGGGCCGAGCCGACCACAGCCCCACCGGGGCCGAGCCGACCACAGCCCAACCGGGGCCGAGCCGAACGCAGCCCAACCGGGGCCGGGCCGAACGCAGCCCACCAGGGCCGACCCGACCACAGCCCACCAGGGCCGACCCGACCACAGCCCACCAGGACCGACCC
>NZ_BAGH01000219.1 GCF_000308715.1 Nocardia tenerifensis NBRC 101015
ATCTCTCCGCCCGCTCGTGCAGCAGACCCGCACCGCGACCGCGACCCCGCGCCAGCTGCCGGAATTCGTTCTCGATCGTGTGGTTCAGCGCGCTCTGCGGATCGGCGAGCGGGTCGTGGGCGATCCACAGGCAGGCGACGAGCCAGGCCAGAGTGTTGTCGGGGCCGAGTCCGTTGTCGCGCACCAGCTCCGCGACGAGGTCGATCGGCGCCGTGCCGTGGTCGAGCCGGTTGGGGGCCGAGGTGATGAGGTCCAGGTCGGACAACCAGGCCGCCGCGGCGGGCACGTCGAACTCGGCGCCCTGCGGTTCGAAGGGCCGACCGAGGAAGCTGACCACCGCGGCGAGGTCGCCCAGCGCCAGCGCGTGGTAGTGCGCGGCGGCGTCCTGTCTCTCACGCCGGTAGATGTCGCGGCACAGGGTGTGCGTCCTGGTCCAGTCGCGTGGGTCGGTGTCGGGTCGATCGGTCAACTCTCGCAACAGGATTCGACGGAGCCAGGGGTTGATCGCCAAATCGGGCCCCTGGTCGTGGGTTTCGCCGATCCAGAGCTGGTTACGCAGTGTCTCCAGCAATTGTTCGCCGTTGGGCACGGCCGAGTCGAGCACCTCGGGACGGTAAAGCATGTCCACGTTCCGCGCGGCGCTCGCGGTCACCAGGTCGCGCAGTGCGGGCCCGGTGCCGAAATCCCGCAGCAGGCCGCACACTCGATCGCGCACCGTCGCCTCGGTCGGCTCGGACTCCGAAAGGGGCTGTGGGAGATCGGATTCGAAGATTCGGCAGGCGGCGGACGCGCGCTCACGGACGTCGAAGCGGGCGAGCGCGGTGAGCACCTCGACGGTTCCGCCCGGATGACCCGCGGTGAGTCCTCGGGTGAAGTCGGTGATCCATCGGTCGGCGTGCATGTCCTGCCCCACGATGTCGTCGGCGAGCTCACCGATGGACTCCCTGGTCAGCCGGCTCAGATCGAGCAGATACCAGGGATTCCGACCGTCGGGGGCGGGCCGATCGGCATCGATGTCGGACGGCGTGCGCGGGCGAGGCAGCCGGGCGTCGGCGGGGCGATGCTCCCGCGCGCCGGCGCGATCGGCATCGTGCGCACCGGGGCGGCGCCAGCCGTCGCTCCACAGCGGTAGCCACGCGCGGCTGCTCGCGAACACCACCAGTGGATCGGGCTCGCCGGGCATGCGGCGACGCGCTTCCTGCAGGGCGAGCAGAAACTTCCGTCCCGAGGGGGTGTGCACATTGTCCAGCAGCACAATGCAGTTCAGGGTTCGTCGCGACCCGTTGAACCCGGCGTACGCGCGGCGCAGGTCGTGCAGGAACGCCTCGAAGAAGATGGCGTCGACGGCGTCGGGGACCTCCGAGCGCGCACCGTCCTCGTTCGCCCACCTGGCCAGGTCGATCAACACGTCCACGCTACTGCCCTGCGCGCCAGGCAGTCTCGGCACATTACGCAGCAGCCTGCGGCGGTCGAACCAGCCGAGTCCGCGCAGCAGGCCGTCCGCGGCGGGCGCCGCCCAGGCGGGCAGTCCGCTCGTCACCGTCCCGGTCGTGCGCACCAAATCGAGGATGCCACTGCGGTTCCGCTCGATCGGCTGGCCGCTCGATATGATGCCCCGCAGTTGCCGGATGGCCTCACGACGATTGTCGGCCCGGGTGTGCAGGGCGCTGCCCACGATGAGCAAGCACAACCACAGCTGCGGAAAAGCCAGCCTGCCGAACTGCTTCCAGTGCTTGCTCAGCTCGAACGCGAGTTCGCCCAGCACCTCGCGCGGTTCACGCTCGGCGCGCTCGAAGTCCAAGTAGGCGTGCGGAATACGGCCGCACCGGTAGTCCACCTCGTGTAGCAGCGCCGTCTTGCCGGTGCCGCGCGGGCCGAGCGCCACCACCACCGGCAGGTTCCGACTCTCCCGATTCGGCCGGGCGAGTAGATCTTCGAGCAGCCATCCGGTGACCGCGCGCAGCCCGTAGAGACGCCGCCTCTCCCTTGGCATAGGCCCCCTCGGTCTCAGACTCGAACGCGCACTGTGTTCGTGGGCGCCTGATCGAGCGGGACAAGTGAGCCGTCCGGATCGGGGCCGCTAGTCGTCCTTGATACTACCGACTAGCCGGGACCCCTCCCGAGATTCACGGCACCTTTCTTCGCCAGAGCGGTTCCCGGCCTGTCCAGCGGTCGGCCATAGCCGGGACGGCCTGACGCAAACGACCCCCGCTCCGAGTGGAGGCAGGGGCCGGATGTCTTGCGCCACAGGCAAGTTGCTCTTCGATTGGGTTACAGGACCGTCAGCCCGTGCGGGCGCTGGTTCATGGACTCACAACCGTCGGCGGTGACCACGACGATGTCCTCGATACGAGCGCCCCAGTCGCCGCGGAAGTAGATGCCCGGCTCGATGCTGAAGGCCATGCCCTCCTGCAGAACCAGGTCGTTGCCCTCGACGATGTAGGGCTCCTCGTGGACGGACAGGCCGATGCCGTGACCGGTGCGGTGCACGAACGCCTCGCCTAAATCGGCCTCCGTCAACGGCTTTCGAGCGGCGGCGTCGACCGCCTCGGCGGTCACACCCGGCCGGACGGCGGCTACCGAGGCGGCCTGGGCCTGCTCCAGGACGGCGAAGCGGGCGGCGACCTTCGGGTCAGGCTCGCCGAGGACGTAGGTGCGGGTCGAGTCCGAGTAGTAGCCGGGCTGGACGGGCCCGCCGATATCGATGACCACGACGTCGCCCGCCCCGATGCGGCGATCGGAGACGTGGTGATGCGGGTCGGCGCCGTGCGGCCCGCTGCCGACGATGACGAACGCGGCCTCGGTGTGCCCCTCCTCCACGATCGCGGCGGTGATGTCCGCGCCGACCTCGGCCTCGGTGCGGCCCACCCGCAGGAACTCACCCATCCGCGCGTGCACGCGGTCGATGGCCGCACCCGCGCGGCGCAGCGCGTCGATCTCCGCCACGTCCTTGATCATGCGCAGTTCGCGCAGCACCGGCGTCGCCGAGGTGGGCAGGCCCGAGAAAGATTGCGCCAGTGGGATGAGGTGCAGGGCGGGCATCGCGTCGGCGACGGCCACCCGCGAGCCGACGTGCAGCGCCGACTTCACCACGCCGTACGGATCTGTGCCGTCCACCCAGTCCAGCACCTGCAGCCCCAGCTCGCCCGCCGCAGAGGCCTCCAGCGAGGCAAGCTCCAGCTTCGGGATCACCACCGAGGGGGTCGCGCCGTCGGCCGGAATCACCAGGCAGGTCAGCCGCTCGAAGGACTCGGCCGCCGACCCGATCAAATACCGCAGATCGGGTCCGGGAGTGATCAACAAAGCGTCCAGATGAGCGGCCCGCATCAGCTGCACCGCCCGCTCCAACCGCTCACCATAAATGTCCGCCGCGAACCTGGAATCCGTATGCGAGCTCATTCGTCCGACGTTACCCGCCCGGCCCCCCACACGTCCCCCGAGCCAGCCCGTCCCAACAGCATCGCGCGCCCACCTGTCGGCAGGCCAGACGCCCGCTGGTCCGCCCCGGCCGCAACACCACGCCGAGTTATCGGCAACCCCGCATCCGAGCCGACCCGCCACAACTGCACACACAAGCCGCTCCATCGACCGCCCCACACGCGCACCCCCAGCCCGCGCCCACCACAACAGCATCGCGTCCATCTGACGGCGGGCCAGCACACGTACCCCTGGTCTGCCCCGCCGCAACACCCCGCCGAGTTATGGCGACCCCGTACCGGAGCCGACCCGCCACAAGTTCACACGCAAGCCGCTCCATCAACTGCCCCACACGCGCACCCCCAGCCCGCGCCCACCACAACAGCATCGCGCGTCCATCTGACGGCAGGCCAGCACACCCGCCCCCGGTCGCCCTGCCGCAACAGCATCGCGCGCCGCTCCATCGACCGGCCCACATGCTCACCCTCAGCCGCCACGCCGCCGATGCACCCTCCTCCTCGAGGTCGACGTGCCGGCCGGGCAGATCACCGGCAGGTCCCCGACCACGCCGACAGAGCGTGCGGCCGAAACGCATTCGGCGGCACAGGCCCCTCGACCAACGGGCCGCCCAGAGCCAACTCGGTGACAACGGGCTCGAACGCCGCCAGCTCGTCGTGCTCGACCTCGCCGTCGACACCATCGCAGGCCGCTCCATCGACCGCCCGCCCCCAGCCACCCACCACAACAGCCTCACGAGCCGCTCGATCGACCGGCCCACACGCTCACCTCAGCCGCCATGCCGCCGATTGCAACCTCCGCCTCGAGGTCCACGTGCAAGCCGGACACGCAAATCACCGACAGGTCCCCGACCACGCCGACAGAGCGTGCGGCAGAGTCGCATTCGGCGGCGCAGGCCATCGACCAACGGGCCGCCCAGAGCCAACTCGGTGACGGCGATCCGGCTCAACCCCCTGGAGGCGCGCCTGCGCGACGGCGAGTTCCCGCTGCTCGGCAAGCCGCCGTTCAGCCTCGGCTGGGACATCAGCGGCGTGGTCGAACAGGCACTGACATGGCGGTTCCGGCCCGGCGACGAGGTGGCGGGCTCGAACGCCGCCAGCTCGTCGTGCTCGGCCTCGCCGTCGATACCATGGCAGGCCACTCCATCGACCGCCTCACGCGCCCCCTAACCGGCCCGCCGCAATGACCTCGCAGCCGATCTATCGACGCCATCGCGCACGCATTCGAATCGACCCGCCGGGACGACGGGCTCGCGCGCCCACCTATAGACCGCCCACGCGCGCCACCCTCAGCTGCCTGCACGCAATAGCGCCATGCGTCGATTCGTTGGCAGCTCACCCGCGCGCTCAGCCGGCGATGGCATCGTAGGGCCGGTTTGTCGGGGCGGCGAGGTAACCTCAGCGCGTGACTTCTGCTGCGACTTCTGGACCGCTGTTGCTCCTGGACGGGGCGAGTTTGTGGTTCCGTGCCTTCCACGCGATTCCCGAGAAGATCACCGCGGCGGACGGGCGGTCGGTCAACGCGTTGCGTGGGTTCACCGACATGGTCGCGTCGCTGATCACCAAGCATGCGCCGAGTCGGCTGGTGGTATGCCTCGACCTGGATTGGCGGCCCGCGTTCCGGGTCGAGCTGGTGCCCTCGTACAAGGCGCATCGGCTCGACACGTCCGCGGACGCGGGGCCGGGGGCCGAGGAGGTGCCCGACACGTTGACGCCGCAGGTCGACATGATCCTCGAGGTGCTCGAGGCGGCCGGCATCGCGACCGGCGGGGCCGAGGGGCTCGAGGCCGACGACGTGCTCGGCACCCTGGCCACCCGCGAGACCACCGACGAGGTGGTCGTCGTCAGCGGCGACCGTGACCTGCTGCAACTCGTCCGCGACACGCCGGAGCCGCCCGTGCGGGTGCTCTACGCGGGCCGCGGACTGGCCAAGGCCGAGCTGTTCGGTCCGGCCGAGGTGTCCGCCAAATACGGTGTGCCACTGGTGAATGCGGGCCGCGCCTACGCCGATCTCGCCACCCTGCGTGGCGACGCCTCCGACGGACTGCCGGGCGTCGCGGGGATCGGCGAGAAGTCCGCGTCGATGCTCATCTCCCGCTTCGGCTCGCTGGAGGCGCTCGTCGCCGCCGTCGAGGACCCCGAGGCCGACCTAGCCCAGGGCATCCGCGCCAAACTCCGTGCGGCAGAAGAGTATTTGAAGGTCGCCGCCCCCGTCGTGCGCGTCGTCTGCGACGCCGACGTAGCCCTCTCCCGCCCCGACGCCCTCCCCACCAACCCCGCCGACCCCGACCGCCTCCACGAACTGGCCACCACCTACAACGCCGAAAGCCCGATCACCCGCCTCATCAAGGCCCTCTCCACCCGCGCCTCCTAACCCGCACTCACCCGCACCCTCTCTTGTTTCCCGCACACCGACTTGCCGCGACAACACGCGTGCGTCTACCAAAAGGGAGTGCGGCTGTTGACCGGCCCGCCTGCTGACGGTGCACAGAAGCACGGGCCGCAGGGCTCAACCGACCTGCCCAGCGAACCAACAACCACCCCGGCGAACCAACAGCCAGCCCGGAACAGCCAGCGACTAACCCCGAAAAACCAACGGCCGGCCCACCAAAAATGGGCCGGCCGCGGAGTTCGCGCGAGCGACTAGTTCGGACGGCCGACCTCGTAGGTCCCATCCTCCTTGGTGATCTTGATAGTCACCTTCTTCGCCTCACCGCTCACCTTGAGGTCGCAGGTGAAGGTGGCGTCGACCTTGACCTCCGGACCGTCGGGGCACTTGACGTCGCTGACGTCCTGGATGCCGTAGGAGTCGGTGAGCACCTTTTTTGACGCCGTCCTGGACGGCCGACTGGTCGAGCTTGTCCTTGGAGGTCAGCACGAGGACCAGGGCGACGATCGCGCCGATGACGACGACGCCGAGCACGACGAGGCCGATGATCAGGCCCTTGCCCTTGCCGCCCGACTGCGGCTGTTGCGGCGGCTGACCCCACTGCTGCTGCGGAGGCTGGCCCCACTGCTGCTGGCCCTGCTGCCAATCCTGCGGCTGGGCCTGCTGCCACTGCGGCTGACTCTGCTGACCGGGCTGCTGACCCCACTGCGGGGGAGGCTGCTGCCCCCACTGCTGCTGCGGAGGCTGTGGCTGCGGCTGACCCCACTGCTGCTGGTCACCCCACTGCTGGGTCGGCTGAGCCGAGGCGGGCGTCTGCGGTTGGCCGCCCCACTGAGGGGTCGGTCCTGTCCCGCCGGGTGCCTGCTGTCCACCCCACTGCTGGGTGGGATCGTTGCGTCCCTCCCCGGGTTCGCTGGGTCCAAACGGGCCGCTCATCTGATTGCCTCCACTCGCATCGTTGTACACACGGTAGCCCCCCGCGTGGGAACGGTCGCACGCGTACCTTCGCCTCGCTACGCTCGGCTCCGGCCCGCGAGTCCGCCGTCACGGTCGGTACGCGAAAGAAATCAAATCACAATCTAATCCGCTACGCGGCGTCCACCGCGACGACACCCCGCCTGATCGCCCGCACCGCCTTCGCGGCGGTCGCCGCGACCTCCGGATCGTCGGCCCCGCCGTGGATCTGATCGAGCAGATCGATCACCTGCCTGCACCAGCGCACGAAGTCGCCCGCCGACAGCGGCGCGGCCTGATCGCCGCTGGCGAGCAACGACTCGGCCAACCCGTCGCCGCGCGCCCACTTGTGCACGCCGGTGACGAAGCCGAGGTCCGGTTCCCGAGTCGGCGGCAGCTTGTGCCGTGCCTCGTCGGAGCGCAGTTCGCTCCAGACGCGGATGGTCTCGCCGATCGCCCGCCGGATCGGCGCGGTCGGGCCCGTCACGCCGAGATATCCACCCTCCTGGCGGGATTCGAACACGAGAATGGAGACCACGGCGGCCAGCTCGGCGGGTCCGAGCCCGCGCCACAGTCCCTGTCGCAGGCACTCGGCGACGAGCAGGTCGCTCTCGGAGTAGATCCGCGCGAGCCTGCGCCCGTCCGCGGTCACCTCCGACTCGTGCACGAACCCGCGCTCCTCGAGCAGCCCGACGATCCGATCGAAGGTGCGGGCCAGCGAGTTCGTGGTCGCGGCAACCTTCTGGCGCATGGTCTCGGTCTCCCTGGCCAGCCGGTTGTAGCGCTCGCCGAGGCGCGACATCTGCTCCCGATCCGGCCGGGTGTGCACCGGATGCGAGCGCAGCGTACGCCGCAGCGTGGACAGTTCCCGGTCGTCGGCCGCCGAGTTCCGTTTACCGCGCCGAGCCCGGCCGGGCGCGGAGATGCCGGTGCTGCGCAGCGCCGAGGCGAGGTCGCGACGGGCCTGCGCGGTCCGGTGATCGACCCGCCGGGGTAACCGCATGTGTCCCAGGGTTTCCGCGGGCACCGGAAAATCCGCCACCGAAACCCGTCCAGCCCACTTGTCCTCAGTGAGCACCAGCGGGCGCGGATCACCCGGCGTCGTATCGGGTTCGAGGATGACGGCCAGACCCGCGCGCCTCCCGGACGGGATCGCCACCACGTCGCCGCGCCGCAACGCGGTCAGCGCGGCGACGGCCACCCCGCGCCGATCGGAACGCCCCTGCTGCTCGAGCTGCCGCTCCCGCTGCTTGATTCGCTCACGCAGCGAAATGTATTCCAGGAAGTCACCTTCCGGCCCGCCGAGCTGACCGAGCAGCTTGCGCAGCTGGGACTCGTTGCGTTCGATGCCACGCACCAGCCCGACCACCGAACGGTCCGCCTGGAACTGCGCGAACGAACGCTCGAGCAGCGCGCGCGACTCCTGCGCGCCCATCCGGTCGATCAGGTTGATCGACATGTTGTAGCCCGGCTTGAACGAGCTGCGCAGCGGAAAGGTCCTGGTGGAGGCGAGGCCGGCGACCGCGCTGGTGTCCACCTCCGGCTGCCACAGCACGACCGCGTGGCCCTCGACGTCGATGCCGCGCCGCCCGGCCCGGCCGGTGAGCTGGGTGTACTCGCCCGGGGTGAGCTCGGCGTGCGACTCGCCGTTGTACTTGACCAGCCGCTCGAGCACCACCGTGCGCGCGGGCATGTTGATGCCGAGAGCCAGTGTCTCCGTGGCGAATACGGCCCGCACCAGGCCCTTGACGAACAGTTCCTCGACGGTGTGCCGGAACGCGGGCAGCATGCCGGCGTGATGCGCGGCCAGCCCGCGGTGCAGCGCCGTGCGCCACTCCCAGTAGCCGAGCACCTCGAGGTCGGCCTTGGGCAGGTCGCCGGTGTGCTTCTCAATGATGTCGTCGATCCGGTCCCGATCGTCGGGATTGCTGAGGTCCAGGCGCGATCGAAGGCACTGCGCCAGCGCGCCGTCGCAGCCGGCCCGGCTGAAGATGAACGTGATCGCGGGCAGCAATCCCTCTTCGTCCAGCTTGGCCAGCACCTCGGGGCGCGGCAACGGGCGGAAGTCGCGGCGCGGCCCGCCGCGCCCGTTACGCGGACGGGCCCAGCTGTTCATCCGGTCGGCGGCCTCGCGCTGGCGGATGAACCGCACGAGATCCTCGTCGACCAGCACCTTCTGGTCCGTGGAGTCGGTGTCGAACAGGTCGAACATCCGCCGCCCGACCATGACGTGCTGCCACAGCGGCACCGGCCTGGTCTCGTCGACCACCACCGCGGTGTCGCCGCGCACGGTCTCCATCCACGCGCCGAACTCCTCGGCGTTGCTGACCGTCGCCGACAGGCTGACCAGCTTCACGTCCGGCGGCAGGTGCAGGATCACCTCCTCCCACACCGCCCCGCGGAACCGATCGGCGAGGTAGTGCACCTCGTCCATCACCACGAACGACAGCCCGCGCAGCGCGTCCGAGGACGCGTAGAGCATGTTGCGCAGCACCTCGGTGGTCATCACCACGACGGGCGCGCCGGGGTTGATCGACTGGTCGCCGGTGAGCAGGCCGACGCTGTCGCGGCCGTAGCGCTCGGTCAGGTCGGCGAATTTCTGGTTCGACAGTGCCTTGATCGGCGTGGTGTAGAAGCATTTGCCGCCCGCGGCGAGCGCCAGATGCACGGCGAACTCGCCGACGACGGTCTTACCCGCGCCGGTCGGCGCGCAGACCAGCACGCTGTGGCCGTCTTCGAGTGCCGCGCAGGCCGTGCGCTGAAAGGGGTCGAGGCTGAACTTCAGCTCGGTGGAGAACTTCGCGAGCTCTCCCGTCTGCGACCGGTGATGTGTCACCGTCAGAGGGTATCGGAGTAGTCCGACATAGACCGCCCGGTTTTATCCGGCGGTGTCACCAGCGAGGTCGCGGGGTCGATCGGGTCTGGGCCGGTGATCGTCGAGGCCTCTTCGTCGGACAGCGCGGCCAGGTCCTCGGCCTCCCGCCGGGCCTTGCGGATGTCGTTGAGCCGGGCGAACTGGATCGCGACCTCGAACAGCACTGTCAGCGCGAACGCCAGGGCCAGCATGGAGAACGGGTCCTGCGGGGTCACGATGGCCGCGAAGACGAAGAGCCCGAACGTGATTCCGCGCCGCCACGCCTTGAGCCGCGCGTAGGTGAGCACCCCGATGAGGTTCAAACCGATGATCAGCAAAGGAGTTTCGAAGCTGACGCCGAAGATGACGAGCAATTGGATGATGAAACTGAAGTACTGCGAGCCGCTGAGCGCGGTGATCTGAACGTTGTTGCCGATCGTGAGCAGGAAGCTCAAGGCATGGGCGACAACCACGTACGCCAGCGCGGCGCCCGTCGCGAACAGCACCGACCCGGCCGAGACGAAGCCGACCGCGTACTTGCGCTCCTTCGCGTACAGGCCCGGCGTGATGAACGCCCACAGCTGATAGAGCCAGACCGGCGCGGCGAGCACGATGCCCGCAGTCATGCCGACCTTCAGGCGCAGGGTGAACTGCTCGAACGGCGCGGTCGCCAGCAACTTGCAGGTGCCGTCGGGGCTGATCGCGGCGCGCGAAGAGTCCGGCAGCGAGCAGTAAGGGCCGCGGAGGATGCCGCCGAGGCTGTCGATGCCGAGGAATCCGTATTCGTACCAGATGAACCCGAGCACGGTGGTGACGATCACCGCGGCGATCGAGACCAGCAGCCGGTAGCGCAGTTCCTGCAGGTGCTCGACCAACGACATGGTGCCGTCGGGATTGGTCCGGCGCTTACTGTGCCGGGGATCGAACGGGATTCGCATGGTGGGTGTTTGCCCCTGGGTGAGAAGCCGGCGACGTGGCAGCGCGTGCTAGTGCCGAGGCACGAGGCAACAGCACTGTATCCGGAGTGAGTTCTCGCTCACTCCGGGACGAGCGGGACGCTCAGAGCGTCTTCGGCTCGGCCTGCGGCTGCTGGGTGGTCGACGGGGTCGCCGGCTGCGCGGGCGGCAGTTGCTGCACGGGCTGCTGCGCGGGCGGGGTCGACGCGTGGTCGGAGTCCTTGCCCTCGTGCTGCATCTGACTGACCTCGCTCTTGAAGATGCGCAGCGACCGGCCCAGGCTGCGGGCCGCGTCGGGCATCCGCTTGGCGCCGAAGAACATCACGAAAACGACCGCAATGATCAGCCAGTGCCAGATGCTCAGACTGCCCATGATTGTTACCTCCCAAGACTGGTGATGGTTCCGATGCTACCGGAGCACGACGTGCGCGAACGCACTGTCCGGCCATGTGGGGGCGGTGGCGCACCCCGATGTCACGCCTGGTTTTTCTGTTGTCTCACCGGCCGCTCGCGTGCGCGGCCCGCAGTTGTTCGAGCAGTTCCGCGCCGGTCCAGGTGCGTTTGTCGCCCTGTTCGGCCGCGACGATCAGTTCGATCAGCCGCTGGTTCACCGGGGTCGGCAGGCCGACCATCGCGCCGAGGCCGACGATCTCCCCACAGAGCCAAGAGATCTCGGTTTTGCGCCCCAGTCGCAGATCGTCGGCCATGGACGAGCGTGCCATCGGATCGACGGCGAGCACCCGGCCGAAGGCGCGCCGGAAGATCCCGTCCGGGACCGTGAGCAGTGTAGCCATCACCCGCGGTGGCACGGGCGTCAGGCGGGCCGGGGCGATGCGCGCCTTGTTCATCACCGCGAGCGCCTCGCGTTGGGTCAGCGACAGGCAGCGGCGATAGTCGCGGTCGGCGAGTTGCTCGCGCAGGGTGCGACCGGACAGCGCGTTGATCGGGTTGTTCAGATTCAGCAGCAGTTTGGCCCACTGCACGGGGCGCAGATCGGAGTGGCGGTGCAGCGCGAGCCCGGCCTGTTCGAAGAGGCCGAGGAACGGGGCGAGGCCGGGATCGTCCTGGACGGCGAGTCCGCCCTCGGTGCCGCGGTGGAACCGGCCGCCGGGGTGGTGCACGACGTTGAACAGCACCATGCCGGCCAGCACCACGCAGTTGGGCAGCACCTCTCGGATCACGGTGTCGTTGCCGACGCCGTTCTGCAGGCTCAGCACCACCGTGCCCGGCCGGACCTTACCAGCCAGGTCGCGCACCGCGTCCGCGGTCGCCGCCGACTTCACCGCGACGAGCACCAGATCGGCCGAGCCCGCGTCGTCCGGCTCGGTGGCCACGTGGAATCGGTCCGCGGGCAGCGCGTCGTCGCCGCCGTCGAGGTCGGTGAGTCGCAGGCCGGAGGCGGTGATCTCGTCGAGCACCCGCGGCCGGCCGACGAAGGTGACGTCGGCTCCAGCCACGGCCAGCTTGCCGCCGACGAAGACGCCGACGCTGCCAGCACCGACCACGAGCACCCGGCTCGTCACGCGAGACCGGCCTCGGAGTAGGCGGCGAGGGCGGCGTTGGAGCGCTCGCGCACCGCGGCCACCAACTCCGGCGGCCCGAGGACGGTGACGCCCGCGCCGAAGCCGAGCAGCAGGCGCGCCATCCAGTCCAGGGTGGCGAATCGCATGGTCGCCTCCAGGCTGCCGTCGGGGTGCACCGCGACCCGGTTCATCGGATACTGGTCGAGCACCCACGCGTAATCGCCGTGAATCCGCAAGCGCGCCAAGGGAACCGCGGGATCGTCCTGGAACAGGTCGAGCGCGGCGGACTCCTCCGTCGCGTGGCTCGGCGGCCTGGCCGGCTCGTCCAGCTCGGTGGCGGCCTCGATCCGGTCGAAGCGGAACAGCCGCACTCCCTCCGCCTGGCGGCACCAGGCTTGCAGGTAGCTGTTGTTGTCCACGAGAACGATACGAATCGGATCGACGACACGTTCGCTGACCACATCGCGACTCGCCGAGTAGTAGACCAGCCGCAGCGCCCGCTGCCTGGCCAGCGCCGAGCGCACGGTGGCCACGGCCGGGGCC
>NZ_BAGH01000218.1 GCF_000308715.1 Nocardia tenerifensis NBRC 101015
CGGGTCGCGGTGGTGTCGTCGGGCGATCCGGGCGTGTTCGCGATGGCGGCGGCGGTGCTGGAGGAGGCCGCCGACCCGCAGTGGCGCGGCGTGCCGGTGCGGGTGCTGCCGGGGCTCACGGCGGCCAACGCGGTGGCGAGCCGCGTCGGCGCGCCGCTGGGTCACGACTACGCGATGATCTCGCTCTCGGACCGCCTGAAGCCGTGGGAGGTTGTCGCACAACGACTCTCGGCGGTGGCCGCCGCGGATATGGCGATCGCCGTCTACAACCCCGCCTCGTCACAGCGCACCTGGCAGGTCGGCGCCATGCGCGATCTGCTGCTCGAGCACCGCAAGCCCGACACGCCCGTGGTGCTCGGGCGCGACGTCGGCGGTCCGACGGAGTCCGTGCGGGTGGTCTCGCTCGCCGAGCTCGACCCGGCCGAGGTGGACATGCGCACGCTGCTGATCATCGGCGCGTCGACCACGGCGGCCGTGGCCACCGACCAGGGCGTGCGCGTCTACACCTCGCGTCGCTACGCCTGCACGGGCGACGTGCCCCGCTCCGGCGCGTAAGATCTCCTGACGCACTGACGATTGGAGGGATCTTGGCCGCGACACTGTCGGAGCTGACGTTGCGCGCCCGAGCCCTGGAGGCCCGAGCCACCGCCGGCGAACAGGCCCTCGACGAGCAGGGTGCGGTCCTCACCGAACTCGCGGAGCTCACCAGGAAGGCGCTCGACGGCATCGACCGGATCGCGGAGCGCACCGGGAAGATCGAGGAAGACCTGGTCGAATTGCGCCTCGGCCAAGCACGACTGGAAGAGGGCATGGCGCTGGTGCTGGCCCGGCTGGATCAGCTGGCCGGCAAGTAGGTCAGGCGAGGCGATCCGGCGCACGTTCGTATAACATTCCACTATGGAATGTTGACAGCGAAGGGAGCAGTCGGTTGACGAAAACCGCGACCAGCCGCAAGCCGTTGAACTCCACGGCCGCGTCGCTGCTCGGATTTCTGCACGAAGGACCCATGTCGGGCTGGGATCTGGTGGCCGAGGCCCAGGACCGCATCGGCGACTTCTGGACCATCACGCAAAGCCAGGTCTACCGCGAGCTCGCCACCATGGACGCGGCCGGCCTGGTCGAGAAGGGGGAACCGGGCGCCAGGGAGCGCACCCCCTACCTCATCACCGACCTGGGCCGGGAGGCGTTCCTGGAGTGGATCGCTCGCGATCCGGGCGGCGAGAACATCCGCTTCCCATTGCTGTTGACGCTATCCTTCGGCGACCATCTCGATCGCGCGCACCTCGACCGAATCATCGCCGCCAACAGGGAGATTCATCAGGCGCGGCTCACTAGGTATCTCGACGAGGATCCGTCGGATATGTCCGTGTTCGCCCGCGCCACAATGGATTTCGGCATCGGTTACGAACGCGCGGTGCTCGATTGGTTCGACCGTCTGCCCGAGCTACTGGGCGGCTGAGCACGCCCGGAGCCAATCCAGCACCTGGGCAACATCTTCCACGACCGCCCCGCCCTCGGGCAGTGGCGGCCGGTCGATCACGACCACCGCGAGCCCCGCCGCACGGGCGGCGATCAGCTTGGCCTCGGTCTGGTCGCCGCCGCTGTCCTTGGTGACGAGCACATCGATGCGCCGGTCCACCAGCAGCCGCGCCTCCTCGTCGACCGTGAAAGGCCCACGGGCGAGCAGTAATTCGTGCCGCGGCGGGAGCGCGCCCTCGGGCGGATCGATGGCGCGGATCAGAAACCAGCGATCGTGCAGTCCGGCGAAAGCGCCGACGCCCTGGCGACCGATGGTCAAGAAGACTCGATCGCCCAACTCGCCCACGGCTTCTGCCGCGGCGGCCAGATCGGGTACTCGAATCCACCGATCACCGGGCCGTGCGGACCAGCCGGGCCGTCGCAGGTGCACGAGCGGCAGGTGCAGCTGCGCCGCCGCGGCGGCCGCGTTGGCGCTGATGCGGCCCGCGAACGGATGGGTGGCGTCGACCACGGCGTCGATCCCGTTGGACCCCAACCATTCCCGCAGACCATCGACCCCGCCGAAACCGCCGACGCGCACCGCGCCATCCGGGAGCAGGGGGTCGCGAACGCGTCCGGCGAGCGAGGAGACGATGTCGACTCCGCGCTCGCCGGAGGCGAGGTGGGCGAGCTCCCTGGCTTCCCGGGTGCCGCCCAATATCAGGGTTTTCAGGGCTGGCCGCTGAAGTAGGCGATGCCGGCGTTCAGCAGCGAGGGCCCGCCCGCGACGGCGAGGCCGATGAGCGCGCCGAGCACCGCGCCGGGCAGGAGCCCGACCCCGAAGAACAGGAAGCCGACGGCGGCGCCGATCAAGCCGCCCACCAGCGCGCCGAGCGAGGCGCGCTGCAGTTCGGCGAAGAACCACTCCTGCGCGCCGATGAACTCGGCCGCGACCGGCGCGTTCGCGCCCGGGGCGACCTGCGGGGTGAGCGTCAACTGCTTGGCGTCCTCGGCGATGGCCGCGGCGATCCGCACCTGCTCGCCCTTGGCGGTGGTGGTGAGCGGGATGGTGGTGACGGTCGCGCCCGCGGCGTTCGTCAGGACGACCGACTGCTGGTCGGCGGCCAGGCTGAACGCGCCGCCGGTGACGTTGGTGACGACGGACTTGCCCGCGTCGGCCAGTTGCAGAGCGTAGCTGACGCCCTGGTCCTGGCCCTGCACGGTCGGAGCGGCCGCGGTCTGCTCCTGCGCGGGCGGTGCCGGCACGGGCGCGGCGTACGCGGTGCCTGCCGTGACGCCGGTGGCGGCGATGGCCAAAAGTGCGGTGGCGGCGAACTTCTTGTATTTCATTCAATCTCCCCATCAGGAACCGGATTTCCGATCATGATCGGATCTCGGCCCCGACCCTACCCGCTGTCGTGCGCGCGTTTCATTCGCGGACCGCATTTCGTGGCCCGACCTTGTGCATTTTCACAACAGACCATTGCGTGACGGGCAACTGGGGACGCCAAGTCGTGAAAGATCCCAGTGGCTCCGCGCGGTAGATCTGGAACTTCCGTAACGTGCCGCCGTGCTCGGCCGCCCAGGTGAGCAGCTGCGACTCCGACTCGGCGGTCACCGCGTTCGCGACGAGCCTGCCGCCTTGGCGCAGCTGTGACCAGCATGTCTCGAATAGGCCGTGCTGGGTCAGCCCGCCGCCGATGAAAATGGCGTCGGGCGAAGGGAATTCGGATTGCCGTAATTCCGCCGACACCTCGCCGCGCACGGATATGTGCGGAACACCCAGGGCTGACGCGTTATCGGTGATTTGCTTGCGCCGCGACTCCAGCCGCTCGAAAGTGACTGCGCGACAGGCGGGGTGCGTGCGGCACCATTCGATCGCGATGCTGCCCGATCCGCCGCCGACGTCCCACAGCAGCTCACCCGGGGCGGGGGCGAGCGCGGCCACGGTCAGGGCGCGTACCTCGTTCTTGGTGAGTTGGCCGTCGCCAGTGAAGAGTTCGTCCGGCAGGCCGGGCAGTCTCGACGCTCGGGTATGCCCCGGATCCTCGGCGCACTCGATCGCCACGACGTTCAGTGGATCACCGGCGGGATGTCCCCACTGCTTCGCGATGCCCGCCACGACACGCTCCGCCGGACCCCCCAACTGCTCCAGCACAGTCAGCGTCGAATCTCCGAAACCATTGCGACCCAGCAACTCCGCGATTTGCGCAGGCGTTCGCTCATCGGCGCTGAGTACCAGCACCCGCCGCCCCTGCGCCAACTCCGGCAGCACCGTCGCCAATGGCCGCCCCACCACACTCACCACCGGCGTCGCCGCCACCCCCCACCCCAGCCGCGCGCACGCCAGCGACGTCGACGACGGCTGCGGCAAGACCCGCAACGACTCCGACCCCAACAACCGTGCCAACGTCACCCCGATGCCATAGAACATCGGATCCCCACTACCCAGCACACACACCCGCGCCCCCGCATACCGTTCGAACAACCCCGGCAACGCGGGCACCAACGGCGACGGCCACCCCACCCGTTCCCCCACCGAATCCCCTTCCGGCACAAGCCCGAGCTGCCGCACCGACCCGAAAAGCACCTCGGCCCCCGCAACGGCCTCCCGCGCCGCCCGTCCCAACCCCTCCCACCCATCAGCCCCGATCCCCACCACCACAACCTGCGGCCCAGACCACAACACCGCCATCACCAACCACCCACCGGCCAGCGCGACCCGAGGTCAACAGCTCCAAGCCGCTGCTCCACAACTCCACCCACATGACGCCGCCGCTCCATCCCATCCGCGAGCCTCCCCGGGACAGCCCTCCGCTCGAGATGCTGCGGCACAACGCCCCTCGCGAATCGTGGCCGAACCATCCCGCTCACGAGGCGCTGCCGCATGATGGAGCCCGCGTAGCACTGCGCACCAACGCTCTGCGAGGGAGACTGCGGCACAAAGCCACTCAGGAAGCACTGTCGCACGACACCACGCGCATGAAGCCGCCGCACAACGCGGCCGACGAGGCACTGCGGCACAGCATTCAGCTCGACATGCTGCGGCACAGCCCTATTCACCAGGCGCGGCGGCACAACAGCGCTGACATGGCACCGCCGCACAGCACCGCCTCCGAGATGCGGCGGCACGAAATCGCTGATGGCACGGTGCCGCCTAACCTCGCCCACGTGGCTGCGCACCACCGCGCTGCGCGCATGGGGCTGCCGCTCCGCAATCCTTCGCACAAGCCGTGGCCGCACATCGCGGCTCGCATGTAGCTGCGGCACAAAACCTGTTCCGGGACGCTGCCGCACAGCACCACCCACGTGGCACTGCCACACGACGCGACTCGCCCGGCGCATGACCGCAGCCCCGCCCGCCCCTCGTTGCGGCACGACACCGCTCACACGGGACTGCGGCACCGCACCCCGCGTCAGGGACTGCGGCACCACACCCCGCGTCAGGGACTGCGGCACAACACCACTCACCCACCACTCGCGGCCCACCGCCGCAACCAACGCCAGTCGCTGCGGCACAACGCCGCCCGTGAGGTCCTGCAGTACAACACGATTAGTCAGTCGCTGCGGCACAGCATCACTAGCCCGCCATTCGCGGCTCACCGCGGCAACCGGCACCAGTCGCTGCGGCACAACACCACCCACCCACCACTCGCGGCCCACCGCCGCAACCGACACCAGCCGCTGCGGCACAGCACCACTCGGCCACCACTCGCGACTCACCGCGGCATCGGACGCCAGTCGCTGCGGCACAACACCGCTCACCCGCCGCTCGCGGCTCACCGCGGCATCCGGCGCCAAATGGCTTGGGGCAGTAGCCGCATCGCGAAGAACACGGGGCGCAGGATGCCGGGGATCCAGACCACTCCCGCGCGCTTGTGCAGGCCCTTGACCACGGCGGCGGCTACCTGGTCGGGAGTGCTGGAGAAGGGAGCGGGCTCCATGCCCTCGGTCATGCGGCCGATGACGAAGCCTGGGCGGGCGAGCAGAAGGTGAACACCGCTGCCGTGCAAGGCATCGGCGAGTCCGGAGGCGAAACCGTCGAGACCCGCTTTCGCGGATCCGTAGACGTAGTTGGCGCGGCGTACGCGCGCGCCCGCGACCGAGCTGAAGACGACGAGCTGCCCTTCACCTTGCGCGCGAAGGAGATTCGCGAGGATGGTGAGGACGCTGACCTGGGCGGCGTAGTCGGTGTGCACGACGGCGAGCGCGTGGGCCGGATCCTGTTCCGCCCGAGCCTGATCGCCGAGCACACCGAAGGCGAGCACCGCGACGCCGAGCTGACCGTGTTCGGCCACGACCTTGTCGAAGAAGGCGGGGTGGCTCGCCGTGTCGTCGGCGTCGAACTCGACGCAGTGCACCTGCGCCGCGCCGGCCTCGGTGAGCGTCGCGACCTGCTCCGCCAGCTCGTCGCTGCGCCGCGCCGCGAGGATCACCACCTGCCCGCGCGCGAGCCGCCGCGCCACCTCGAGCCCGATCTCGCTGCGCCCGCCGAGCAGCAGCACCGTCCCCTCGGCAATCCCTCGCAATCCCATGGCGCATAGTCTGTCATCTCCCCGCCGCGGCGCTGACCACGGGACATCCCGGCGTCTTGTCGCGAGAACGGGCGGGTACCACCGTCCGCCGCGGCCATACCGGCCGAGTCACCGCTCGGGAACGAGCGCTACCGTCAGGGCATGCCGACGCAGACCGTAGAGCTGTCCCCCGCCGCGCTCGAGTTCGTCACCGAGCGCCACCTCGCCACCCTGACCACGCTGCGGGCCGACGGCACGCCGCACGTCGTCGCGGTGGGATTCACCTGGGACGCGGAGGCCGGCTTGGTCCGCGTGATCACCGACGGCGCCTCGGCGAAGGTTCGCAACGCGCGCCGGGGCGGCTACGCGGCCGTCAGCCAGGTCGAGGGCCGCCGATGGCTGACCCTCGAGGGCCCCGCGACAGTGCTCGACGACCCCGACGCCGTCGCCGAGGCCGAACGCCGCTACGCCCTCCGCTACCGCGTCCCCCGCGAGAACCCGACGCGCGTCGTCATCGTCATCGAGGTCGGCCGCGTCCTCTCCAGCCGCACCCTGACGTAGTTCGGTTGATCGCTCTCCACTGACAGCACATCCCTGACACTCCAGTGACAGGACATGCCGGACACTGATCGGTCGGGCAGCGGCACCCACTCGATACCGATGCCCGGCGGACCCGCATTACTCGGGCTACTCGCCGCCGACAAAATCCCGCACGCAGATCCGCAACCTCATCGACCCACGACTCGACCAGGCTATCGAGGCTGCGATAACAGTCACGGCGCCGCCCGAACTACCGAGACCACCCGAAGTGCGCCACAGACGCTTGATTCGTACTGGGGGCGACGTTCCACACGTACTTTTCGCAAAGCCTTCGAGGGAGCACTGGAGACGGTAGCTCGAGAGCTCGGCCGTGCACGCCGCGCCGATTACGTCTGCGCATCCGAGACAGCGGACCTCGACAGCTTTACCCCGGGTCGGCTAATCAGGCAGGGACAACCGCAGAAACTCCGGCGTCTTCCCGGGTAGCACCCGCAGCATCGGCACCGGCTTGTCGACCGGGTTGCCGACCTCGTCGAAGTCCAGGGTCCCGCTGGCCCCAAGCACCGCCGTCGTGCCGTGCAACCGGTTCATCGACTGCAGCACGTCCTCGGCGCGCACGACATTGCCCGCCGCACCGGCCGCCTGCCGGATCGCCTGGACGGCGGTCGCCACCGCGTCGTAGCCGGTGATGGCCGCCGCGTCTTCCAGTCCGTCGCTGGACAATTCGCGATAGCAGACGCGCCCTTGGCACCCCGCGGCGAACTGCGCGATGGAGTGCAGGTTGAATGCGTCCTTGTTCGACTGCCACGCCTGAGGATGTGCCAGACCGGTATAGACAACGGATACACCGGAATCCAGCGCGGTTTGGATGGCGTCGTCCGGCGCGGCATAGGACGCCATGTCGTCGCCGGTGAGCACGGTGATCGGCCCCTTGGGGCAACCACGGTCGGCGAGCGCCTTGATGAATGTCACGGCGTGCCTTGCCCTTCCGGCGAAGTACACCACCTCCGGCGCGGCATGGCAGACATTCGGCATCATGTACTGAAAAGTGTTGTCGACGTTGATGTCTCGCGAGTCATACTTCTCGGTCGGACCCGAGAATCCGTGCGTCGCATCGGGAAAGGAGACGGTGAACTCATCGGCCAGCGTCTGCGGATAGTGATCCTCGGGGTTCTCGTCGCGAACCAGCAGCGCACGGTGCGCGTCCGGCTTGATGAACGCGGCGGCCGCCCGCGCCTGCGCGGTGTTGGTCGGCGATACCCGCAGCAGGCCAGGGATGGTGGACAGGTCGTCGGCCGTGAGCGTCGAGCCGACCATCGGCATCCGCGACTCGGCCAGCCGTCGCATGGCGCTCACCGCGTTGCCGACGCTGAGTCCGATGCCGGTCACCGCGACGATGTGCTCTCGATCGCGACGCTTCTCGAGCTCGTCGACCGCCGACTTCCATTGCGCCAGACCGCTTCCCGCGTTGGCGAGCAATAGCCGAATCCGTGGTTGGCTTCCCCAGGTGGTCGCGTGGTTCGCCGCGAGCTGACCCAGGTGCGCGCCCTCCAGCTGATGCCGGACCCACGTCTTCGTCACGATCTCGTCGCCGGTGCCGCGCAACGTCATCGGCAGCAATACGGCGATGCTGACGTGCGCCACGCCCGAGCCGGCCACGTCGTCGTTCTCCCGTCGGATCCGCTCCTCGAGGTCGCGCAGCTCCGGCGCGAAAATCACGCTGCCGTCGGTCAATCCGGTGCACTCCTCGTACGGACCGCTGTGCACGACGCCGTCACCGCAGTGCTCGAGCCGATCGCGAACGACGACCCCTCCGACAGCCACCCCCACGACCAGCACGGCGGCCGCCGCGGCCAATGCCCACTTACGCCACCACGGCGGCGGCGGCACGATCTGGGT
>NZ_BAGH01000217.1 GCF_000308715.1 Nocardia tenerifensis NBRC 101015
CTCCAGCTGTTCCGCGGTCAGCCAGTCCGGATCCTGGCCGCCCGCCGCGATCAGCGCGTGGATGAGCGCGTCGCCGTCGCGTTCGTCGAGGCCGGGGATCTCGCCGGGCGCGCCGAGATCGTAACCGGCGTCGCGCATCTCGGTGAGCAGCCGGATCGCGCTGGCCGGGGTGTCGAGGCCGACGGCGTTGCCGATGCGAGCGTGCTTGGTCGGGTAGGCCGACAGCATGAGCGCTACGCGCTTGCGCTCCGCGGGGATGCGGCGCAGACGGGCGTAGCGCACCGCGATGCCCGCGACCCTGGCCGCGCGTTCGGCGTCCGGGACGTAGGTGGACAGGCCGTCGGCGTCGAACTCCTTGAACGAGAACGGAACCGTGATGATCCGGCCGTCGAACTCCGGGACCGCGACCTGGGTCGCGACATCGAGCGGGGAGAGCCCGTCGTCGTTGGCCGCCCACTGCGCGCGCCCGCTGGTCAGGCAGAGGCCTTGCAGGATGGGCACATCGAGGTCGGCGAGCGCGCCGACGTCCCAGGCCTCGTCCTCGCCGCCCGCCGAGGCGGTCGCGGGCTTCGTGCCGCCCGCCGCGAGCACCGTCACCACCAGGGTGTCGGCTCGGCGCAGCGTCGCGAGGAGTTCCGGCTCGGCGGTGCGCAGGGAGGCGCAGTACAGCGGCAACGCGTGCGCCCCCGCGGACTCGATCGCCTGGCACAACGCCTCGATGTAGCCGGTGTTTCCGGCGAGATGCTGTGCGCGGTAATAGACCACCGCCACGGTCGGGGTATCGCCTTCGGCCGCAACCGAACTCGTCCGTTCCAGCACACCCCAGCTCGGCAGCTGCACCGGCGGCTCGAAGCCGTGGCCGGTCAGCAGGACCGTGTCGGAGAGGAAATTGTGCAGCTGCCGCAGGTTGTCCGGGCCGCCCGCGGCCAGGTAGTTGTGCGCGTCGGCCGCGACGCCGCCCGGCACCGTCGAGCACTCCATCAGCTCCGCGTCCGGCGCGATCTCCCCGCCCAGCGCCACCATCGGCACCCCGCTCGCCCGGACCGCGTCGAGCCCGTCCTCCCAGGCGCGCTTGCCGCCGAGAATGCGCACGATCACCAGATCGGCGCCGTCGAGCAGCGCGGGCAGGTCGTCGACCAGCAGGCGGGCCGGATTACCCCACCGGTACGCCGCGCCGCTGGCGCGCGCGCTGAGCAGATCGGTGTCGGACGTGGACAGCAGCAGAATCACGGGTGACGGCCTTCCTCGGGTTACGCGCCCATCGGGTGTGCTGCTCGCCACCGGGGTCGGCGGCCAGCGGAGCCGGCGGGTTGGGTAACCCCAGAGGGTCTGGCTTTTCACAGTGGCGCGACCGCACCGGAATTCCACCGGTTTCCTCATCGCCCGCCGAGCATGCAGATGCTACCTGCCGGTGGGGATGGTCCGGGTCGGCCGGTCGCCGTAACACGCTGTACGCCCTGCCAACTGATCGAAATTGAGGTGCCGACACTCGGCGGCATCCATGCGGCCGTATCGGGCGGCCGACCGGTAGGGCTGGTGCGAGGAGCGTCTTGCACCCTGCTGCACAACGGGGCGATGACGGGAGTTCTACGCTGCGGTGGCTCGGACCCGCGAGCTCGTAAATCGCCGCGAATACCGAAAGCCGCCGAGCGCGATGCACTCGGCGGCTTCGAGTCTTCCGACTCTAGGTCGGAAAGCCGACGTCCCACAAGCGCCTCTCGGCGAGTGGTCGCTCTAAGCGACAAATGGGGTGAGGCCCGGGGCTGTCCGGACGCCGACAGTGCTATTCAACCACGCCTCCGGTCGTCCTATTCCATTCTCGATATGACCTGGCTAATACCCGCGATGGGCCTCGCTGGTTGTCGAGGTGGGCGACCGGTCCGATGCGTGGAGCGCGGGTGGAGCGGTCGCACCGACGGACGGGAACGCCGGTCGACGGGAACGCCGTCGACAAGCCGCACCGGTCGACATGAACACCGGACGACAGGCCGCACCGGTCGGCGGACGCCGGTCGGCGGACGCGCTGGTCGGCGGACGCACCGGTCGGCAGACGGCGCTGGTCGGCACGATAAGTACGCTGGATGGACTATGACTCGACGTGTTTCGGATTCTTGTCCCGGCGTGCTTCGGCTGCACGCGGCGGCCGATGGGCCGTTGGCGCGGATAAGGGTGCCGGGTGGGCGGGTGGAGCCGGGGCAATTGCAGGTGCTGGCCGAGGCGGCGCGGGATCTCGGGGACGGGAATATCGAGCTGACGTCGCGCGGGAACGTGCAGTTGCGGCAGGTACGGGACGCGGGCGAGCTGACTGATCGGCTCGGCGCGGCGGGGTTGTTGCCGAGTCACACCCATGAGCGGGTGCGCAATATCGTGGCCTCGCCACTGTCCGGCCGGGTCGGCGGTGTGGCGGATGTGCACGGGCTCGTTCCGATGCTCGATGCGGCGCTGCTCGCCGCGCCGCGACTGGCCGAGCTGCCCGGACGCGTGTTGTTCACCCTGGACGACGGGCGTGGGGATATCAGCCCACTCGGCGGCGATATCGGCGTACATGCCACGGGCACAGGCGAATTCGCGCTCGTGCTGGCGGGGCGGGACAGCGGCATCCGGATCTCGGACGCCGACGCGGTGGATGTCATGCTCGCCGCCGCGCACGGCTTCCTCGACCTGCGCGGCGCCGAGGAGTGGCGCCTGCGCGATATCGAGGACGGCGCCGAGCGAGTGACCGAACTGCTCGGACTGAACCGCAGTCCCGATCGGCTGACTTTCGATGCGGCCCAGTCGATTCCGATCGGCTGGCTGAATCAGGACGATGGAGCGGTCAGTCTCGGCGCCGGGATCCGGCTCGGCTCGCTGCCCGCGCGCACGGCCGAATTCATCGCCGCCGTCGAGCGTCCCGTCTTCATCACTCCGTGGCGCAGCGTCGTCATCGCGGACATGGACGAGTGGACGGCTGAGCAGGTGGTCCGCGTGCTCGCGCCGATGGAGCTCATTTTCGACGCCGACTCGCCGTGGTTGCAGGTCAGCGCCTGCGCGGGGCGACCCGGATGCGCGAAGTCGCACACCGACGTTCGCGCCGACGTGACGGCCGCCGTCGAATCCGGTCGCGTTCTTCCCGATGCGTCGAATTCGCTTCCGCAACAGGACATTCCACTGATCAGCGCGGACGAGGTGACCGTCGCCGGCCGCCAGCACTGGTCCGGCTGCGAACGTCGCTGCGGACGTCCCAGCGGTACCGTCACCGACGTCGTCGCCACCGATGCCGGATACCGCAGGTCGACCTGACCGGCCACGGTCGGCAACGCACGATCCCGAGCATTCCGTATCGCCCGATCCCAAGTGTTGGATGCCGCTCTTATTCCGCATGGGCTGTTCCCAGTCCTGCGGGCCGAGCCTTCGGTCGCGCGCTTGGAAAGATCAAGGGGTAACGATGGCGTTCGCTACTCGACCGATGCCGCCATCAGTTTCCCTTGATCATGCTTGGCTCAGGTCTTGGGCCGCGAGTGTCACCTGAACGCAGGCACCTGGCATCAAAGCGCCAGGTGCCTTGTGGCAGTGGACTATTCGTGAATCTCCAACGTGCAGCACTTCACACTGCCACCGGCCTTGAGCAACTCGGACATGTCGATGCCGACCGGGTTGTAGCCACGCGCACGCAACGCTTCGCTCAGCGCGGTCGCCTTATCGCTGAGGAAAACGTTCAAACCATCGGAGACGCCGTTCAATCCGAGCACCGCGGCGTCGGCGTCGGTAGCGACGATGGCGTCGGGGAACAGCTCGCTGAGCACCGCCTGACTCGCCGCGCTGAAAGCGGGCGGGAAGTAGGCGATCGTGTTGTCGTCCAGAGGCAGCAGCACGGTGTCGAGATGGTAGAAGCGCGGGTCGACCAGCTCCAGCGACATCACCGGACGCGAGAAGTGTTGCGCCACTTCCTGATGCGCCGCGAGCGAGCTGCGGAAGCCCATCCCTGCCAGCAGCCGGTCGCCGACGAGGAGGAAGTCGCCCTCACCCTCGTTGATCTCCTTGGCGTCGACGAGGCCAGCGAGGCCGTGCTGGGCAAACCAGTTGTGATAGGCCGGGCCCTCGGCGGCCCGTTCGGGGTGGGTGAACCTGGCCGACATCGCACGGTCGCCCACGACGAGACCGCCGTTGGCGGCGAACACCATGTCGGGCAGGCCCGGCACGCCGGGCACCACGTCGACCTTGTGCCCGTACTCCTCGTAGGTGGCGCGCAGCGTCTCCCACTGCAGCAGGGCGCGGGCGCGGTCGACCGGCGCGGCCGGATCCATCCACGGATTGATGCAGTACGTGACCTCGAAGTAGTCCGGGCGGCACATGACGAACCGTCGCGGCAGCGGATGACGAGCGGTGGACTCGGCGCGGAGGGTGGCTACAGACGTCAACGTGTCTCCCGGTGTGGTCGGCGCGATCTTGCGGCTGCCACGACCGTAATTCGCCTACTATTGCGCCAGTAACAGCGAATCATTGCGCATTTTCGCCATAGAACATCGAATAATTGCGCACCGGCGAAAAGGGTGTGACGTGGACGACATCGACCGGCGGATTCTGGAACACCTGCTGCGACAGGCCCGCGCCTCGTTCCAGGAGATCGGCAGCGCCGTCGGCCTGACCGCCCCCGCGGTGAAGCGACGCGTCGACAAGATGGTGGCGAGCAAACAGATCACCGGCTTCACCGCCCAGGTGAACCCCGCCGCCATGGGATGGAAAACCGAGGCCTACGTCGAGGTCTACTACCGCGACAACATCTCCCCCGCCGAACTGCGCCGCTCCCTGGAGCCGATCCCCCAGGTCGTCGGCGTATGGACCATCGCAGGCGAGGCCGACGCCCTCGTACACGTGATGGCCACCGACATGGCCGAGATCGAAGTAACCGTCGAACGCATCCGCGAAAACGCCCGAGTAGGCCGCACCCGCAGCTCAATAGTCATGTCCCGCATCCTCGAACGCCCCCGCACCTGATCCCGCGACCCGCCCTCAGGTGCACTGCCGCCACGGCCCGCGAGCACACGGCCCTACGCCGCTCGAGCACACGGCCCCACACCGCTCGAGCACACGGCCCCACACCGCTCGAGCACACGGCCCCACACCGCTCGAGCACACGGCCCCACACCGCTCGAGTGCACGGCCACCGCACCTCTCGAGTACGCGGCCACCGCACTGCGCGAGAACACGATCCCAGCACTCGCTCAGGCGCTCGAGGGCGAAGCCCTCCCCGTAGACCGCCGTCGCGCCCGGTCGAATTCACGACCGCCACACGCCCGGATCCACAGCCGCGATGCCACCCGTATTCAACTCTCCGCGCCACTCGCCTCACACCGCCCCGGCGCCCTCGGGTTCACGGCGATCGCACTGCGCGAGCGCTCGGCCAGTCCCGTTCGGGTGCGCCCGCCACACCGCTTTACTACTTGGACGCCGTACCGCGGGCCCACCGCCGCCGCGCGCACCCAAGTTCACGGCCGTCACCCTGTTCACAGCGACAGTGCCACTTGGACTCACCGCCCCTTTGGCTACTCGAATACACAACCGCCACGCCGCTTGCTGCACGGCCCGCCACCTCCTCGAGGTTTCGGGACGCCGCGCCCTCGGGTTCTCGGCGACCGCAGCGCTCGAGTACGCGGCCACTACTCCGCTCAGGTTCTCGATCACCCTGCACGGCTGCCACGCCACGAGTCCATGGCCGTCATGTCAGGCCGGCCGCAGCCCTCGAGTTCGCGGCCGCCGCGCGCTTCGGGCGCACGAGCGCCGTAGCGTCCCTGGTGACCCGCGCCGACCTGGTCGGGAGCGGACCTCTTAGGGTGGAGCGCATGTCCGATGTGCGTGCCAGCTACCTCACCGACGGGGCCGAGATCTATCGGCGCTCGTTCGCGATGATCCGCGCGGAGGCGGACCTCGGTGGGTTCCCGCCGGATGTCGCACAGGTGGTGGTGCGCATGATCCATGGGTGCGGTCAGGTGGATCTCGCCGGGGACGTGGCGTTTTCGCCGGGGGTGGTGGCCGCGGCGCGGGCGGCGCTGCGGGCCGGAGCGCCGATCCTGTGTGACGCGAACATGGTCGCCTCGGGGGTGACCCGCAAGCGGTTGCCCGCCGACAACCCGGTGATCTGCACCCTCACCGACCCGCGCGTGCCCGAACTCGCTGCGGCCCTGGGCAATACGCGCTCCGCGGCCGCGCTGGAACTCTGGCGCGATCGGCTCGAAGGGGCCGTGGTCGCCATCGGCAACGCGCCGACCGCCCTCTTCCACCTGCTCGAGATGCTCGACGCGGGCGCACCGCGCCCCGCCGCCATCATCGGCATCCCGGTCGGCTTCATCGGCGCCGCCGAGTCCAAAGACGCGCTCATCGATTTCGGCGGCATCGACTACCTGACCGTCCGCGGCCGGCGCGGCGGCAGCGCCATCACCGCCTCCGCGCTGAATGCGATCGCGAGCGAACAGGAATGACCGACAGCGCAAGCCACACGCTCGGCCACACAGCGCAATCCGACCACGCGGCACGGCCCGACCACGCAACGCAATCCGGCCACGGGGCACAGTTCGGCCATGCGGCACAGTCCGATCGCGCGGAACGGCCTGATCAAGCGGGACAATCCGACGCGGCACGGCCTGATCACACGGCGCTCCCCGATGATGCCGCAGAGACCGAATCGCCAACGGCGCCAGGCAAACTGTGGGGTGTGGGGTTGGGCCCGGGCGATCCGGAGCTGGTGACGGTGAAGGCGGCGCAGATCATCGGTGCGGCCGATGTGATCGCGTTTCACAGCGCGCGGCACGGGCGCAGCATTTCGAGAAGCATTGCGGCGCCGTACATGCGGCCGGGGCAGCTCGAGGAGCATCTCGTCTATCCGGTGACCACCGAGACCACCGACCATCCCGGCGGCTATCAGGGCGCGATCGACGAGTTCTACGAGCAGGCCGCCGAGCGGCTCGCGCACCACCTCGCGGCGGGGCGTTCGGTCGCGCTGCTGGCGGCGGGCGACCCGCTGTTCTACAGCTCCTACATGCACATGCACCGGCGGCTGGCCGACCGGTTCGAGGCGGAGATCATCCCGGGCATCACGTCGGTGAGCGCCGCGTCGGCCGCGCTCGGCACCCCGCTGGTCGAGGGTGAGCAGGTGCTGACTGTCCTGCCGGGAACCATGCCCGTCGACGAGCTGACCCGCAGGCTCCGCGACACCGAAGCAGCCGCCATCATGAAGCTCGGCCGCACCTACCCCGGTGTGCGCCAGGCCCTTTCGGACTCCGGCCGCCTCGCCGACGCCTACTACGTCGAACGCGCCAGCAGCACCCGCCAACGCGTACTGCGCGCCGCCGACGTAGCCGACGCCGACGTCCCCTACTTCTCGATCACCCTGGTCCCCGGTCCGACCCCGACCACCCCACTCCCCCTCGCCGACAGGGGATCCGAACCCACCCGACGCGAATCGTCCAGCGTCCATTCGGCATCGGTGGAGCCGGAGTCAGCCCAGCAGGACTCACCCAATTCCCACCCGTCATCGGCGGAACCCAGGGCAGTCGGACAGGACTCGCACCACCTCCGCCTCGCATCGCCGAGGTCTGGGTCAGCCCAGCAGAACTCCTCCCACCTCGACCCAGCCACAGCGAGATCTGAGGCCGTGCGGCAGAACTCCTCCCACGCCCCCTCCACCTCCAAGGCGGCCGGGCAGGAATCGCCTTTCCTCCGCCCCGCAGCGCCGGACACCCAAGCGGCCCCGCAGATCTCGCATCACCCGCTCTCCGCGTCGCGCACCAGCCGCATGGAACCCCTCGCGCAGGAACGCGATACCCCCTCTGCCCCAAGCGATCTCACTAGTCCTGCCACTTCGGTCGACTCAGACCCCACCCATCCGACCGAAGACATTGGCGCACAAAGCAAAACCGGCCAGGTGGTAGTC
>NZ_BAGH01000216.1 GCF_000308715.1 Nocardia tenerifensis NBRC 101015
GCCATCCGCGCGGGCGAGCGACTGCGCTTCGACTACGAAGCGCACGCGGGCGCGCCGTCGCGCCGCGAGGTCGAGCCGCACCGGCTGGTGCACTGGCGCGGGCGATGGTATCTGTTCGCATGGGACCCGGACCGCGACGACTGGCGCACCTTCCGCGTCGACCGAATCGTGCCGAAAACGCCGAACGGGGCGCGGTTTTCGCCGCGCCCGGTGTCGGAGGCCGACATCGCCGAGCGGGTTCGGCGCGGGGTGGGCGCGGCGACCTGGCGGTATCGGGCGACCGTGCGCATGGCCGCGCCCGCCGCCGAGATGCGAGCGAAGCTGCCGCCCGCGGTGGCGGTCGAGCCGGACGGGCCGGATCACTGTGTGGTGCAGGTGGGTTCGGATTCGCCGCGGCTGCTCGCGTTCTACCTCGGCTCCGCCGACGTCGATTTCGAAGTCCTCGACGGTCCGGAGCTCGCCGAGCACCTGCTGGCGATCGCCGAGCGATTCCGCCGGGCGGCCGATTCCGAATGAATGGTGGGCGCAACGGAATTCGCCGAATAAACGAAAACCGGCCGGGCCGGGCGTAATACGCCGGTCCGGCCGGATGCGCGGCTGTTCGCTATTCGGCGTCAGGGCTGGTTGGCACCCGCGATGCCGCCGATGATTCCACCGATGATGCAGCCGGGGACGGCCCCGACAATGGCGAAGATCAATCCGATCAAGAACCCGATCGCACAACCGATCAAGACGCCGGCCACGGTGGTGCCCGCGTCACCGATGAACTGTGGCGCACCGAGTTCCGGGGCCGCGGCCCCGACCGGCTGCAGCGTCAGCGTGGTCGCGTCGGCGTCGACCGCCGGCGCGACCCGCACCTGCTGGCCCGCCACCGACTGGATCGTCGCCGGCACGGTGGCGACGAGCGATCCGTCCGGCGCGAGCACGGAGATGCCCTGATCGGGCGTCAGCACGAACTTGCCCGCGGCCAGGGTGACCGTCGCGCTCGAGCGGTCGGGCGCGACGGCGGCCGTGTAGGCGACGCCGTGATCGACCCCGGTGAACGCGTCGGCAACCTGCGCCTCGCCGTGCGCGGTGGCGGCGGCGATACCCGTCGCGGCAATGGTCAGCGCCGCGGTCGCTACGAACTTCCTGATATTCATAAGGCCTTCCAATCAGCTAGCCGATTCGATTGGCGTTTCCCCGGAAACGGCCATGGAACACCATCGATCATGCTCTCCTGACAACAGCGTTGTCGAGAGTGCTGAGATATTGAATTGCCTTGCAAGATCACACAATTCGGAAAATCCCCCAACAATTGGGGGGTTGATTTCCCGGCTATTCCAATTCCCCTTCGGTCTCCAAGTAGATCTGACGCAAGCGCTCCAACGTTTCTCGCTCGGGCCGCTCCCACAGGTCGCGCTCGGCCGCCTCCAGCAGCCGCTCGGCAATGCCGTGCAGCGCCCACGGGTTCGACTGCTCCATGAACTTTCGGTTCACGTCATCGAAAACGTAGCTCTCCGCGAGCTTCTCGTACATCCAGTCGGCCACGACGTTGGTGGTGGCGTCGTAGCCGAACAGGTAGTCGACCGTCGCCGCCATCTCGAACGCGCCCTTGTAGCCGTGCCTGCGCATGGCCTCCAGCCAGCGCGGATTCACCACGCGGGCACGGAACACCCGGGAGGTCTCCTCGGAGAGCGTGCGGGTGCGCACCGCGTCGGGGCGGGTGCTGTCGCCGATATAGGCCTCGGGGTTCTTGCCGGTGAGCGCGCGCACGGTGGCGACCATGCCGCCGTGGAACTGGAAGTAGTCGTCGGAGTCGGCGATGTCGTGCTCGCGGGTATCGGTGTTCTTGGCCGCCACCGTGATTCGACGGTAGGCGGTGCGCATGTCGTCGGCGGCGGGCGCGCCGTCGAGATCGCGGCCGTAGGCGTAGCCGCCCCAGGTGGTGTACACCTGCGCGAGGTCGTCGTCGGTGCGCCAGCTCTTCGAGTCGATCAGCTGGAGCAAGCCCGCGCCGTAGGTGCCCGGCTTGGAGCCGAAGATGCGGGTGGTGGCGCGGCGGGCGTCGCCGTGCTCGGCCAGATCGGCCTGGGCATGCGCGCGAACATAATTCGACTCGGCGGGCTCGTCGAGCTCGGCGACCATGCGGACCGCGTCGTCGAGCAGGGCGAGCACGTGCGGGAACGCGTCGCGGAAGAAGCCGCTGATGCGCACCGTGACATCGATACGGGGACGCGACAATTCGTCGAGCGCGATCACCTCGAGCGTGGTGACCCGCCTGCTCGCCTCGTCCCACACCGGCCGGACGCCCAGCAGCGCAAGCACTTCGGCGATATCGTCGCCGGAGGTGCGCATCGCCGAGGTGCCCCACACCGACAGACCCACCGAGCGCGGGTACTCGCCGTGGTCGGCCAGATAACGGGCGAGCAGTGAATCCGCCATGGCCTGACCGGTTTCCCACGCCAGCCGGGACGGGACCGCCTTCGGATCGACGGAGTAGAAGTTGCGGCCGGTCGGCAGGACATTGATCAGTCCGCGCAGAGGAGAGCCGCTCGGGCCGGCGGGGATGAAGCCGCCGTTGAGGGCGTGCAGGACGCGGTCGATCTCGACGCCGGTCTGGCGCAGGCGGGGGACGACTTGGGTTGCGGCGAAACGGAGGACGGCGCGGACCGCGGACAGGTCGGCGTGGGTAGCCGGGGTCGAGGCCTTGGCGTCGGTCGCGTCGCCGGTCGCCGCGAGCGAGTCCGCGAACTCGTCGACCAGCCGATCCACCGCGTCGGCGGACCAGTCGGCGGCCTGCAGCGCGGCGACCAGACCGCGGGCCCGCTCCTCCACCACGTCGACCCGGCCGCGCGCCTCCGCGCCGGATTCGTCCAGCCCCAAGGCTTCTCGCAGGCCCGGCACGTTGCGCTCGCCGCCCCACAGCTGCCTGGCGCGCAGCATGGCGAGCACCAGGTCGACCTCGCTCTCCCCCGCCGGCGCCTGGCCGAGGATGTGCAGGCCGTCGCGGATCTGCACGTCCTTGATCTCGCACAGCCAGCCGTCGACGTGCAGCAGCATGTCGTCGAAGACGTCCTCGTCCGGGCGCTCGGCCAGGCCGAGGTCGTGGTCCATCTTGGCCGCCCGCATGAGGGTCCAGATCTGCTGGCGGATGGCGGGCAGCTTGGCCGGGTCGAGGGTGGAGATATTGGCGTGCTCGTCGAGCAGCTGCTCCAAACGTGAGATGTCGCCGTAGCTTTCGGCGCGGGCCATCGGCGGGATGAGATGGTCGACCAGGGTCGCGTGGGCGCGACGCTTGGCCTGGGTGCCCTCACCCGGGTCGTTGACGAGGAACGGGTAGATCAGCGGCAGGTCGCCGAGGGCGGCATCGGTGCCGCAGGACGCGGACATGCCGAGCGTCTTGCCCGGCAGCCACTCCAGGTTGCCGTGCTTGCCCAGGTGCACCATCGCATCTGCGGCGAAACCCTCTGGGGCGCTGAGCCATCGGTAGGCGGCCAAGTAGTGGTGACTCGGCGGCAGGTCCGGATCGTGATAGATCGCGACGGGGTTTTCCCCGAATCCCCTGGGCGGCTGCACCATCAGCACGACATTGCCGAAACGCAGAGCGGCGATGACGATCTCACCGTCGGGATCGGCCGACCGGTCGACGTACAGCTCGCCCGGCGGCGGCCCCCACGCCTCGACGATGGCTTCGCGCAGATCCTCGGGCAGGGTGTCGAACCACGCCGTGTAGGCCGCCGCGCCGATCCGAATCGGG
>NZ_BAGH01000215.1 GCF_000308715.1 Nocardia tenerifensis NBRC 101015
ACCATCGGCTCCACCAGCGTCGACCCCGCCGAGATCGAGACCGTGGTGCGCCGCTCCGAGGCGGCCGCCCGCACCGCCGAGCCGGCCAGGGACGCCATGCCGCTGCTCGAGGCCGGCGCCCCCGCCGACGACTGGGCCGCCGCGCCGGGCAGCACCGGCATCGAGGTCTTCAGCGATCTCGCCCGCGACCTGTCGACCGGCTTCGACGGCGCCGACCGGCTGTACGGCTTCGCTCAGCACACCGTGCACACCACCTGGCTCGGCAGCTCGACCGGATTGCGGCGGCGCTTCGTGCAGCCGACCGGTTCCGTCGAGATCAACGGAAAGCGTGGCGAGGGAAGAGATCTCGCGAGCGCCTGGGTTGGCACCGGCACCGCCGATTTCACCGACGTCGATATGCCCGGCCTGCTCGCCGAGCTGTCCCGCCGCCTGGACTGGGCCAAGCGCAAGGTCGACCTGCCCGCGGGCCGATACGAGACGCTCATGCCGCCGTCCACCGTCGCCGACATGATGATCTACATGGCCTGGGAGATGGAGGGTCGCGGCGCGCACGAGGGCCACACCGCGTTTTCCCGCGCGGGCGGCACGCGAATCGGCGAGCGGCTCACCGACATTCCGCTGACGCTGTACTCCGATCCGACCGCGCCGGGGCTCGAGTACCGTCCGTTCGTCGCGACATCCGCTTCCTCGCAAGCCATGTCGGTCTTCGACAACGGCCTGCCCGCCGAACGCGTCGACTGGGTGCGCGAGGGCGTCATCGAGTCGCTGGTCTACCCGCGCGCCACCGCGGCCGAATTCGGCGCCACCCCAACGGTTCCCGGCTCCAACCTGCTGCTCACCGGCGGCTCCGGCGCCTCGCTGGACGAGATGATCGCCCGCACCGAGCGCGGCCTGCTGCTCACCACGCTCTGGTACATCCGCGAGGTCGACCCGGCCAGCCTGCTGCTTACCGGACTCACCCGCGACGGTGTGTACCTCGTCGAGAACGGTGAGGTCACCGCCGCGGTGAACAACTTCCGGTTCAACGAGAGCCCGCTGGACCTGCTGCGCCGCGTCACCGAGGCGGGCGCCACGGAGATCACGCTGCCCCGCGAATGGAAGGACTGGTTCACCCGAACGGCCATGCCGCCCTTGCGAATTCCGGACTTCCACATGTCGTCGGTGAGCCAAGCGACGTAATCCGCCGCACGCCTTCTGTTTCCCCCGTTCAGGGGGCGAGCGTGATCTCGATCGCGATCGTCCCCTTCTTGCCTCGGCGCAGGTTGCTGCCGAGGATGGTGATCGGGCCCATCAGCCAGTACTTGCGCATGAGGAGTTTGCGCACCCGATCGGTGCCCGCCTCGTCCAGGACGCGGCCGGTGCCTTCGACCGCCTCGCCGCGCGGCTTGCCCGCCACGCTGCACGGCTGCACCGTCACCTCCGAATTTCGGCGCAGGCGCTTGACCTTCCAGCTGTCCGTGACCGTCCACACGTAGAGCTTGCCCGCGTCGGCGACGGCCCAGACCGCGGTGCCGACGGGCGTGCCGTCCTTGCGAAACGTGGTCAGCAGCACGTAATCCGCCTTGCCGACGGCCTCCAGCGTGTTCGTCATGGGGGCAGCGTATCGGTGCCCGTCGCCTGATCCGACATTCGGTATTCGCCCGCCTCCAGGCGCTCCACCAGCCCGTCGGTCCAGCCGGTGAGGTTGTCGAAGACGCTGCTCCACAGTTCCAGCAGGTCCGTCGTGTGCGGCGGCTCGAAGCGGCCGCCCGGGAAGGTCGGGATCATCGCCAGCAGGCCGGTGCGGATCTCCTCGCTGCGCCGCCGCTGTTCGCGCAGCTTCTCGATGACGTGCGCGCGCGGTAACGCGTCCATGAACGCGATGCCCGCGCCCAGCTCCTCCATGTGGACGCTGACCAACGCCTCGTCGAGCAGTCTGCGGAACTCCGCCTCCCCCGCGTCGGTCACCGTGAACAGCGTGCGGCCCGGACCCTCACTGCTGCCCTCGGTGCCCTGCGCGCTCAATTTCCCTTCCTGCGTCAGCTGTTTCAGCGCGTGGTAGATCGAGCCCGGTTTGACGTTCGTCCAGGTTTCCGCACGCCACGACAGCAATTCGCGGCGCACGGCGTAGCCGTAGGTCGGCTGACGTCGGCGCATCACCCCCAGCACCAGCAGCCGCACGACCGACATGAACAGGCTCCCTCCGGATCGAAGCCTCCATGGTAGTCAAACTTGACTTCCACATCGCGACCGCCCTACCCTTCGCTAGTCAAAATTGATTACCGCAGGTAGTTGGAGGCTTCATGGGCAACTTTTCGGTACCGGTGATGTGGAGCGGCGACCTCCCCGAGACGCTCGACTTCTACCGGACGCTCGGGTACGAGGTGACCGCCGAGCAGACCCGCCCCTACCATTACGGCGCGGTGACCCGCGACGGCTACCACCTGCATTTCGGACCGACGCCGAAAGACAAGGGCAACGCGGAGGAATGCCACATCACGTCCCTGGTCCTGGTGGACGAGGTGGCCAAGCTGCACAAACTGTTCAGCTCCGCACTGCGCGAACGCTACGGCCGGGTGCCCGCACGCGGAAGGCCCCGCATCACCAGGTTCCGCCCCGGCCAAACCCGGTTCACCGTCGTGGACCCGGTCGGCAACTCCGTCATCTATATCCTGCGCGACGAGCCCGACCCCGACTACGGCGGATCGCGCGAACTTCACGGTCTGCAAAGGACTTTGGACAACGCGCGGATCCTGCGCTTCTCCAAGCTCGACGACAAGGCGGCCCGTAAGACGCTGGAGTCCGGCCTGCGCCGCTTCGCCGGCACCGCCACCCCGCTCGAAAAAGCCCATGCGATGGCCGAACTCATCGAACTGGCGGTAGCCGCGAACGATCCGCAGCGCGTCGCCGAACTGCGCGCTGACATCGCCGCGCTCGAGCTGTCCGACGAGGACCGCGCGGCCGTCGACCGACACCTTCAGGTCGCCACCGAACTGGCGGAGTGGTTGGACTAGCCCCGCTCACCCAGCCAGCACTCGGGCGGGCGAGCGCCGACTGCCGCACCTTTCCGTGAATCTGCACCCGTGCAGGCCCCACAGCGGTGCGGATTCCGGGTACCGGTGCGGATCGATGCACGGCCAGCGCCAGGGCGGACGAGTACCGACGGGCGCATCCTCTCCATGAACTCACACGCCCTGCAGGCCCCGCAGGTGGTGCGGATTCCAGGTGCTAGGGCGGATTTGCGCAGAGGCTGCGGCCGGCACCAACGGCCGCACGCTTTCCGTGAATGCGCACCCTGTGTGGGCCTCAGACGGTGCAGATGCCGAGTAGCAGTCCGGATCGAAGCAGCGCTCG
>NZ_BAGH01000214.1 GCF_000308715.1 Nocardia tenerifensis NBRC 101015
GCCGGCGCATTCGTGCACCGCGACGATGCCGTGCGCGGCGGCGTGGTCGAGCGCGGCGGTCCTGGCCCGATCCCGTTGTGCCCGATCCAGTTCCGCGAGCACGGCGGTTCGCACGAGGTGGTGCGCGTTCGCCCGGACCGGCTCGCCGCGGGTGAAGCCGTCGGCGGTGCGCACCTGCGGCAGGGTGTCGAGCAGGGCCGAGGACGCGACGGCCGAGTGCGCGTCCACCCTGGACAGGTAGACGTGTCGCGCGCCGACGACCCCGTCGATCTCCTCGACCGTCGGCGGGCGGCCCTCGGGCCAGGCGGTCTCGTCCCAGCCGTCGCCGAGGATCGCGCCGTCGGGGTGGGCCGCGGCGAAGTCGCCGAGCAGCGACAGGCAGTGTTCGAGCGAACGGGCCGCAGAGAGATCGAGCCCGGTCAGTTTGAGTCCCAGCGCGGTGACGTGCACGTGCGGATCGACGAAGGCCGGCGCGACGAACGCGCCGTCGAGGTCGATGATCTCCGCCTCGGGATGCAGCGCCCGGCCGGGTTGTTCGGCGCCGAGCCACACCACGGTGCCGTCGGTCACCGCCATCGCGGTCGCGTCGGGCGAGCTCGAGCTGTAGAAGCGGCCGCCGACGAGCAACTGTGTACTCACGACTCGACCTCGCCGCTCGCGCGTACGCCCGCTGCCACCCTGGTTCGCTCGTTCACGAGGCACCAGTCTGCCGTAGCCCGATTCGGGCCTGCCGGTCAGCCGTTCAGTACGGGGTGCGGCGCGACGTCCTCCGGGCACGCCAGCACCGTCATCACGTCCGCGAACGGAGACGGCCCGAGCGGCGCGCCGCCCCGGCAGCCCGCTTCGACGGCGATCAGCTCCAGCCGCAGGGCGGCGGCGGTGAATCCGGAAATCGATTGTCCGGCAGCGGCCGCGGCCTTCCGCACTGCCGCGGCTAACTCCTCGCTCACCGTGATGGTGAGTTGCTCGGTGGCCATCGCGCCACCATAACCCTGTTTCGCGCGGATCCCTAGCCCGTCCGCGCGCCTTTACTACCCGTTGGTAATGGCGAAACTATGGCTTGGTGATCGCGCGGCGCGCGTTGCCCTGACCGTCGTCGTACCACTGCTGCACGACGACGCCGTCGACCACCTCGCCGCCGTCGATCACCACGCCGCGATAGGGCATCGCGGCGGCGATCCTGCCGAACCGGCGCGCGGCGAACGCGGTGACCAGCGGACGCACCAGCATGCGGGTCGGCGGCAACAGCAGCAGCAACCCGAACAGCGAGGTGACCAGGCCGGGCACGAACATCAGGAATCCGCCCGTGGCGACCAGCGCGCCGTCGGCGACCGCGGTGCCCGGCGCGATCTCCCCGCGCGCGGCCCGGCGGAACTGCTCGAACACCCGCCGTCCCTGCGCGCCGATCATCAGCATGCCCGCGGCCGACCCGGCGATCAGCAACAGAATGGCGGGGATCACGCCGAGCCACTGGCCGACGGCGACCAGCGCGATGATCTCGGTGACGACATAGAGGACGAAGACTAGGGCGGGCATGGCGATCCTTTCGGACGATCTACTCCTAGCAACGTCCGCCACCGCCGTTTTTCTCCCGAAACCACCTGAGAGCCCGCTGAGATCCGTCAGCCGCCGGGGCGGACCAGCCCGGTCTCGTAGGCCAGCACCACGGCCTGCACCCGGTCGCGCAGGCCGAGTTTGGTGAGCACGCGGCCGACGTGGGTCTTCACCGTGGCCTCGGAGAGATAAAGCTGCTCGGCGATCTCCGCGTTCGAGCGGCCCGCGGCGATCTGCTCGAGCACCTCGCGTTCGCGGGCGGTGAGCACATCGAGGACGCCGGGGTCGCGCATGCGCGCCGGATCCTCGGCGATGAGCCGGTCCAGCAGGCGCTTGGTCACCTTCGGCGACACCACCGCGTCCCCTGCGGCGACGCTGCGAATCGCGGAGATCAGATCCTCGGGCGGGGTGTCCTTCAACAGGAATCCGCTCGCGCCCGCGCGCAACGCGCCGAGGGCGTGTTCGTCGAGGTCGAAGGTGGTCATCACCAGCACGCGGCAGCCGTGGCCCGCCTCGACGATCCGCGTGGTCGCGGTGACGCCGTCCACCACGGGCATGCGCACGTCCATCAGCACCACGTCGGGCCGCAACTCGGCCGCGCGGCTGACCGCGGCCGCGCCGTTGGCCGCCTCCCCGATCACCTCGATGTCCGGGTGCGCACCGAGCACCATCTTCAGCCCCATACGCATGAGTTCCTGGTCATCCACGACGAGAACGGTGATCGACACGCCCTTAATCTAACGTGCCGCCCCCGACGGCACACCGCACCTCATCCGCCGCCGAGAGCATGCGCGCACCACTCTTCGCAGACCGCGAAGCTGCCACCCGCGCTCCTTCGCCTCCTACCCGCAGATCAGCAGGGAATTTCGTTCGCAGCGACCAAGACCTCCTCGGCGACTAACGACGCGCGCAGCATCAGCGGCTACGCGAAGCGTCTGGCGGCGGGTGGCACTCAGCCGAAGAGGGCGCCGCGGGTGAGCCAACCCGGTGCGCCGGACGGCTTCACCCGCGGACTTGGCGGATAAGGTGAGGCGTACCCGGCTCTGCCGCGCCGAAGCGCCGGCTCAGTGGGGCGTTGGTAGGCGCGGTCACACGTCCCAGGTGACCGGGAGGCTTTTCACCCCGAAAATGTCCGCGGTCTCCGGACGCAGCGCAACCTCTTCGGCCGGTACGGCCAGGCGTAGCGTGGGGAATCGGTTGATCAGCGCGGGAAACGCAACGCGCATCTCGACTCGGGCGAGCTGCGCACCCAGGCACAGGTGGATGCCGTGACCGAAGGCGAGATGCCCGTCGGCCCGCCGATGGAGATCGAGCGCGTGGGGATCGGCGAAGCGCTCAGGGTCGCGGTTGGCGGTGTGGTAGGACGCGATGACCACCTGCCCGGCCTTGATCGTCTGGCCGGCCAGTTCGACGTCTTCCAACGCTGTTCTCATGAACGTCTTGGCAACGCTCAGATACCGCAGCAACTCCTCGACGGCCTGGTCGGTGCGGGCGGGATCGGCGCGCAGCGCGGCGAGCTGCTCGGGGTGGCGCAACAGTGCGAAGGTGCCCAACGCCAGCATGTTCGCGGTGGTGTCGAACCCGGCCGCGAGCAGCACCAGCGCCATCCCCCGCAGCTCCTCATCGGTCAGATCGGTGTCGATGAGGTCGCTGAGCACGTCGTCGGTGGGATCGGCCCGCTTCGCGGCCACCAGTTCCGTGAGGTATTCGTAGGTCGCGGTAACCGCGGCGATCTGGTCCTCGTCGCTGGTCTCCCCGTCCATGAACGACTCGACGTGGTCCTGGAAGCGGTCCCGGTCTCGATAGGGCACCCCCAGCAGTTCACAGATCATGATGGCGGGAATCGGCCGGGCGAACGCGGGTACCAGGTCCGCCGGCGGCCCCGCCTGCTCCATGGCGTCCAGGTGGTCGGTGGTGATCTGCTGCACGCGCTCGGTGAGCAGCCCCATTCGCCGCGCGGTGAACTTGCTCACCAGCGGTTTCCGATAGCGCCCGTGTCGCGGCTCATCCATGAGGAGGAACTCGCCCGGCGCCGCCGGAGGGATCTCGATCCCCGAATAGTCAACGGTCGGGTGGAGCATGAGTTCCTTGCGCGAGCTGAACCGCGAGTCGGCCAGCATCGACCTGACCAGATCGTATCCAGTGACCAGCCAGCCGGATTTCCCACCGGGAAAGGTGTAGCGGCTGATCGGGCCGTGTCGGCGAGCGTCGATCAACTCTTCCGGCGGGTCGAACGGGCAGCCTGGCTGCCGCGCCGTCGGTAGCGTCGTAACGGTGTGGAGTTCACTCACGGCCATTCTCCTTGCGCGAGTACAGGTTTGAGACGAATCAGCAAAGCGACAGATTCACTATAAGTAGACGTATACATATACGCAAGGGTTGACCGGGTTCGCCCGACGATCGTGGTTGGACGGGGATGCTGCTCGGCCGCATGTCAACGCCTTCGTCAGACACGCCCAGGCCCACGCTCGGACCAGCGACGAAGTCGGATATCGAACAGTTGAGACAGCTGGCTCAGCGAGGTGCTCGCTGTTGGATATTCGCCCCCGCCGAATGCAGACGTTCCCGCCTAACGCGGGCATACGCACGGCAGCCGATTCGAGCGCACTCCACGTGCGCCGGCGGCCTACTCCGGCAGCCCCGGCTCCAGCGGAATGCTCGCGTGCACCCGCCACGCGCCGTCGGCCGCGCGACCGGTCTCCAACGTCCCGCCCAGAACGGCGATGCGTTCGCGCATGCCGACCAGACCCATACCGCCGCCCTTGATCCGCACGGCGGGCTCGTCGAGCGGAACGCCGCCGGTGTCGGTGATGTCGACGGTCACATCGGCGTCGCGGCGGCGCACCTGAACCCACGCCTTCGGGTGCGGGCCCGCGTGACGCAGTGTATTGGTGAGCGACTCCTGCACGATGCGGTGCACGCCGAGGCTGACCTCGGGCGCGATGTCGTCGAGTTCGCCGGTCAGCTCGAGCTCGACGGCCAGGCCCGCGCCGCGCATCATGTCGACCACCCTGGCCAAACCCGCCGTGCCGTGCTGCGGGAGTTGGTCGGGGGCGTGTTCGGTGCGCAGCAACGCGACGGTCCGGCGCAGCTCGCGCAGCGCCTCGCGTCCGGTGCCCGCGATCGTGCCGAGCGCCTGCTCGGCGGCGTCGGGGTCGCGGCGCAGCGCGTATCGCGCGCCGTCGGCCTGCACGATGATCACGCTCACCGCGTGCGCGACCACGTCGTGCAGCTCGCGCGCGATGCGGGTGCGTTCGGCGGAGACCGCGTCATGCGCGCGGCGCTCCTTGTCGTAGTCGGCGACCGCGAGCCGCGCCGCGACCTCGGTGTCGTAGGCGTGCCGCGCGCCGATGAACTCCGCGAGCGTCCAGCACAGCGCGAAGAACATCAGGGTGAAGATGAGATCGGTCGCCGGATTCAGCAGGCCGAGCGACAGCGTGAACCCGCTGTCGACCACCAGGCCGGCCGCGAACAACAGCCCCTCCCGCCGCCCGACATAGGCGACCAGTGTGTACAGCATGATGCCGAGGCTGAACAGCGTGATGTGCTCGACCTTCTCGTCGCCGGCCACGTACTGCACCACGGTCGCGGCGAACGACAGCAGCAGCGAGATCGCCGCCATCGCGCGCGGGTACACCCGCCGGAACACCAGGGGCAGCGGCAGGAGCAGCCCGATGGCGAACGTCGCGATCTTGTTCTCCGCGTTGGCGATTCCGAGCACCTCGACCACCAGCAGGACGAACGCCAGCATCGAATCCGCAACGATGGGCTTGCCGCGAAGCCACAGACTGAACCGACGCACGCCGACCAGCCTAAGGCGACCTGCGGCTTTCGCGTGCGGTCAGGGGCGCGCGGCCGGTAGCAGTACGCCCGTACTGGACTGCTGACTGGCCCGCCCGCCGCCGTCTGGTTGGCTGACGGTGTGCAGATCGGTGATTGGGCGGTGTTGTTGACGGCGGCGACGGCCGCCGGCTGGGTGGACGCGGTGGTCGGCGGCGGCGGACTGATCATCCTGCCGACGCTCTTTCTGGTAGCGCCGACCATCGCGCCGCAGACCGCCCTCGGCACCAACAAACTGGCCGCGGTCGCGGGCACCAGCGCCTCGGTGGTGACCTTCGCGCGCAAGGTGCCGCTGCGCTGGCGGGTGCTGCTGCCCGCGGCGGCCATCGCGGCGATCACGGCCGGAATCGGCGCGGCCGCAGTGTCTTTGATCGATCGCGACCTGTTCATCCCGATCGTGATGGTGGTGCTCGTCGCGGTCGCGGTGTTCGTCACGCTGCGCCCGTCGATCGGCGTCACCCTCGCCACGCACGCGCCGACGCGGCGCAAGTTCATCCTCACGGTCGCGCTCGCGGCGGGCCTGATCGGCCTCTACGACGGACTGCTCGGCCCCGGCACGGGCACGTTCCTCATCATCACCTTCGCCACTCTGCTCGGCACCGAGTTCGTCCGCGCGGCCGCGATGGCGAAGGTGATCAACTGCGGCTCCAATGTCGGCGCGCTCCTCTTCTTCGGCGCGACCGGCCACATCATCTGGGCGCTCGGCGCGGCCATGGCCGTCGGCAATGTCGCGGGCGCGATCGTCGGCTCGCATATGGCGCTGCGCAACGGCGCGAAGTTCGTGCGCGTCGTGCTGCTCGTGGTCGTGGTCGGGATGGTGATCCGTTTGGGCTGGCAGCAGTTCGGCTGATCAGCCCCGCGTCTCCACCTGCGACGCGAGCCACGGCTTGAGCACGCGCGAGGTGGTCTCGTGGATGCGCCGGTGCAGCCGCTCCCCGTCCTCCGCACCGTTGAGCGGCTGCTGGAACAGCACGGTCAGCGCGCCGGACACCGCGCCGACGACCGCGCCGACCAGCGCCGCCGCGCCGACCTCGTCCAGTTCGGCGGGGAACGCGGCGTGCAGCTGACGGGCGATCTCGCGCTGGGCGACCAACTGCGCGTGCGCCGCCCGCCCGCTCACCGACGGCACCGTCCGCGACACCTTCGCGCGCAACGCCGCGATCCGCGCGTGCAGATCGTCGACGAGATGCTCACCGGGGTTGTCGCCCGCCGCGCGCAACGCCCGTAGCAACACCTCGACCGGTCGCTCCCCCGGCCGCCTGCTCGCGATGGCGGCCACCGCGGCGCGCACCCGCTCGTCCGTCTCGGGGAAGAGCAGCTCTTCCTTACTGGCGAAGTAGTTGAAGAAGGTGCGGGTTCCGACATCGGCCACCGCGGCGATGTCGGCTACCGTCGTCTCCTCATAACCTCTCGTCTCGAAGAGGTCGACGGCTGCCTGGAGCAGGGCTCGGCGGGTACGTTCGCGTTTGCGGTCACGGAGGGCGGATGGCGGCACGCGGGCACAGTACGGCATTTCGCGAGGCAGACGCGGTAGGCGGCGGTTCCGCGCGTGCCGTTCGCGCCGCCCACTCCGGGGTTTCACCCTGTGCCACCTTGCATTTCATGCTTGCTTGCACTCCATGCAAACAAGCACGGCGGGTAAACCCGGCGGGCGCAAGCTCTCTCGCCGGGAACAGACTAGGTTGGAGCGGGTGAGCACCGCGACTTCCAAGGATGTGGACGCCGAGTTCCTCGACCTCCCGCTGGCCGCGCTCGCCGACGCCGCGCTCGCCGCGGCGAAGGCGGCGGGCGCCGAACACGCCGACCTCCGCGTGCACCGGCTGGTCACCCAGTCGATCCGGCTGCGCGACGGGCGCGTCGAGTCGATCACCGACAACGCCGAGCTCGGCCTCGCGGTGCGCGTGATCGTCGACGGCACGTGGGGTTTCGCCTCGCACGCCGCGCTGACCCCCGACACGGCGGCGGATGTGGCCCGCCGCGCGGTGACCGTGGCCAGGACGCTGCGCGCGCTCAACCGCGAGCGGGTCGAGCTCGCCGACGAGCCGATCTACGACAACGTGCGCTGGGTCTCCGCCTACGACCTCGACCCGTTCACCGTGCCCACCACCGAGAAGGTCGCGCTGCTCCAGGATTACGCGGGACGCCTGTCGAGCGCCGACGGTGTCGACCACGTCACCGCGTCGGTCCAGCAGGTCAAGGAGCAGACCTTCTACGCCGACACGGCCGGCTCGTCCATCACCCAGCAGCGCGTCCGGCTGCACCCGGCGCTCGAGGCGACCACGGTCGACTCCTCGGCCGGGGTGTTCGAGACCATGCGCACGCTCGCCGCGCCGGTCGGCCGCGGCTGGGAGTACGTCACCGGAGCCGACGGAGTCTGGGACTGGCAGGGCGAACTCGCGCGCATCCCCGAGTGGCTCGCCGAGAAGGTCAAGGCGCCGACCGTCACCCCCGGCCCGACCGACCTCGTGATCGACCCGACCAACCTGTGGCTGACCATCCACGAATCCATCGGCCACGCCACCGAATACGACCGCGCCATCGGCTACGAAGCCGCCTACGCGGGCACCTCGTTCGCCACCCCCGACAAGCTCGGCACCCTGCGCTACGGCACGCCGATCATGCACGTCACCGGCGACCGCACCGAGGCGCACGGACTGGCCAGCATCGGCTACGACGACGAGGGCGTCGCCGGGCAGCGCTGGGATCTGGTGCGCGACGGCATCCTGGTCGGCTACCAGCTCGACCGCGTCTTCGCCCCGCGCCTGGGCCTCGACCGCTCCAACGGCTGCTCCTACGCCGACTCCGCGCACCACGTACCGATCCAGCGGATGGCCAACGTCTCCCTGCAACCCGACCCCGAGCGCGACACCAGCACCGAGGAACTCATCTCCCGCGTCGAGAACGGCATCTACATCGTCGGCGACAAGTCCTGGTCGATCGACATGCAGCGCTACAACTTCCAGTTCACCGGCCAGCGGTTCTTCCGCATCCGCGACGGCAAACTCGACGGCCAGCTGCGCGACGTCGCCTACCAGGCGACGACCACCGACTTCTGGGGCGCGATGGAGGCGGTCGGCGGTCCGTCCACCTGGCAGCTCGGCGGCGCGTCCAACTGCGGCAAGGCCCAGCCCGGACAGGTCGCGGCGGTCAGTCACGGCTGCCCGTCGGTGCTGGTGCGCGGCGTCAACATTCTCAACACCCGGACGGAGGCGGGCCGATGACCGCGCAGAACGTGATGCCCGCCGGCGAGGTGGTCGAGCGGGCGCTCGCGCTCTCGCACGCCGACGAGGCGATGGTGATCGTCACCGACGTCTACGACACCTCGCTGCGGTGGGCCGGAAACTCCATGACCACCAACGGATCCTCGGTGTCGCGGGACTGGGCCGTCATCTCGATCTTCCGCGAGGGACCGCACTCCGCCCGCGT
>NZ_BAGH01000213.1 GCF_000308715.1 Nocardia tenerifensis NBRC 101015
ACCCGCCACGAAGCCGTGGTCAAGTGACGGATGGGCGAGTGCCGCATCTCGCCTGGCCACGGCGCCGTGGTCAGGCGACGACTGTGCCGGCGACGCATCACGACTCGCCGCCGGGCTGCGGTCACGCGACGAGATGACCAGTGCTGCGCCGCCATTCGCCGCAGGACTGTGTCCGAGCGACGGGAGTGCCCGAGTCACATCACTATTCACCGCCGGGCCGTGGCCGGATGACGGGCGGGTCAACACCGCATTGCCATTCGCCCCGGGGCCTTGGCCAAGCGACGGGTGGACGAGTGCCGCATCTTGACTCACCGCAGGGCCGTGGTCGGGCGACGACTGTGCCAGCGACGCATCACGACCCGCCACAGGGCCATCGTCACGCGACGAGTCGACCAGTGCCGCATCGCCATTCACCGCAGGACTGTGTCCGGGCGACGGGTGGGCCCGAGTCACATACCCACTCGGTGCCGGGCCGTGGCCGGATGGCAGGTGAGCCCGCGTCAGGTCGTCACCCGCCACGGAGCCGTGGTCAAGTGACGGGTGGGCGAGTGCCGCATCGCCACTCACCACGGAGCTGTGGTCGGGCGACGACTGTGCCGACGACGCGTCATGACTCGCCGCAAGGGTGCGGTTACGTGACGAGTTGGTCAGTGCGACAGCGCGATTCGTTGGGGGGTGGTTGGCTGGTGGTTGCGCGGGCGGCTCGTCGCCGAACTCCAGGGCGACGGCGTCGGGGCATACCGTGACGCGCTCGGCGAAGACGCTTGCGAGGGTGCCGGGGTGGGGCGGGGTGGCGGTGGCGTTCCAGGCGCGCAGGACTCGGTCGCGTTCGGTCGCGGTGATGGCGGTGAGCGGCTCGGTGCGGGTATCCGGTGCGGCCGTGAGGAAGCGGGTGAGGAAGTCGAGGTAGCGCTTGTGGTGGGTGGTCACCTCGGTCTCGCTGTAGAGGCGGGGGTTGGCCTCGAAGTCGACGTGGATGCGGTTGCCCGCGCCGTTGTACAGGTTGACCGACAGGTCCTCCACGGGCCCGGTCGCCAGCACGTGCAGCGAGCCGACCAGATCACCGAACTTCAGCTCGTTGTGGAACAGCATGATGTTGACCATCGGGCCGAAGAAGCCGCGCGCGTCGCGGGAGTAGCCGCAGTCGCGGCGGATGTCGTCGTGACGGTAGCGCTGATGCCGCAGCGCGCCGGTGATCTGCAACTCGGTGGCCTTCACCACGTCGGCGACGGTGGTCTCGGGGCCGAACCGCAACCGGATCGGCACCACATTGGAGATCACCCCGGCCGAGCGGCGCAGCGAGACCGTGGTGCGCGCGGACACCGGAAGGCTCAGCACCACATCGGGATTCCCGGTCACCGAGCGCACGTACGCGGCCAGCGCCGCGACGAACAGCGCCGAGTTGGCGGTGCCGAGGGCGGCGACCGCGGCGTCCATCGCGGCCTGGCAGCGGTCGTCGAGCACGGCGGTGGCGGTGCGCCTGCCCGCGTCGTGGGTGGCGGCGGTGACGGTGACGCCGCTGAGGCTCATCGGCTCGCCCGCCCCGGCGAGCTGCTCGAGCCAGTAGTCGCGGTCCGCGCGGAACCGGCTGGTTTCGCGGTAGCGCACCTCGTCGGCGTAGATCTCGGCCAGCGGGGCGGCCCTGGACACCACCGGCTCGGTCCGGTTGTCCAACGCGGTGTAGATCTCCGCGGCGCGGGTGAGCGCGTTCATCGCGCCGTAGCCGTCGATCACGATGTGGTGCGCGTGGGAGTACCAGAGGTAGTCCGAATCACCGGTGCGCAGTACGACATTCGTGATGAGCGGGCCGCGCTCGAGGTCGATCGGCGAGCTCGCGTGCTCGTTCATCCAGCGCAGCGCCGCCGCGTGCGGGTCGGCCTCGCCGCGCAGATCGATCCGCGCCCAGCCCGGCCGTCGCGCGGAATCGACCTGCTGGTAAGGGATTCCGTCGATCTCCCGCAGCCGGACCTGCCCGACCTGAGCCTCCGCGCCGAAGCGCTCGATCGCGTAGAGCAGGCGGCCCACATCCAGGTCGCCACGGATCTCGACGTACTGGGCGATCGTCAGGGGCACGTCCGGACGGATCCGCTGTGCGTACCAGAGCGCCGTCTGCGCCGGCGACAAGACGAATGGTTGTGCCGAAGATTCGCCCGATGAACATTGGTCGACGCTGTCCGTGGCCAATGAACTCATCAATCACTCCGTTCTGCCGCTGTTCGACGCCACTCCCCGTGCTGGGCCCCACAGCAGGCGCGCGAGGCCGACCGTGGAACTTTGCTCCACGCCTATGATTCGGAGCGTCTGACCGGCCGGATTGCCACCGGGCTGGATTTGTTTCACATCGCGGGCGAACGGCGACGACAATCAACGATCAGCGAACATGCAGCTAATTACGCAAAGCGCCCAGATGGCGCGTGCGAATCGCCAAGAAAAATCCGCCCTGACAAGCGACGATCTTCGAAAATCCCTGCCATTGCGAACGATTCGTTACTGGACGAGTCAATCACAGCAACCACAGAAAAAACCGGAGGGAATGTTACCTTTCCGAGACCTTCAGCCGAGAATTTCGGCTTTAGATACCTTCCGGTCGGTCTTTTTGGAGCCGTGCGCCGCCCTCCGCCGAACGAGGGCGGTCACCATCGCGGCCGCCGTCAACGCGACAAAAACGCGTTCCGGCGCCGGGCCGACCCTCGTTGCTATGGTGTTGCTGGTGCGCAGTGGCAGGTCCGCGAGCAACGCGGCGGGCACGAACTGCGGACTCTCTTGGCGCACAGTCCCATCCGCGCCGATGATCGCGCTCACCCCCGAGGTGGCCGCGACCACCAGGGCGCGGCCGTGCTCGACCGCCCGCACGCGCGACATCGCGAGCTGCTGGTAGGTCATCTCGCTGTCGCCGAAGGTGGCATTGTTGGTCGGCACGGTGAGCAGCTGGGCGCCCGCGCGCATGGCGTCCTCGAAGGCACGGTCGAAGGCGACCTCGTAACAGGTCGCGACGCCGATGTCGACGCCCGCCGCGCGCACCACGCCGTCGCCGTGGCCGGGCACGAAATACCCTGCGCGGTCAGCGTATTCGGAGAACAACCGGAAGAACGAGCGCATCGGCAGATACTCGCCGAACGGCTGGATGATCTTCTTGTCGTGCCGCTCCCCCGGACCCGCCGCGCCGTTCCACACGATCACCGAGTTGGTGGTCGTGCGGTCGCTGTTCACCAGCACCGCCCCGACCAGGATCGGCGCACCGATCCGCGCCGAAGCCTGAGTGATGAGCGCCGCGGCGTCGGAGTTGCGCAGCGGGTCGATATCGGACGAATTCTCCGGCCAGATAACCACATCCGGCTTCTTCGCCTCCCCCGCCTCCACCGCGGCGGCCAACTCCTGCGTGCGCCGCACGTGGTTGTCCAGCACCGCCCGGCGCTGAGCGTTGAAGTCCAGCCCCAGGCGCGGCACACTGCCCTGAATCGCGGCCACGGTGATGGTCCGATCCCCCCGATCGGGGTCGGGCAGAGTGGCGCCGACGATCAAACCCGCGATCGGCATGACCACCAAAGTTGCTACGGCCCAAGCACATGCGCCCCTTCCCGCCTGCACGCGCCGCCGACCCGCGCGCTCAGCGGAACCTGCGCGCTCAGCAGAACCTGCGCGCTCAGCAGAACCTGCGCGCTCAGCGGAGTCCGGGCGCTCGGCGAGATTCGCGCGCCCGGCGGAGTCCGCGCGCCCGGCGAGATCCGCACGCCCGGGGGGATCTGTGCGCCCGGCGGAGTCCGTGCGCGCGGCGGGGACTATGCGCTGGGCGGGGACTACGCGCGCAGCGAAGTCCGCGTGCTCTGCGGAATCTGTGCGTCCGGCCGAGCCAGAGTCTGCGCGTCCGGCGAAATCCGCGCGCTCAGCGGAGATTGCTTGTGTCGCAGGGCCAATCAGCTCTCCGTTCGACTCCTGGCGAACATCATCCGCGCCGTGGTCGGTTTGGTCATGGCTCGACGCCCGCCGAGCACGGTCCAAATCGTCTGAGCTAGTAGTGGATTGCCCCGCCCGCATCGATCGCACGGCCAGAACCAGAGCGGCCGCGCCGGTTCCGGTGAGCGCCACCGCGAGGCTGACCAGCGGCGCACCGCCGAGCGAGGCCAGTGGGAGGAACCATCCGTCGGCCTGTCCGAAGGCCAAGCGGCCCCAAGGGAATCCGCCGAACGGAAAACTGGACCTCGCCCACTCCGCGGTCACCCACGCCAGCGCGACCCACAGCGGCCAGCCGGGCAGGCGCCCCACCAGCCGCGCCACCAGGCCGAACAGCCCGATGTACACCGCGCACACCGCCGAAAGCGCCAGCCACGGCAGCGGTCCGACGTAGATGCCGGTCCACGGCAGCAGCGGAACGAAGAACGCGAGCCCCGCGAGGAATCCGTACCCGAACCCGCCGCGCAGCCGCCCGCTCCCGCGCACGACGAGCGTGAGCACCGTAATGCCCAGCGGCGCAAGGAACCACCACGGCCGCGGCGGAAAACTCCCGAACAGCAGCAGCCCGGCCACGATCGCGGCCACCGAGCGCCACAGCACCGGGTATCGAGCGATCAACGCGGACAGTCGATCACGCACGGCCGATCGCCCTTCCGAAGTGAGTCTTCTCCATCAACGCCCCGATCGGCCTCGCCGCCTGCGAGCCGGGACGTTCACGCCTCATGGATGACCACTCCGCGATGCACGGTGCGCAGGCACCGGGGCAGCTCCGAATCCGGTGTCAGCGGCGGCAATCCGGGCACGCGCGACCTCGGGTCGGTGGACCACCGCTGCACGGTGTCGGCGGCGGCCGCGACGACGAGCTGATCGGCGTCCCACACCGCGTAGGAGGCGGGCGCGCCGGGGACCAGGGTGCCCGCGATACCGTCGCGCACCCCGCCGGCCCGCCACGCGCCCCTGGTCGCGGCGGCGAAAGCGGCCCGCGGCGAGAGCGAGTGGCCCGGCGTGCGATGGTTGGCCGCGGCGCGCACGGCCGACCACGGATCGAGCGGGGTGACCGGCGCGTCCGACCCGATGGCCAGTGAGATGCCCGCGGCGGCCATGGCGGCGAAGGGATTCAGCGCGGCGGCGCGCTCCGCGCCGAGGCGGGCGGCGTACATGCCGTCC
>NZ_BAGH01000212.1 GCF_000308715.1 Nocardia tenerifensis NBRC 101015
CAGCTCGACAGCTCGACAGCTCGACAGCTCGACAGCTCGACAGCTCGACAGCTCGACAGCTCGACAGCTCGACAGCTCGACAGCTCGACAGCTCGACAGCTCGACAGCTCGACAGCTCGGACGATGGTAGGCCGCGTCGGTGGTTGTCGACGGATCGATGCGACTGAAGTCAGGCCGGGTCGGCTGGTCCGTTGGCGAGTCCATGGGTGCCGTGGACGGTTGGCGGTATCGGGCGCGTGGGCGGGCGGTCCTCGCGTTCGGCTGGGATGCCCCGTCCAGCAAGGCAATTGATATAGGCGGCTCGGCGGCAGCAGCTGGGCCGAGAGCCTGTCGCTTACGACCTCACTGCGGTAGCTCGCAGCGAGACAACATATTTCCCTCGATTGGAGAACTTCATGCGCACTCTCACAAGCAGTTCCGCACGCACCCTCGGCGCGCCCCGTGTACTCCGCGCTGCCGCAGCGGCTCTCGCTGTTCCCCTGCTCCTTGTCGCCTGCTCGTCCAACGACAAGGCCGAGGCTCGCGCGGCGGATTCGGTGACGATCAAGGATCAGTGGGTGAAGGCGGCGGACAGCGGGATGTCGGCGGCGTTCGGGGTGTTGGACAACTCGGGTGACACGGCGCGGACGGTGGTTTCGGCGTCGAGTCCCGCGTCGGGCAGGGTGGAGTTGCACGAGGTGGTCGCGGATGCGGGCGGGGCCAAGACGATGCGGCCGAAGGCGGGCGGGTTCGTGATCCCGGCGCACGGCAAGACGGAGCTGCGGCCGGGCGGGGATCACATCATGTTCATGGGCCTCACCGGCCCGCTGCGCACGGGCGCCGAAACCCCGGTCACCCTCACCTTCGACGACGGCTCCACGACGACCTTCACCGCGCAGGTCCGCGACTTCTCCGGCAACCAGGAGAACTACGCCCCCGATCACGCGAGCGGTGCGCAGACACCGGCCCACGGTGGCTGAGACCGGCCCGGCGGCGGACGCCAGCCCGTTCGCGGCGGCCGACCCGCCGCCCCGACGACGCCTGAACCGCCGGCGCCTGCTCGGCGGCGGTGCCGTCGCGGCGGGCGCGGCGGGCATCGGTTGGGGCGCAAGAGCACTCACCACCCGCGACGAGCCACCGCCGACCTCGGCGATCGAACCCTTCTACGGCACACATCAATCCGGCGTAGCGACGGACCCGCAGTCCCATGCGGCGTTCGTCGCTTTCGACCTGAAGCCGGGCACACACCGGGACGATCTCATCGGCGTCTTGAAGATCTGGACCGGCGACGCCGCGCGCCTCACCCAGGGTCGCCCGGCCTTGGCCGACACGGAACCGGAACTGGCCCAACGCCCTTCCCGGCTCACCGTCACCGTCGGCCTCGGCCCCGCGGTCTTCACCGTCGCGGGACTCGAACACCATCGCCCGTCCTGGCTTCGCCCGCTGCCTCCGTTCGACATCGATCGGCTCGAATCCGCTTGGAGCGACGGCGATCTGCTGGTGCAGGTGTGCGCGGACGAGGCGACCACGGTGTCGCACGCGGTACGGGTGCTCTCCCGCAGTGTCTCCTCGCTGGTGAGCGTGCGCTGGGTGCAGCGCGGATTCCGCAACGCCGAGCCGGGCCGCACCCCACGCAATCTGATGGGTCAGGTGGACGGCACGGTGAACATCGCCCCCGGCACCGATTTCGACCGCCTGGTGTGGGACGACGGCGCCGCACAGCCCTGGCTCGCCGGCGGAACCTCGTGCGTCCTGCGGCGTATCGCGATGACACTGGACACGTGGGACGAGATCGACCAGGAGGGAAGGGAACTCACCGTCGGCCGCAGGATCGCCGACGGCGCACCGCTCACGGGCTCCGGCGAGTTCGACGAACCGGATTTCGCGGCCGTCGACGCGAACGGCATCCCGGTCATCCCGCCGTCCTCGCACATCGCCCGCGCGCACCACACGCACGAGGGCGAGCGGTTCCTGCGTCGGGGCTACAACTACGACGACGCCCCGGCACCGGGCCGAATCTCGAACTCGGGCTTGCTCTTCGCCGCCTACCAGCGCGACGTGGACGCCCAGTTCCTGCCGGTCCAACGGCGACTCGCGGAGTTCGACGCCCTCAACGTGTGGACCACCCCGGTGGGTTCGGCGGTGTTCGTCATCCCGCCGGGCGTGCCGTCGCCGGGCGGTTATCTGGGGCAGTCGCTGTTCGAATCATGAGCGAGCAAAGGGCCTGAGGCGAGCGGCGGACATGCGGCGGCCGCCGTGCCGGCACCGGCGCGGCGGCCGCGAGCCGACCCACTCCGTCAGATGCGGGCGTGCGCGCCGGTTGCCACTCCGCGCATCGCCTTGGCGTCCTTGCGCACCCCGAACGCCACGATGATCTCCATGATCCCGAGCACGATCAACCACACGCCGACCACGATCGCCAGGGTGGCCACCGACGTCAACGGCCAGGCGATCAGCACGATGCCCGCGATCACCGTCAGCACGCCGAAGAACACGGCCAGCCACCGGCCGGGCGCTTCGGGCTCGGACAGCCCGATCACCACGGCGGAGACCCCGCGGAAGAGCCAGCCGATGCCGATCCAGATGGCAAGCAGCAGAATCGAAATCAGCTCGTCCCGGAAGCAGAAGACGCCGATGGCGATGGACAGCACGCCGCTGATGAACGCCAGCACCCGCATCCCGGTGCTGGCCGGCGCGCCGAACGCGGCGAGCAACTGGAGAAACCCGCTGACCACCAGGTAGATACCGAACAGGACGCCCGCGGCCACGAGCGTCACATCGGGCCAGACGAGAATGATCACGCCGAGGACCACCGAGAGCAAGCCGGTGACCAGAACGGTTTGCCACGCACTGCGGGCAAGAGACTGCAAAGGACCCTCGAGCACGCTGTTTGTCGTCATAGCCTGATGTTATGCCCACTCCGGGGCGTTTCCTGGACATTTGCCCACGCGACTCGCAAGTCCAGTGGGCTTACTCGGGAATCGCGGGTCGACCGACCGGTCCGTCGCCGTTCGACCCGCCCGGGTTCGCCTGCGACGGAACCACGACATTGACCATCCACGAGACGCCGAACCGGTCCTGGCACAGGCCGAACTCGTCGCCCCACATCTGCTTCTCCAGCGGCACCGACACCGTGCCCGCCTCGGACAACCTGTCCCAGTAGCCGTGCAGCTCGGCTGCGTCCTCACCGCTGAGACTGATCGAAATGCTGCTTCCCGGTTTGTATTCCATGCCCGGTGGGGTGTCCGCGGCCATCAGGGTGAAGCCGCTCGGGGTCTCCAGCACGCCGTGCATGACGAGGTCGGCGCCGGGCGCGTCCCGGTCGCTGAACTCGCTGAAGGTGCTGATGGTCAGGGTGCCGCCGAACACGTCGCGGTAGAACTCCAGAGCTGCGCGGGCCGTGTCGCCGAAACTGAGGTACGGGTTGAGCCGGGAGGTCATGTCATGAGGTTAGTGCGCGGACGCACACGCGGCGATCACCAGCGTGGTTTATCGCCGGTTTCGCTCGGGTAGTCATCACTGAGTGACTCTCGTCGTGTACGCCCATGGGGTGGAGGCGGGTGGGTCGGGAATCGTGAGTCTCGGGTGGCTAGGAGAAGAGGGTGGCGGTTGTACTCGTGCTGCACGCGCGGGGCCTTGGCGGTCTACTGACCGGGGTCCCGGCGCTTCGCGCGCTACGCCGCGCCAGGCCACACGACCGTATCGTGCTCGCCGCGCCGCAGCGGCTGAAGCCGATCGTCGATCTGATCGCCTCGGTGGACACCATGGTGCCCACCGCCGAACTGGGCGGCCTGCGCTGGGACGCGCCGGGGCCGCAACTGGCCGTCAACCTGCACGGGCCGAGCACGGAAAGCATTGTGCAACTGG
>NZ_BAGH01000211.1 GCF_000308715.1 Nocardia tenerifensis NBRC 101015
TGGTGAAGCTGTTGGTCTCGGCGACGGCGAGGACATAGCGCATCTGGTGGAGCTCCATCGATCAATCTTGAATCGTGATTGATCTGATGACAAACATGTGTTGGACCGATTGATCCGCGCCGGGTGAGACTGCGAGCGTGAAATCTTCAGCAGCACAGCGCTCTTCGATGAAGCGAAGGCTCGGTGTCGCGGCCGCGCTCGCCGGCCTCGCCGCCGCCGCGCTCGCGCCCGCGGTCCGGGCGGACGGTCCGGTGTTTCCCGCCACGATCGCCCTGCCCGCGGGTTTCCGGCCGGAGGGCATCGCGATCGGGACGCTGCCGGTGGCCTATCTCGGTTCGATGGCGGATGGCTCGATCTATCGCGCCGATCTCGTCACCGGGCAGGGGGGTGTCTTCAGCCGAGGCCCCGGCACGCCCGCCCTGGGACTTCAGCTCGATCATCTCGGCCGATTGTTCGTCGCGGGTGGCACCGGCGGCGACGTCCGGGTCGTGGACGCCGGAACCGGCGCGACACTGGCCACGTACCCGGTCGCCACGCAGCAGGACACGTTCGTCAACGACATCGTGCTCACGCCGACGGGCGCGTGGATCACCGACTCGCGCGCGCCGGTGCTCTACCACCTGCCCCTCGGACCGGACGGGGCGCTGCCCAGGCCGGAGGAGGTGCGGCGAATCCCGCTGACGGGTGACATCGCTTATGTCCCAGGCGAATTCAACGCCAATGGCATCGTGCGCACACCCGACGGCAGCGCCCTGATCGTCGTGCAGTCGGTGACCGGCCTGCTGTTCCGCGTCGACCCGGCGACGGGCGCGACCCGCCGGATCGACCTCGGCCCCGAGACGCTGCCCGACGGCGACGGACTGCTGTTGGACGGCCGCACGCTGTATGCCGTCGAGAACCGCAGCAATGCGATCGCGGTGATCGCGCTGTCGCCCGACGGCGCGACGGGCACCGTCGAACGCCGAATCACCGACCCGCGCTTCGATGTTCCCACCACGCTCGCCGCCTTCGGCGACCGGCTCTACCTCCCGAACGCCCGCTTCGACACCCCGCCCGAGCCGACCACGCCGTACAACGCCGTCGCCGTCGACCGCACCCGATAGGTCTTGTCACACTCGCCGGGCCTGCGTCGTCTACAGAGCAACCACGCAGACAATAACGAGTGAGGGCAGACGAATGGGTATGGAAGAGCTACGCGCGCAGGTCCGCGGCACGGTCCTACTGCCCGCCGACGTAGGATTCGAGCAGGCGGCGCGGCCGTGGAATGTGGCTGTGGCGCAGACTGTTTCGGCCGTCGTCGAGGTCGCCGACGCGGTGGACGTGGCGGCCGTGCTGCGGTACGCGGCCGGTGCGGGCCGCCGGGTGGTGACCCAGCCGACGGGTCACGGCGCGACCGGGGATATCGAGGACGCGATCCTCGTGCGCACCGGCGCGCTCGACCACGTCGAGATAGCCGCCGACCGCCGGGTGGCCCGGGTCGGCGCCGGTGTGCAGTGGGGTGCCGTGCAGTCCGCGGCCGCCGCGCACGGACTCACCGGGCTAGCCGGTAGCAACCCGGTGGTCGGCGTGACCGGATACACCCTCGGCGGCGGATTCGGCTGGTTCGCACGCAAATACGGCTGGGCCGCGAATGCGGTGCGCGCCTTCGAGATCGTCGACGCGGCGGGCCGGCGCGGACGGGTCACCGCCGAGTCCGATCCGGAGCTGTTCTGGGCGCTGCGCGGCGGCGGTGGCGATTTCGCGATCGTCACCGAGCTCGAGTTCGACCTGTTCCCGCTGCCCCGGCTGTACGGCGGGCGGGTCATGTGGTCCGGCGAGCGCACCCGCGCGGCGTTCGAGCTGTTCGCCGAACTCACCGCCGACGCGCCCGCCGAACTGTCGATCTGGTTGCAGCGCTACCAGATTCCCGGCGCGGCGCCGACCGTCGCGATCGACCTCGCCTACCTCGGCGATCCCGCCGAGGGGCGGGCGCTGACGAGTCGCCTCGACCGCCTCGACGGCGTCCTCGCCGATACCAGGGGCGTGCTGACCCCGGCGCAGATCGGCAGGATCACCGCGGAGCCGACGGACCCGAGCCCGTCGCTCTCGCGCGGCGAACTGCTCACCGATCTCGGCGACGCGGTGGTGAAGACGCTCATCGACGCGCCGACCGCACCGCTGCTCAATATCCAGCTACGCGGCCTCGGCGGCGCACTCGCCCAAGCACTTCCGGACGGCGGCGCGCGGGGGCCGGTGCTCGAGCCTTACGCGCTCTACCTGCTCGGCCTGCCGAGCCCGGCCGACGCGGTGCGCACCAGGTTCGGCGAGATCGTCGACGCCCTCGGCCCGCACGTCACCGGAGCCAAGCCCTACACCTTCCTAGCCCCCGGCGAGTCGGCCGCCGCGGCCTTCGACCGCGAAACACTGGGCAGGTTGAAGGAGATCAAGCAGGCGCGCGACCCGCACGGTGTCATCCGGGCCAACTTCCCGCTCCACGGCTGAGGCCGCTCAGCCGAACCATCGGGTGAGCGCGGCCTCCAGTGGCTCGTCGTCGGTGGCGGACCAGGCGATGTAGCCGTCGGGTCGGATCAGGACGGTGGTGGCGTCGCCGTCGGACTTGGCGGAGACGTGGTCGACCCGATCGGACCAGTGCTCGATCGACCTCGGTGTGTCGTCGAGCGAGAGCAGCAGGGCGCGGCCGCCGTGCATCAGGTCGCTGACCCGGGTCGGGCCGTCGGCGGTGGTCAGATCGAGGTCGAGCATGCGCGGGCCGAGGCCGGGGTATCGGAGGTCTAGGCCCGACATCAGGCCGGAGATGTAGTGGTTGGTGTCCGGTAGCCGGAGCAGGTCGATGAAGAGGTCGCGGACCGTCGCGAGATCCTCGTCCTGAGTGGGGTTCAGGATCAGGCTCTGCGCGCGAATGGTGCGCAGGACCCGCGCGGCCACGGGGTGACGCTCGGTGTGATAGCTGTCGAGCAGACCCTCGGGCGCCCAGCCGCGCACCGTCGCGGCGAGCTTCCACCCGAGATTCACGGCGTCCTGGATGCCGAGGTTCACGCCCTGGCCGCCGATCGGCAGGTGGATGTGCGCCGCGTCGCCCGCGAAGAACACCCGGTTCTCCCGGTAGCGCTCGACCTGGCGGGCGGCGTTGCCGAACCGGGAGGCTTCGCGCAGCTCGCCCAGGGTCGTCTCGGGTCCGTACACCGCCCGCAGTGCCTTGTCCACCTCCTCGGCCGTGACGGGATCTTCGCGATCGGGGCGGTCCGTCGAGAGATCGCCGAGGATGAACCGATACAGATCCCCTTCGAGCGGGTGCAGGATGGCGAAGTATCCATCGGCGGCGCTGATGTGCCGGCTGAAATGCTGCGACGCGGTCGGCACCGCGGCGGACCGGCCGGCCAGGGTGAGGTCGGCGACCAGTGACGACATCGTGCCCGCGGTGCCGGGGAACGGGACGCCGAGCAGCTTGCGGACCGTGCTGTGCCCGCCGTCGCAGGCGACCAGATAGTCGCCGCGCACGTCGCCGACCGTCACGCCCTCGGCGTCCTGGTCGACGGCCGTCACCTCGAACCCGCGCCGCACCGGCACGCCACGCTCGACCAGGCGCTGCTCGAGGAACGCCTCCAGCCGGGCCTGGGGGACGGCGACCGGGTACGGGTGCCGGGTCTGCCACGTCCGGCAGTCCAATTCGACTGGGAGACCGGCGAAATGCCCGCCGAACTCGCCCCGGGGCAGCGCGTGGTCGAGCAGCGGATCCAGCAGCCCGCGCAAGTCCAATACCTCCGCGGTGCGTGGCTGCAGCGCGCCCGCCCGCGACTGCGTACTGCGCGTGTGCTGCTTCTCCAGCACCGCTACGGACACCCCGGCCAGGGTGAGCTCGTTGGCCAGCATCAGGCCCGTCGGCCCCGCGCCGACCACGATCACGTCGACTCGCATCATCCTCATCCTCCAAAAGTAGACTGAGTGCAACAATACACTCGATATACCAATGCGCTAGAGTGTCGATATGTCCGAACCGGTGGGATTGCGAGAACGCAAGAAGGTGCGCCTGCGCGAGACGATCGCGGAGACGGCCATTCGCATGTTCCTCGAGTCGGGGTTCGATCGGGTCTCGATCACCGATATCGCCCGCGCGGCGGAGGTCTCCCGCCGCACGCTGTTCGCGTACTTCCCGACGAAGGAAGACCTTGTCCTGCAACGGTTCGCCGATCACGAGGACGAGCCCGCCCGCACGGTTCGGAACCGACGCACCGATCAGCCGCCGCTCGACGCGCTGCGCGAGGCACGGCTCGCGGCGCTCAGCAGGCGCGACCCCAACACCGGTCTGAACGACGACCCGGAGATCCTGGCCTTCCTCCGATTGGTCAGGGGCACAGAGGCTCTCGCGGCGCGACTGATGCGCTATTCCGCGCGTGGGAAGGACACGCTGGCCGATGCGTTGCGGGAGAACGGTTTCGATGCGCTGACCGCGCGGCTCACCGCGGCACAGGTGATCGTCGTGCAGGACGAACTGGCCCGGATGAACCACACCTGCCTCGCCGAAGGCCAGTCCGCGGACGACCGCTACCCGGAGGCGGTCCGGGCGACCGAGCTCGCGTTCGACCTACTGCGCGACGGTCTGCGAGACCGAAGCTGAGCTGTCCGAGGGGATCTCGGGACCGCCGGATCGACAGGGCGCCCCGGCATTGTGACCGGCACCAGGTGACGCGCGGCCCGATCGGTCAGGTGTCCCAAGGAATGCGGGATGAGTGGTTGGGGGTGCTGGGGGAGGGTTAGCGTCTGCGCACATCGGAGGGCACGACGTGGTCGGAGGTGCCGTGTGGGTGGTCGCATTGTTCGGGGGGCGGCGGTTTCGGCCGCACGGCTGGGGGTGGCGGTTCTGGTCGGCGCGGTGCTGACGGGGGTCGCGCGGGCCGAGCCGACGGCGGTGTCGGCGCCGGACGGCTCGCACGTGGTGAGCTCCGTCGAGGGCCGGACGTGGACCGAGATGACGGTCTACTCGGCGCTGATGGGCAGGCCGGTGCTGGTGAAAGTGCTTCGCGCGCCCGATGATTCGACCCCAGCGCCGACGCTCTACCTCCTCAACGGCGCCGACGGCGGCGTCGACCGCAACTGGGCGGACGCGACCGATGCCGCGGCGTTCTTCGCCGATAAACAGGTGAACGTGGTCATCCCGTTCGGCGGCGAGGGCAGCTACTTCACCGACTGGCGCGCCGACGACCCGGCCCTGGGCAAGCAGCGGTGGGCCAGCTTCCTCACCCGCGAACTGCCGCCCATCGTCGACGCCACGCTGCACACGACCGGCGCGAACGCCATCGCCGGAATCTCCATGGCGGGCACCGCGGTATTCCAGCTCGCGTTGAGCGCGCCCGGCGTCTACCGCGCGATCGGCTCCTACAGCGGCTGCGTGCGCACCAGCGACCTGCGCGGGCAGGCCGTGGTCAACGCCGTCGTCACCAGCCAGCAGGGCAATCCGGTGAATATGTGGGGCCCGCCGAGCGACCCGGCGTGGGCCGCCAACGATCCGTATCTGCACGCCGAGCAACTGCGCGGCACAGCCATATACGTGGCCAGCGGCAACGGGCAGCCGGGGGCGTTCGACACCGTCGACGGCGTCCGCGGCGATCTGGTGCAGCTGACCTACCAACTACTGTTCGGCGCCCCACTGGAGGCCATCGCCAACGTGTGTACGCGACAATTACAGGATCGGTTGCGCGAGTTGAACATTCCGGCCACCGTCGACCTGCGGACGACCGGCACCCACTCGTGGGGCTATTGGCAGCAGGACCTGCACAACTCCTGGCCGGTCTTCAGCGCGGCGCTGACCCGATGAGCGCCTTCGACACCGTCCAGGAGACGCGTGAGGGCGGGCTCGGCCCCTGGCTGGCGTTCACCGGCTGCCTCATCGCGGTGTTCATGCAGATGATCGACGTGACCATCGTCAACACCGCGCTGCCGAATCTCACCGCGGACCTGGCGGCCTCGCCGTCGCAGCAGCTGCTCGTGGTGTCGGGCTACTCGCTGGCCTTCGCCTGCACCCTGCTCACCGCCGCCAGGATCGGCGCGATCTTCGGCCGCCGCGTGGTGTTCCTGGTGTCGGTGGTCGCGTTCACCGCGCTGTCGGTGTGGTGCGGGATGTCCAGCAGCGCAACGGAGTTGGTGTTCGCGCGGATCTTCCAGGGGGCGGCGGGCGCGGGGATGGCCGCGCAGACCATCGCCATCCTCATCGCGAGCTTCCCGCCGCACCTGCACCAGCAGGTGTTCGCGCTGTACGGCGCCACCGCGGGTTTCGCGGGCATGCTCGGCCCGATCGTCGGCGGCGGCCTCGTCACGGCCGACATCGCCGGGCTCGGTTGGCATTCGGTGTTCCTGATGAACCTGCCGATCGGCCTGCTCGCCTTCGCCCTCGGCTTCCGCTACCTGCGCCTGGGCAAACCGCCGGAGCGCGACCGGCTGGACCTGGGCGGGGTGGCGCTGTCCACGGTGAGCCTGTTCGCGCTGCTGGCCGCGCTCGCCGACATCCAGCAGAACAGTTGGCGGGCCGGGCCTTTCGGGGTGATCGCGGCGGCGCTCGTGCTCGGCGCGGCGTTCGTCGCCTACGAGCGCAGGCTGACCCGGCGCGGCGGCAGCCCGCTGGTGCGCCTGGACCTGTTCGCCGATCGCGGCTTCGCCATCGGATCCTGGCTGGTGGCAAGCTTTTTCGGCCTGTTCACCGCGTTCGTGTTCACCGTGTCGATCACGCTGCAGGACGAACTGCGGTTCTCGCCGCTGCGCACCGGGATGGCGATGACGCCGTTCGCACTCGGCGCGGGCGCGGGCGCGCTCGCCTCGCCGTTTCTGGTGAAGCGCTGGGGCGTCAAGGTTCTCGCGCTCGGCATCGCGGTGTACGGCGGCTGCGTCGCGCTGGGGGCCGGGTACCTGTGGGTGACGAACGGACAGGTGAATCTCTTGCTCGCCCTCGGCCCGGTCTTCCTCGCGGGCCTCGGCGTGGGCCTGTTCGGCGTGCAGCTCCAGCCGCTCATGCTGTCCGGCCTGAAGGAACGTCAGATGGCCGAGGCGTCGGGTCAACTGCCCACCATCGAGCAGATCGGCAACGCGGTCGGGCTCGCCCTGCTGAGCGTGGTGTTCTTCCGCGCGCACACCTTGGGCGGCAGCGTGCTGATGCTCTCGGCCATCGCGGTCGGCGCCGTGGCCATGGCGCTGCCGACGCTCGCCCTGCCGGACCCGGCGAAGCGGCTCAGGTGAAGCGGCTCACGTGAACAAGTGCGGACCGCCCAGCGAGGGCGGCAGCGCGGCCTCGCCGGCCTGGGGTCCGGTGAGCACCTGCTTGATGATCTTGCCGGTCTCCCCGCGCGGCAGCGACGGCAGGAACGTGACGTCGCGCGGCACGGAGAAACGGCTCAGCCGATGCCGGATGTAGGCGCGGATCATGTCCGAATCCAGGCCCGCCCCTTCGCGTTTCACCACGAACGCGGCCAGGCGCTGGCCGAACTCCTGGTCCGGCACGCCGACCACGGCGACCTCGCTGACCTGCGGCAGGTGCGCGAGCGCCTCCTCGACCGGGCGGGGGAAGACGTTCTCGCCGCCGGAGATGATCATCTCGTCGTCGCGGCCCGCGACGAACAGCCGCCCCGCCACGTCGAGGTAGCCGAGGTCGCCCGTGTCGAGCATGCCGTCGGCCTCCGCGGGCGGCGCGGAGTTCACGTACCCGTCGAAGAGCATGTGGTTGCCGACGAAGATGTGCCCGGTCACGCCGACCGGTACCGGCCGCTGGTCGGGTCCGAGCACCGCGACCCTGGTGCCCAGCGGCGGCCTGCCCGCGGTGGTCGGCGCGGTGCGCAGGTCCTCCGGGGTGGCGATGGTGGCCCAGGAGACCTCGGTCGAGCCGTAGACGTTGTAGAGGATGTCGCCGTAGGCGTCCATGAACCGCAGCACGGTCGCGCCGGCCAGCGGCGCGCCGCAGCTGACCACCGCGCGCAGACTGGAGGTGTCGTAGCGGGCGCGCACCGCGGCGGGCAGATCGAGGATCCGGTTCACCATGGTCGGCACGACGATCATGCTGGCGACCCGGTGCTCGGCGACGAGCCGCAGACAGTCCTCGGCGTCGAACCGGCCGGGCAGCACCACCGTCGCGCGCAGCGGCGTGCTGATCTGCAGCCCGGCCAGCCCCCACGTGTGGAACAGCGGGGCCGGAATGAGCATCGGCTGCTCCATCGGCAGCGGGATGCGCGAGAGCAGCGCGGCGATGGTGGCGAAGCCCTTGGGCTGCGGGCGGCGCGCGCCCTTCGGGGTGCCGCTGGTGCCGGAGGTCAGCACGATCAGCCTGCCCGCCCGGCTCGGCCGGTGAAACTCCGTGTGCCCCTGCGCGATCAGGTCGTCGATGGTGGACCGGTGCGGCGCGGGCGGGTGGCCGTCGGTGTTGAACCGGTGCAGGTCGGCGTGCAGGTAGCGCACGAGCTGCTCGAGGTCGCCGTCCACGAAAAGCGCCGCGAGCCGGTGCCTTTGCACGATGTCCTCGATCTGGCGCCCGGACAGCCCGACGTTCAGCAGCGCCACGTCGACGCCGAGTTTGCCCGCGGCGACCATGCATTCGACCATGCCGGCGTGGTTGCGGGCGAGCAGCCCGATGGTGTCGCCGAAGCCGAGGTCCAGGCGCGCCATCGCACCCGCCAGTGCGCTGGTGCGCGTGTGCATCTCGGCGAAGGTGCGGGTGCCGTGGTCGTCGATCACGGCGATCCGGTCCGGGGCGTGGGCCGCCGCGGCGGCGTACCCGCCGGCCAGGTTGAAGCCCCACTTCGTCAGGGAGCGCACCTGTTTGACCCCGGTGGCGAGGTTGGCCGTGCGCCCGACTCCGACGGTGACCATCTGCTTGGCCACGCTCACCTGACGCCGCAGTGGGGAGTTCTCGGCGTTGACCACCGTCGAGGTCCGCGCGCCGCGGATGACGTCGAGCGCCCGCCGCAGCCCCTTGTTCACCCACGCCACCACGACGGCGTTGGACTGTTCGGCGATCGCGGGGTGCAGGCGGCCTGCCGCGAACACCGTCACGACGATCTTGGTGCGCTCCTCGTCCCCGCGCAGGCGGATGGACACGAAGCTGCCGGTGCCCGGGCACTGCAACTCCAGGCTCTCGTACCAGCGCCGCACGGTGAGCAGCAGCTGATGGGTGCGGATGCCGGACTCGGCGGTGCCGATGCGCACGTTGGCGATTCGGCTGTCCGGGCCGGTGTCGATCAGCTCACAGGCGCCGATCCCGGCGAACAACCGCGGGTAGGTCTGCGGTTCGAGCAGCAGATCCCACAGCGCTTTACGGGCGACCGCGAATTCCGCGTTCACATCGATGACGTCGGTAACCAACTCATGCACTTCTCGTCGGCCGGTTCGAACTCGGGGCCGGCGGGTGCCCCTCGATTCGCGGGTCACCCGTGTGGCCGATGCGTCAGCGAACCGGCAACCTGCGTTCGACCCCAGTATGAGTCGCGATCGGGCAGTTGCTCACCATTCACTCCCGAGATTGGGCGCTGCCCAACGACCGACCGGATACGCATGTGAATCCACCCAACGCGCAACGGATTCCGGACCGGTGCGGCGGTCGCCGTCTACGGTCGAGGCCGGATATTCCTGGAGCCGTTCGGAGGTTGGCGATGCGCATCGGGGACGGACTCGCGCCCCGGCGCGGCGTGCGCGCGGCCGTGCTCGCCTGCGCCGTGCTGCTGTTGTGTTCGGGCGGTGTGGCTTTCGCGGAGCCGGACGCGCCGATCGCGGCGCGCGCCTCGGCCGCCGCGCGCGAGTCGCCCAACGGCTCGCGGCTGGTCGACGCGGTGCAGGGGCCCGGCCGGGTGCTGGAGCTGACGGTGTACTCGGCCGCGATGGGGCGGCCGATCGCCGTCGAAGTGCTTCCGGCGGCCGATGATTCGCGGCCCGCGCCGGTCCTGTATCTGCTCAACGGGATCGACGGCGGCACCGAGACCGGGAAATGGAGCGACGGCGGCAATTGGCTCACCAAGACCGACGCGGCGCGATTCTTCGCCGATCAACAGGTCACGGTGGTGATGCCGGTCGGCGGCGGGGGCACGCTGTTCGCGGATTGGCGCGCCGACGATCCGGTGCTCGGCAGGCAGCGGTGGGGCACGTTTCTCACCGCGGAATTGCCCGCGATCATCGACTCCGCTTTTCACGGCACCGGCGCGAATGCGATCGCGGGCCCGTCGATGGCGAGTTCGGCGGTATTCCGCCTCGCCCTCGCCGCGCCGGGACGCTTCCGGGCCATCGGCTCCTACAGCGGCTGCGTGCGCACCAGCGACCCGCTCGGGCAGGCGATCGTCGCGGCCATGGTGGTCGGGCAGCGCGGCGACCCGCGCAATCTCTGGGGCCCCCTCGACGATCCGGCCTGGGCGGCCAACGACCCGTATCTGCACGTAGCCGAGCTGCGCGACACCACCGTCTACGTCTCCACCGGCACCGGTCAGGCCGGGCCGCTCGACACCCTGGACGGGCCGGGCATCAACGCGAATCCGCTGAAGCTGCTCGACCAGCTGACGGTCGGCGGCATGCTCGACGGCATCACCGCGGCCTGCACCGCGCAGCTGCGGGAACGGCTGCGCGAACTAAACATTCCCGCGACCGTCGACGAGCGGCCCACCGGCACGCATTCCTGGGGGTATTGGCAGCAGGACCTGCACAACTCCTGGCCGCTGTTCCGCGCCGCGCTCGGCGGGTGAGAAAAGGGCATCGATCTGTGCGGCACCAGTTTTCCGGCGACGATATTTGTGATTAGTCGCAGAAACGGCAATTTCGCTCGTGCGCGCGCACCACGAGCGATTTGAATGAAACTCCACCATCCGGCCGGCAGGAGGAAATGTGCGCACCGCGTTCCGCGATCCCGTGATTCCCGACGGCGAGAAGTCCGTCTACCTCGTCGGCGTCGCGGACGAGCCGCCCGCGTTCGAGGTGACCAGCGTGGTGACCCGTGCGGCACACGACTACTACTCGACCGTGGAAGTCCGTGCGGCCGACGGTGATCCGACGATCACGGTCGAGCAGCGCTTCAGCCGGGTCGACGGCTGGCTGCGGGCCGCGGACTACCGGGCCGAGACGCGCTCGCGGCAGACCGTGGTCTCGCGCGAGGAGGCGCACTTCCTCGACACGACGCACCTGCAGTTCGGCAGCGGCGTCGGGCCGTTCCCGCCGAATGTCATGCCGTTCATCGGCGGGCTGACGCTGCTGCGCGGCCTGGATTTCGCCGAGGGCACCGAGATCCCCCTGGACCTGTGGCTGGCCTTCTCGGTGCACTGGCCGGTGACGGCGCGGGTGCAGAAGCAGGCCGTCGTCGACGTGCCCGCGGGCCGGGCCGCCACCTGGCCGGTGCACCTGCGGCCGGGGTTCGCGCACGTGAACTCGTTGCTGGACAAGATGATCGGCGGCTTCATCCCGTCGTCCTTCGCGCACTTCGACGTGGAGCCGCCGCATCGGTTGGTGCGCTTCGACTTTCCGACCGAGCCCGGCTCCGCGCCGCGCGGCGTGATGGAGTTGGTCGCCTAGCCCGCGGCGGCCGGGCCGTCGCTACCGCGACTGCTCGGCCACCGCGGTGAACACCGACCGCATCGCGTGGATGTAGCGGTCGACGGAGTCGTGGGCCACCGGGGTGTCGGGGTAGATGACGCTCAGCGTGGTCTCCGAGGGCATCCGGTTGATCCACACCAGGACCTCCTCCGAGGCGGCCCGGTTGGCGTAGATGCCGCCGCGGACCAGGTCGAAGAACTCGTGCCCGGCGAAGTCGCGCGCGTCCACGAACGAGATCATCGGCGTCGCCCAGCCCGGCCGCACGTCGAGATCGGTGTCCGCGGGCAGCAGCTCCAGCACGCGATGAAACGACGTGGGGGCCAACCGGATACCGTTCTCGTAGGCCCGCTGCGCGACGGCGACCGCACGGGCGAAGGAGGTGGTCGCGATGGGGAAGGCCACCGGGACCAGGGCGACGTACCAGCCCACCGAGGCCCGCTCCGCGGCGGAGGTGCGGGTGCTGATGGGGGTCATGCCGAAGTAGTAGTCGCCGCCGGTGAGTTCGGCCTCGGCCAGCGCCGCCGCGGCGAAGATGCCGCCGACGAACTCGGCATCGCTCGCCCGGCAGGCCTTTTCGAACCGGCGCGCGTCCGCCTCGGCGAACAGCGTGATGGTCCGGTGCGCGCTGCGGTTGTAGCCGTCGCTGCGCTTGCCCAGCTCCAGAGGGAAGCTGGGCAATTCGCCGTCGTTGCCGCGAATCAGCTCCAGCCACTTGCGGACCCCGGAGGAGGTGAGCGTCATGGCGGCGGTGTGCGCGCGCTCGGCCGTGCAGTAGCCGAGGTAGCTGGCGGCGGGTTCGAGCATGTCGCCGACGTTCCAGGCTTCGCGCGCGTACAGGTAGGCCAGGTCCGAGCAGGACAGGTACTGCCCGAGTCCGTCGGTGTGCAGATGATCCACCGCGAGGTAGACCGTGGTGGACTCGCCGTGCTCGATCGCCCCGAAGGAGAAGCAATCCCATTGGAACGGGCCGGGAGTCGTCTTCTGCACGTGCTCGCGGATGGCCTCCGCGTCGTCGATCTCGCCGTAGTCGACCGGCACGAAGTCGACCACGTCCGCGTCCACCAGGTGCCGCCGGATCGCGCCGTCGGGGTCGATGGCGAACCACGTCCGAAAGGTGTCGTGGCGCAACAGGAACGCGTTGATGCTGCGGGTCATGGCCGCCCGGTCGAGGTCGCCCATGGGTAGCTCGACGGTCACCAGGCACAGCCCCGAGTACCGGAAGTCGGCCCCCGCGTGCCGATTCGCCAGCCGCAGATACTCCTCCTGTTGATGCGAGGGCGGCGCGGGGTGGACCGGCGCCTCGGCGGCGCGGGCCACCGATTCCGGCGCGGCCACCCACGTCACCATCCGGCCCGGCGCGGGATTCCACTCGTCGATCAGGCCCAGATCGATCACGGCGTCGCCACCGCCGCCGGCTCGGTGATCGGTTGTGGCCGACCGGGTTCGGCGGCCAGCACGAGCTCGGCCACCTTCGGCCCGGCCTGCTCCAGGCTGAACGAGCGACCCATCTGCAGCGACATCAGGTCGATGCCGAGGGTCTTGGTGACCCGCGCGCCCAGCTCGACGGCCATGAGCGAGTCGAGCCCGAGTTCGGGCACCGGCACCGTCAGGTCGATCGACTCGACCGGCACGCCCATCACGACGGCGAGCTCCGCGGCCATCTTGCGGGCGATGAACGGCCCGCGCTTGTTCTCGTCCAGCTCGACCAGTTCGGCGCGCAGCTGGGCCAGCTCGGAGGTGTCCTTGGCCGAGGCCTTGGCCAGCTCGATGGTGCGGCCGGTGCGGGCCAGCTGGGGGAAGGTGCCGGTGAGCTTGGCCCAGTCGGTCGGGATGATCGCCGCCCTGGTGTCGCCGAGCCGCAGCGTCTGCTCCAGATACGCGGTGGCGTCGGCCATGTCGATGGGGCCGAAGCCCACCAGGTCGAGGTATTTGGTGGCCGTCGCGTCGGCGGCCATGCCGCCCGTCGCGCCGGACAGGTGGCCCCAGCCGACGCACAGTGCCCGCTCGCCCGCCCTGGCCCACTCCTCGGCCAGCGCCTCGACCGCGACATTGGCCGCGCAGTAGTTGTACTGGCCGTAGATGCCGTACATCGAGCCGCCCGAGGAATACAGCACGAACATGTCCAGCGTGATGCCCGCCTCGGTGACGGCGCGGTGCAGCGCCCGCGCGCCGTGCACCTTGGGGCGGTACACCTTCGCCAGCTGCTCGTGCTCCATGAGCTCGATCCGGTTGTCCGCCACCGATCCCGCCGCGTGGAAGATGCCGCGCAGGGGATGGTCGGCGCTGTGCGCCCTGGCCACCACGTCGGCCACGGCGTCGGCGTCGGTCACGTCGACCAGTTCCTCGATCACCTCGACGCCGATGGTGCGCCAGGCCGCGAGCTGGCGCCTGGCCTCCTCGGTGGCCGCGCCGCCGCGGCCGAGCAGCACCAGCCTGCGCGCGCCGCGCAGCACCAGCCAGCGACCGGTCGCCATGCCGAAGCCGCCGAAGCCGCCGGTGACGAGATAGCTTGCGTCGCCGTGGATCTCGATCTCCGGCAGGTAGGGCCGCACCGGCGGCTCGGGCGCGTCGATGCGCAGCGCGATCCTGGACAGGCCGCTGGAGCGGATGACCTCCTCGAAAGCCGTTCCCACCTCGTGGGTTTCGAACATCTTGTACGGCAGCGGCCGGTAGACGCCCGCGAGCACGTTCTCGTACACCCGTTGCAGCAGGCTGGCCAGCCGCTCCGGCCGGATGGCGACCAGGCGGTCCAGATCCATCGAGTAGTAGCAGACGTTCTTGTCGAAGTTGGACAGCTCCAGCAGGCCGCCGGTGTAGATGTCGGCCTTGCCGACCTCGACGATGCGCCCGAACTCGGCGACGGCGTTGAAGTTCTGGCGCAGGATCTCGCCGGGGGCGCTGCTGAGCACGACCTCGGCGCCGAGGCCGCCGGTCAGGGCGAGCACGTCGTCGACGAAGTCGAGCGAGCGGGAGTTCACCGCGTGGTCCGCGCCGAGGGCCAGGACGTGCTCGCGCCGCTCGTCGGTGCTGGCCGTGCCGATGATCCGCGCGCCGCGCGCCTTGGCGACCTGGATGGCCGCCGTGCCGACGCCGCCCGCCGCGCCGTGGATGAGCACGGTCTCGCCGGGCTCCAGGCGCGCCAGTTCGAGCAGTGCGTACTCGGCCGTCGCGAAAGCGATGGCGCTGGTGCAGTATCCGGGGTCGGTGTCGGGCGGCAGCGGGATGACCAGCTGCCGATCGATGATGGCGTAGCGGCGCATCATGCCCTTGGCGGCGACCGCGACCAGGTCGCCGACGGCGATGCCCTCGATCCCGGGCCCGACCCGGACCACGCGGCCGACGCCCTCCATGCCGGGCACGGTGCCGAAATACGTTGGCGCAAGCTCTCGTTCGCCGAGCAGGCCGATGACCTTGAGCGGATCCTTGTAGTTCAGCCCGATGACCTGCATGCGGACCTCGACCTGTCCGTGACCGGGTGCGCGGCGCGGGCATTCGCGCCACGCCAGCGCCGACAGCAGGCGGGTGCGGGGCAGCTCGAGCTCGAAGTTGGCCTCCGGGTCGGTCAACGGCTCGGCGGTGTCGTGCACGGCCAGGCGGTCGGGGAGGGGTTTGGTCACCACGGGAGTCCAGCGCTGACCGTCGCGCAGCAGCACCTCGTCGGCGTTGTCGTACGAGAACGCGCCCGGCACAGCGAGTTCGGTGACGATATCGGCGATGGCGGTGTCGGGCGCCACATCGATCAGGCGCCACCGCAGCGGTGTCTGCTCGTTCAACAGGACGCGCCGCGCGCCGGCGAGCGCGGACTGGTGCGAGTCCGGCGCGATCGTGCTGTCCGGCACCGTGAATGCCCGCTCGGTGATCAGGGTGACGTGCACGGAGCCGTCGCCGAACACCGTCTGCGGGGTCTGCTCGTCGGTCTTCGGGTTGGCGAAGTCGTGGATCACCACGGCGATTCGCTTGAGGGTCCACAGCGCCGCCAGGTCGTCGGCGTTCGCGCCGGCCACCACGCACACGTGCAAGCGGGTGGTCTCCGCCGTCCCGGCGTGCCGCAGCAGCTCGTTCAGCTCCGCTTCCAGCTCGGGCCCGTCGGCGTCGTACTGCCGCGCTCCGGGAATGGCGGCCGTCAATTCTTCTGCGCGAGAGCTCTTTCCGAGCGCGACGACCAGCGTGGCGGCGGGCCCGGCGTCGGGCAGCGCGGCCGGATCGATGGGGTCGCCGCACCGCATGGTCTCGCGGTAGTAGAAGTCGGCCATGCGGTGGAGCGGGTCGTCGCCGGGTTTGAGCGCGCCGATCTGGAGTCCGGTCAGCCGCAGCACGAGGTTTTGCTCGGCGTCGAGTATGTCGACGTCGGCGCGCAGCCGCGCCTTGGGGTCACGGCGCGCGACCACCGTCGCCTGCTCGGGGATCGGGGCGAGCAGGCGGACCGCCGCGACGCCGACGGGCACCATGACGCCCTCGTTGATCCGCTCGTCGGCGAACAGCAGCGCCGCGGTCTGCATCGCCGCGTCCACCACCGCCGGGTGCGCGAGGTGGCCCGAGTCCGCGGCGATGGCGCCGTCGACGGTCGCCACCGCCGTGTCCAGGCCGACCCGCATCGAGGTGACCCGCCGGAACGACGGGCCGTACTGGAGACCCGCCGCGGACAGGCCCGTGTAGAACATCTCCGGATCGATGTCGACGCCGACGTCGATCGTGGGAACCGTTGCCTTGGTGGGGGAATGGCTGCCGGTCAGCGTGCGGCCGAACGCGTGCACGGTCCAGGCTGTGCCCGTCGCGTTGCGCGATCTGATCAGGAAGCGCCCGCTGGACTCCTCGATGCTCAACGCCATCAGCGGCACGTCGGGCGCGGCCATGATCAGCGGGGCGACGAAGCGAACCTGCTCCAGGCCAACCCTTTTGACGCCGAGGCGGGTGGCCGTCGCGCTGAGCGCGGCGTCGAGGTAGGCGGCGCCCGGCATGATCCGCACCCCGTTGACGACGTGATCGGCCAGCCAGGGCAGCAATTCGGTGCCCACCTGGAGCAGCCAGTCCGCGCGGCCCTCCACGTCGGGGTCGCCGAGCATGGCGTAGGTGTCGGGCGTGCCGAGCCTGGCCTGCTCGAACAGCGGCAGGGTGGCGTGCAGTCGCGTGCGCTGCCAGGGGTAGCGCGGCAGCGGCACGTGCGGGGTGACCGCGCCGTCGGCCGGGAACAGCTCGTCGAGATCCAGCACGCCCGCGCCGTAGAGGCCGATGAGCGTGCGGCGGATGCTCGCGGAGTCGGGCTCCTTGCGATCGAGGGTGGCCACCGTGGTGCCGTGCACGTCCGCGTCGACCAGCGCCTCGCGAATGTTGCCCGACAGCACCGGGTGTGGGCCGACCTCGAGGAAGACCCGGCTGCCCGCGCCGATCGCCTTGGTCACCGCGTCGAAGAAGCGCACCGGCTGACGCACGTTGGCGCACCAGTATTCGGCGTCCCAGTCGCCCGCGGTGACGAGGTCGCCGGTGACCGTCGAGTACAGCGGCACCGCAGGCGGTCGCGGGGACAGCTCGGCCAGTTCGGCGCGCAGCTCGTCGAGGATGGGGTCCATCAGGCGGCTGTGATACGGCACCTCCACCCGCAGCCTGCGCGCGAAAGCGCCTTCCTCCGTGAGCTTCTCGGCGATCTCGTCCAGCCGGTCCGGATCGCCGGAGAGGGTGAGCGAGCTCGCGCTGTTGATCGCCGCGATGTCGACGCGCGGATCGTCGGCGATCAGCTCGCGGGCGCGTTCGAGCGGCAGCCCGACGGCGAGCATGCCGCCCGAACCGGCGGTGGTCGCCTGCAGACGCGCCCGGTGGTAGGCGACCCGGACCGCCTCGCGCAGGGTGAGCACGCCGCTGACGTAGGCCGCCGACACCTCGCCGACGCTGTGGCCGACGACGGCCGCGGGCGAGATCCCGTGCTGGGCAAGCTCGCTCACCAGCGCCACCTGCACGAGGAAGTTGGCAGGCTGGGCCACCTCGGTGCGGGACACGCGCGACTCGGCCTCCGGCTGGAGCAGCGCGTCGATGATCGACCAGTCGGCGAGCTTGCCGAACTCGGCGTCGATCTTGGCCGCCGTCTCGGCGAAAACACCGCCCGCGCAGAGCAGTTCGCGGGCCATGCCCCACCACTGCGGGCCCATGCCGGAGAACACGAACACCGGCTCGTCGGTGCGGGACGCGACCGTGCGCACCGCGTCGCGCCCCTCGCCGGCCGCGAACTGGCGCAGTTCGTGCAGCACGTCGTCGGTCTCGCCGATCAGCACGCCGGTGCGGAAAGGATGGTGGGCCAGCCGCGTCCACGCGGCCTCGGCCAGCCGGTCGGCGTCCGCGCCCGCGCTGATCAGGTCGGCGAAGCGCCCGGCGATGGCGCGGGCGGCGGCGGTGCTGCGCGCCGAGATCGGCAGAATGCCACGGTGTCTGGGGTCCGCGCGGACCTGCGTCGCCGGCTCGGCGAGGTGCTCTTGCAGGATGGCGTGCGCGTTGGTGCCGCCGTAGCCGAAGCCGTTGACCGCGATGGTCATCGGATCCGCCTCCGGCGCAAGCGGTTCGGCGTCCACCTGGATGCGCAGGCCGAGCTCGTCGAGCGGGATGTCCGGGTTCGGCTTGTCGAGCCAGCCCTGCGGCGGGATCACGCGATGCTGGATCGCCAGGGCCGCCTTGATCACGCTCGCGATGCCCGCCGCCGCCTCGGTGTGGCCGATGGTGGCCTTGACCGACCCGACGCCGAGCGGGCGCGTGCGTCCGGCGGGCGCGCCGAAAGCCCTTCCGAGGGCGCGTAATTCGACCGGGTCACCGACGAGGGTGCCGGTGCCGTGCGCCTCCACGTAGGTGATCGCGTCCGGCGTCAGGCCTGCGCGGGTGAGCGCGGTGCGCGCCAGCATCTCCTGCGACTCCGCGCTCGGCACGGTGATGGCGGTGGTGCGGCCGTCCTGGTTGGCGCCGGTCGCCTTGACCACGGCGTAGATTCGGTCGCCGTCGCGCACCGCGTCGTCGAGCCTCTTCAGCACGACCATGCCCGCGCCCTCGCCGCGGCCGTAGCCGTCGGCGGCGGCATCGAAGGACTTGCAGCGGCCGTCGGCGGCCAGGAAGCTGCCCTTGCACATCAGCACGAAGGTCTCCGGCTGCAGCATCACGTTCACACCGCCGGCGAGCGCCACGTGGCAGTCGCCGTTGTCGAGCGCCTGGCAGGCCAGGTGGAAGGCGACCAGCGAGGACGAGCAGGCCGTGTCGACGGTGAGCGCGGGCCCGGTCAGGTTGAGCGCGTAGGCGATTCGGTTGGACAGCATGGTGTAGGACGCGCTGGCCGGGGTGTGCATGTCGGTGTGGAACAGGGCGGGGCCGACCACGCCGATCACCGACTGGTCGACGACGAACCCGCCGACGTACACCCCGACAGGCGTGCCCGCGGCGCGGCCCGCGATCCCCGCGTCGTCGAGCGCCTCCCAGGTCACCTCGAGCAGCAGCCGCTGCTGCGGGTCGAGCACGGTCGCCTCGCGCGCCGAGATGCCGAAGAAGTCCGGGTCGAACTCCCACGGATCGATCGTCATGAACGCGCCGTGCTTGGTGTAGGCGCGGCCCGGCGTGCGCGGCTCGGGATCGTAGTACCTGCGGTAGTCCCACCGGTCCGGTGGAATCTCGACCACGCCGTCGCGTTTGTCGAGGACGAATTCCCAGAACGTGTCGGGCGAATCGATTCCGCCCGCATATCGGCAACCGATGCCAACAATAGCGATATCCGACATGAGGTCCTCTCGAATATGGCTCTTCGCCTTCGCCGCCGCACGGCGATATGTACGACAAAGTCCTGCACAATAGGCAAACCGGGCTCGAGTATATCCACGCCCAGATGCGGCGCAGGGCACTTTGGACATCGGTGTACGAACGGCATCGATTCACTGTGAAATGCTCTAAGACAGTGGGCTTTACGCCGCTTCGCCTGCGGATCGAGGGTCTGTTGGTACAGCTCACATCAATAGTGCGCGACAATTTGTGCATTGTCGGAAACGTCCGGCGCGCTCGTTCGACGCGTGCTATTCCTTGGTACTCGGGCGCGTCGCACGCCGAGCAATTCACGCACGTATACAGGGAGGCGGCGGTTTGTTCGCCGATTTCACGCAGTGGGCCGATATCGTCGTCCGGCGCCGATTCGCGGTGATCGGCGTCGTGGTGTTCGCGATGCTGACGCTCGGGGTGTACGGGCTCGGGCTCGGCGACGAATTGAGCGCGCGAGGCTGGGACGATCCGACGTCGGAGTCCGCGAAAGCCTTGCGGTTGCGCGACGAGGTATTCGGGCGTGATCACAGCGGCGACGTCGTCGTGCTGTTCCACGCGCCGCCCGGGAAGACGATCGACGATCCGGTGTTCTCCCGGCGGATCGTCGATCACCTGAACGAACTGCCGCGGCGCTACCCCGACGAGATCGCCAAGATCAACGGGGCCTACTGGCCGACCGAGACGGGCCTGACGCTGCCGGATCTGTTCGGGTCCGCGGATCGCACGCACGCGTTCGCGTCCGTCGCCGTGCGGGGCGGGGACGAGACCGCGCAGATGCGCAACTTCGGCAAGGTCGCGGACCGCTTCGATATTCCGGGTGTGGATATGGAGGTCGCCGGGGGACAGGCGGTGGCGGGCGCGCTCAACGACACCATGGTGCGCGATCAGCGGCGGATGGAGCTGATCGCCATCCCGGTGGTCGCGGTGCTGCTGTTCTTCCTCTTCGGCGGCGTGGTCGCCGCGGCGCTGCCGTTGATCGTCGGCGGGCTGACCGTGCTCGCGGCGTGGGGGGTGATTCGCGCGATCACCACCGTGGCCGAGGTCAATTCGTTTGTGTCGCCGGTTGTTTCGATGATTGGTCTCGGCTTGGCCATCGACTACGGCCTTTTCCTGGTGAGCAGATTCCGCGACGAGCTCGCCGACGGGCACGCGGTGGAGTCGGCGGTGCGGCGGGCGGTGACGACGGCCGGGCGGACGGTGGTGTTCTCGGCGACCATCGTGGTCGCGGCGGCGGGCGGCATTCTGCTGTTCCCGCAAGGCTTTCTGAGATCGTTCGCCTACGGTGCGATGGTCACCGTGGCGCTGGCCGCGCTCACCTCGATCACGCTGCTGCCCGCGCTGCTCGCGGTGCTGGGGCACCGGGTGGACGCGTTCGGGTTCGACTGGTTCCGCAAGACTCGCTCGGCCGACGATGTGCGGCATAATGTTTGGGGCCGCATCGCCGCCGGGGTGATGAAACGACCACTCGCCGTGGCGATTCCGGTGTGTGCCGGATTGCTGCTGTTGATCGCGCCGATGCGCGACCTGACCTTCGGCGGCATCACCGAGCGCTTCCTGCCCCCGGACGACCCGACTCGCGCGGCCCAGCAGCACTTCGACGAGATCTTCCCGCTGCGGCGAATCGACCCGGTGCAGCTGGTCATCACCACCTATCGCAGCTCGGACATCGACGCGGTGGTCGCGCGCGCGAACCAGGCGCCCGGGTTGGCCGCGCCCTTCCCCGCGCCGATGCAGGGCCCGGCGGAGCCGTTCGTCTACACCACCGACACCGTGCTCACCGGTTCGGACAAGGCGGACGCGGCCATCGACTACCTACGCTCGATGGAGGTGCCCAACGGTACGACGCTGCTGGTCGGCGGTCAGCTGGCGTCCCAGCGCGACAGTATCGACGCGCTGCTCACCCGGCTGCCGCTGATGCTCGCGCTGGTGTTCCTCGCGACCACCGCGCTGCTGTTCGCGACGTTCGGGTCGCTCGTATTACCGCTCAAGGCCGCGGCGTTGAACCTGCTCGGGCTCGGGGCCACCGTGGGCGTGCTGACCTGGATCTTCGTCGACGGACACGGGGCGCGTCTGCTCGGCTTCACCGCGCAGCCGATCATGCCGCTGATCGTCATGCTCATCGTCTCGGTGATCTACGGCCTGTCCACCGACTACGAGGTGTTCCTGCTCGCCCGCATCGTCGAGGCGCGCCGGGACGGGGCGTCCACCGAGGACGCGGTCCGCACCGGCGTCGCCCGCACCGGGCGGATCATCACCGCCGCCGCGGCCATCCTGATCGTGGTGACCGGGGTCTTCGCGCTGTCCGACCTGGTGATGATGCAGTACATCGCCCTAGGCATGGTCACCGCGCTGCTCATCGACGCGACGATACTGCGGCTGCTGCTCGTGCCCGCGTCGATGAAGCTGCTCGGCGACGCGTGCTGGTGGGCTCCGGCGTGGTTGCGTCGGCTGTATCCGGAAAAGGTTGCTGAACAGCGGGTTACAAGCGCGGTGCCGGTCTCGGTCAGCGTGGACGAGCACGTCACGTGAGGCGGCCGCCGGCCTGAGGCCGCTTCCATGCCGTGGCGGGTCGCGCGTGCTTCGGCGGCCGCCGCGTGCCGAGCGGCGGCGGCCCCATCGCGGCTGTGGCACAACGGGTTCGGGTGGATCACTGAGCCTCGAGGCCGAGGTGGTAGGTGATGAGCTGGATCGCGGCGTGGATCGCGACGGCGGGCTCGGGGTGGTTGAGCTGGCGGTAGTGCCGCCACTGGGCGCTGGGCAGCGTGGCTTTGGCGGCGGCGGCGTGCGCGAGATAGCAGCGGTGCGCGGTCCCGCCGGTGGTGGCGATCGGGACGATGGGGAGGCCGAGTTCCGTGCCGATGGCGGCCTCCTCCGCCGTGCCGTTGCCGCCGCCGAAGAGGAGGACGAGGCGGGCTTGGCGCAGCATGATGTAGCGGGCGTTGGTCGGGGTGGTGTTGAGGTGGCTGACGTCGCCGAGCGGCTCGTAGACGCGGCCGAGCCGGGTGGAGGCGGTGCGGACGAACAGCTTGATCCGCTCGGAGGCGTAGGTTCCGTTGTCGCACAGCGACTTCGCCATCGCGTAGCCGACGGCGACGCCCGCGTCCGACCCGCCGGCCAGCAGCGTGATCGGCAGCGCGGACAGCGCCTTGCCGAGCTCGACGGCGATGTCCTCCGTGCCGAGGTCGGTGTAGCGGCCCGCGAAGAACAGGGGCGGGGTGTCCTTGAACCGGTAGGCCTTCTCCACCCGCGCGGCCAGCTCGGACAGCACGGCGCGGCGACGGCGCTTGTAGAGCTCGTCGGTGAAGCCGCGATCGTTCTCCCGGACGAACTTGCAGCGCTGGGTGACGGTCTTGCCCTCGAAGTCCTTGGTGGTGGCCAGGATCGCCTCGGCGATGCGCCGGTTGGTCAGGTCCTTGATGTCGGCGATCTCGGTACGTAGCTGTCCGGCAAGCCATTCCGCGAGCCGGGCGCGCGTCGCGGGGTCGTCGACGGCCTGCTCGCCCGCGAGGGCGACCAGGACGTGCGGCGAGTTCTGCAGGGCTTCCGGGGTGAGTCGGCGCGCGATGACGCCATAGCTTTGCAGGGCGATGTGCAGCGGCGAATCGGTGGTCATGCAGGCCATGATGGTGCGGCCCGCGGGCCGCGTGCACGGGTTCCCCAACATCGACACCATCTTTTCCGGGGCTCGCTTCGTAAGGTCGACCTCGGCGGAAAGTTCCAGAACGGACTGGTCTTTCGAGGACTGTTCCCCCAGGACTGTTCCGCACGGTGCTGCACCCAGACAGCACAGCGAAAGGAAGGTGGGCAATGGGACGTCACCGCAAGGACATCGAGCCGTACAGCCGTCGGGTCGCCGTGGTCGCGGCGGTGCTCGTCGCCGTCGCGACGTATCTGCTGGTGCGGTCCAAACGATTCCGGCGGTGAACGGTGTCAATAGGCGAGTTGTTCGGTGAGCCAACTACGGAAGGCGGGGTAGTCGGCCTGGGTGGTGACCCAGGCGAAATGCCCTTCGGGGTCCAGACTCATGCGCGCGTCGGGGGCGAGGGCGATCCGCCGCCGCGTGAAATCGACGAACGGCAGTTGCAGCGCGGTCGCGAGGGCGAGCGGATCGTGCTGCATGCTGCTGGGGTAGAACGCGGTGAACCAACGGTCGAGGTGGGTGCGTAGCAGGCGCGCCCACTCGGGCGCGCCCTCGGCCGCCAGCAGCCGATAGGTGTCGGACTCGGTGCTGATCGCGATCTGCTCGGTGAAGGTGACGTCCGAGAGGACCAGGAGTAGGTCCGCGGCGGTGGCGACCACGGCGCGCGCGGCGTCCGGGTCGAGGCGGAAGTTGTGCTCGGCGCGCGCGGGGTCGCGGTAGTTGATCGCGCCGCCCATCTGGGTGACCACGAGCCGGTCGACGAGCTCGGGCGCCTCGCGCAGCACCGCGCTCAGATTGGTGAGCGGTCCCATGCCGACCCAGCGCACGTGCCGGTCGGTGCTCGCGCAGACCGTGCGCACCGCGTCCAGCACGTCGGTCGGCTGGGCGGGGACGTCGTCGGGGGTGAGCCCGTCGACGACGTAGTAGCGGGTGTTGCCGAGGTCGGCGCCCGCGACGACCGGCACGTCGTGGCGGCCGTGCAGGTCGAGCAGGTGGCGGGCGAATCGCGCGCGGCCGCCGCCGTTTTCGTCGGTGGTGAGGACCAGCGCGAGCTCGGGCAGGGTGCGGGCGGCGCAGGTGAGCGCGACCGCGTCGTCGGGGTCGCCGCCGATGTCGGTGTCGACGATGACCGGCGTGTGCTGGACGCGCGGCGGCGGCGGGCCGCCCGCGCGGAGTTTCGCGGCCAGCGGGCCGTAGCCGAGTTCGGCGTAGCGATCGGCGAAGCCGAGCAGCGACGACCACATCGACTCTAGGGACTCTCTGGGCTCGTCGGGGTCCGTGTCACCCATGGCTAAACTCCTGTCGACGGGTCGGTGCGGCGGTGGAAATCTGCGACGAATGCTTGCTTTTCGTCGAGTGAGCCGAGTTGCCGGTAGTCGCGCCAAACCTGGGTTGCGTCGTCTTCGCCGAGGCCACGGTGTTCGATGGCGGTGCGCAGATCCCCGACGTGCGTCTTGTCGGTCCGGCGGACGAAGGAATCGCACAGCTCCGCGAACGCCGGGTCGGTGTCGCTGTTACGTGTTACCCATGATCGCACTTGACGCAGGAAGGTCTCCGACTTAGTTGCGAGTTCGTTGTGCCAGTCGCCGCCGCCGCGGCGCAGGCCGGCGATGTGCTCGGCGTAGTCGCCGACGGCCAGTTGGTTGGCCTCCATCACGGCCAGGCGCACGTTCGCGTCGGCGTAGGACGGGGCCACGTCGAGGGGGTTGATCTGGTCCAGCGGCGGCGATTCCAGCTCCTGAGCGGGTTGTCTGTCGGGTCCGAACCGGACCGCCTTGGAGTACGGGCCGCGCAGGATGTGCTCGATCGCCAGCACCGCGTCCTTCTCCGTGAAGATCGCGGCGGGGTCGGCGTCGAGGTCGGGGGCGGCGCGGTCGACGGATTGGTGCAGTGCGTACCCGGCTTTACTGCCGGGGTGCGGGTCGTTGGGGGACTCGCCGAAAATGAGGTAGCGGCCGCGGAACTCGACGTCGGGGTAGGTGGCCGAGAGCAGTTCCTGCACGGTGCCTTTGAAGCTGCTGTCGACCAGGATGATGGTCGAGCCGGGCAAACCGACGGGCAAGTCTTTGCCTTCCAGATAGCGGGTCAACTGAGCTTTCGCGCCATCGATGTCGCCGCGGTCGACCTCGTGTCTGGCACTGCGGAATCCCTCGATGGCCTCGAAGGTCTTGCCGGCGTTGATTTCCAGGTCCTGTACGGCCGCGTCCGCGAGACGCCGTGACACCGTCACCTCGGTGGAGTGGGATTCGAACAGTTCCGGGTCGAGCTTCAGCGCCGCCAAGGCGATGGGGTGACCGTCGCGGCCGACGTAGGCGACGACCGCGTCCGGCTTCGCGGCGATGTCGGCCTTGCAGTCCTCGATGATGTCGAGGGTGTGGCGGACGACGAACGGCGCCTGATACTCGAACACCACCTCGTACGCCTTTTCCACGGCGGCCCGCCCCTCGTCGCTGTCGACGCCGTGCCGCGCACAGGCCGCGTCGACGGCGGCGGTGCGCCGCTGTTCGATCTCGCCGCTCTTCGATGTGCCCTCGTATTCGCCTGCCGCAGGGCGGGTTTCGCCTGCGGCAGCGCTGGTCTCGGGCGGGTCCGGCGGTTCTGCGGTGCCGTCGGGACCGCGCGGCTGGTTGGCCAGGACCCGCTCGGCGAGGTCGGCTTCGGGGTGCTCGGCGGGTTCGGCGTCCGCGTCGCGCGCCTCGGCGAGCGTCATGCGATGAGTGTCGGTGGTGGTCTCGGTGGACCACAGCCCGCTCGGCTCCGGCGGATCGGACTCGACGCGCAGCATGTGCGCCGCCTCGGGGCCGTGGTCGGCCGGGTCGGTGGGTTCGAGCGCCGCCGGATCGAGGTCGAGGGGGTCGTCGGCGGGGTGGTCGCGCGCGTCGATGTTCATGGCGTGTCCCGGGGTGCGGCGTCGGTGGGTTCGTCCAGCAGGGCGAGCGGCCACGGGGTGGACAGGCGCAGATGTGCCGTGGCCGCCCGCAGCCGCCGCGCGGCGGTGGGGGCGTGGCTGAGGCGCGCGATCGTGGCGGCCAGCAGGGTGGGAATCTCGGGGCCGGTGACGATGGCGCGGTCGGCCCAGGTGTCGGGGTGGGTGTGCAGTTCGCGCAGCTGTTCGCGCGGCGTCGTGCCGGTGAGGACGAGTCCGCGTTCGGCCCAGGCGGCGGTGTCGGGGTGCGGGCGGTCCGGCGCCAGTTCCGGGTCGGCCAAGGCGCGTTCGACATCGGCCCATCGGTAAGGCCCTGCCTGCCAACAGGTTTCGTCGGCGGAGCACTGGACGCCGGGATCTGCGCCGGTTGAGTCGGCGTGGCGAGCGCAGGGGCTGTGGTCACCGTCGAGGGTGGCGAGGGCGGCGGCGGTGAGGTGCTCGCTCAGGAGTTCGGGGCGGAAATAGTCGCTCAGGCCGGGGTATCGCGCGTCGACGCCGGTCCGGACGCGGAACCCGACGGCCTCGGTGAGCAGCGGGCGCGGGTGTGCGCGGCGCAGGGCGGCCAGCCACCCGGGATCGGGGGTCGGCGGCGGGCGTCCGACGAGATGCGCGAGCAGCATGAGCTCCATCCACAGGGTCAAGGGCGGGTCATCGGCGATGCGGTGGGCTCGGTGCAGATCCCGCAGTAACAGTGGTGGCTCGGCCGGGGCCGGGGATAGTGCGATTGTCGGTGCCGGGCAACGGGCTTCGCGATGCCTGCCGAGCGGCACGGCGACCCGCACCGGCCGGTCCATGCCGTCGCCGAAGACGACGCCGTGGCCGGTGGGCAGCGCGACGACGTGGCGCGACTGCGCGGGCGCGAGATTCATGGTCGCGCCGACGAGCTCGCGATCCTCGGCGGCGGGCAGACGGTGCAGGATCTTGAGGGCGGTGTTCTTGACGACGTCCGGGGTGATCTTGGTCGGGATCTGCTCGGCGACGATGATGCCCTCGCCGTAGGCGCGCACCTCGGCGAGCAGCGCGGCGAACAACTCGACCGCGTGGGCGGCGGGCGTGCCCGGCTCGGCCCGGCGCAGCAGCCGGTGCGCCTCCTCGACGACCGTGACGTGGCACAGCCCGGAGTCGTTGTCGCCGCGATGGACTCGCAGGTGCTCGAAGACGCGGATGAGCACCGCGCCGATGAAGAACGCCTTGTCCGCGTCGTTGCCGATGTCCTCGATCTCGAGAACCACGTTGCGGCGCAACAGATCCGCGACGTCGAGGCGGTAGCCGCCCTCGAAGAACCGCCCCGGCGTGCCCAGCCGCAGCGCGCTGAGCCGGACATCGATGAAGCCGCGGACATTGTCGGTGATCTCGCGGCCGTAGCCGATGCCGTCGACCACCGTCGACGCGGCGGCCTGTAACTCGGTGAGGCTCGGGTATCGCGGTGTGGCGTCGGTGTTTCGAGCGGCGCTGACGACGGTGTCCCAGCCGAGATCGGTGTAGCAGCGGGTCAAGGCGTGCGAGAGCACCTGGGGGAAGGGCTCCACCGCGTCGAAGGCGGCGAGGAACAGCGCGCGCACGAGGTCGATGTGGGTCTGTAGCGGGAAGCCCGCCTCGGGCTCGAGCGGGTTGAGCCCGACCGGGACGGCCGCCGGGTCGCCGGGGCGGATCACGGTGACCGGCGCGCGGATTCGGCCGGCCATCCCGGCGTACTCGGCCTTGGCCGGCTCGATGACCAGCCACGGCACGCCCGCCCCGTGCAGCCCCTCCAGCAGGTGCCGCACGGTCTGCGACTTGCCCGAGCCCGTCGCGCCCGCGACGAAGCTGTGCCGGTTCAGGGTGTCCAGGCCGACGCGGAACCGGTCGACGCGCTGATCGGCGTCGTCGAGGATGGCCCCGAGGTCGACCTGGCCGTCGTGTTCCGGGGTGAGGTCGAAGCGGACGCGCTCCACGGCCCGGATGCCCGGCAGTTCCCGGCGCGGCGGGCGCGCGAGGGCGGCGAGGAGTTCGCCGCTCGCGACGAACGGCGACCCGAATTCGGCCGGTTCCGCCGCGGCGGCCCAGATCTCGGCCAGGCTCCCGGTTCGGGCGTGCGGTTGCAGGACATAGGGCAGCGCGTCGAGATCGGCTGCGCTGCACAGTAACCCGGCCGCCTGGCGGGTGCTCGGCTCGTCCGGCCCGCCGACGAGCACGTGCACCGACCACATGCCCGCGGCGCGCGCCCCGGCCAGCTCCCGATACCGGAACTCCCCGCGCTGCAACGCGATTCGATCGGGCTCGGAGTTCTCGCGGGCCCGTAGCCGAGGTAGTCGCACCTCGAGGTCGGCCAACTCGGTGTCCACGGCGGCCGGGGGGAGCGGCCGCGCGATGGTGAGCCAGACGAACTCGCCCGGCAGGTGGGCGACGTAGTCCTCGAAGCACCCACGGCCGCCGGGAGATCCGGCCTGCGCGTCCTGAACCGACAGGGCGTCCGAGCGTCCGCCGCAGCGCAGCCACACCGGGACGCGCGCCCAGTCCCGCGCCACCGAGGGCGCGGCGCGGGCGGTGCTGCCCGGCGGGTACATCACGGCCACGTCCCCGGTGCCGGCCAGCACCGGGGGGAATCGCGGGTACCCGCCGACGAGGAACCGCAGCCGGTGCTCGCCCGCGCTCCGGTCCCAGGCGACGGCCAGCACGGCATCCGCTGCGGCGGAGAGCAATTCGGCGTGCGCGGCGGTGAGCGCGGCGAACAGCGCGGCCTCCGCACCCGCCGCGACTGGCGAGTCGTCCTCGGACAGCGAGGGAATCGGCGTCGTCAGCAACCGGTGGAAGACGAATCCGGGCAGCACGGTCATGGCGGCCCGCCCGGGTGCGAAACCGGCTCCGGCGCCACCCGGTCCAGCAGCGCGATGCCGGGGTTGCAGTCGCCCGCGACCACCCGGCGGGCCCCCGCCACGGTTTCCACCAGGATGAACGCGGTCACCGGCAGGGCCTGGAAGGTGGTCGGCTCGATCGAGTACTCGTAGGCGCGGGCGTAGGTGCGGCCCGAGGACGTGGAGTCCGAGCCCGACCAGCTCGTCGTGCTCGACCAGGTCGCGGCGCGCGAGACCGAGTCCGAGACATTCACCGCCGCACCGGAGTAGCCCTCGGTGGTGGTGGCGGTCAGCGAGTCGCCGGTGGTGTCGGAGACGCCCTCGGTGAAGCTGCGGCCGATCTGATCGGAGAGCTGGGACAGCACGAAACGGTGACCGCGGCCGACGAAGTCCGCGGCCGCGGCCGCCTCGGCGGCGTTGCCCATCCGCATCAGGATCGAGGCGCTGTCGGAGCCGCCGAGCAGCTGGACCAGGTCGCCGCGCAGGTGCTCGATCAGCAGCACCAGCCGCACGCCCGCGCGCCTGGCGTGCCTGGCCAGCGCCTCCACCCCGGCCAGACCGAGGTGGTCGGCGCCCGCGACCACCAGCACGCCGCCGCGCCCGGACGGCCTGCCGCACCGCAACCCGTGCAGCACCCGGTGGAACACCACCCGATCGAGGAGATCTTTGCGCCGCGGGTTGGCGTCCTCGGTCGCGATCACCCGTAGGCCGGCCTTCGGCCACGTCGTCGAGTCCGCCGCCCGCCGCCCGGTGCCCTCGTCCAGCAGGCTCAGCAGGCCGCCGAGGAAGCGCAGCTCGGTCCGCGCGGACTCCGACGAGCCGACCACGTCGAGCAACCGATTGACGCGCCGGATCTCCTCGCCCGAGAGGGTCGTCTCGTGCTCGGACTCGGAGATGCTGCGCAGCAAGCGAATTCCGGCCGCGATGCGGCCGAAGGTCACCGGGCTCACCAGGTTCGCGGCCACCAGCTCGACCAGTTCGGCGTCCAGGCCGCGCGTCTGGGCCGATTGCGCGCCCGGCTCGCGCAGGGTCGCGACGGCCTCGGCGACGACCTCGCCGACCTCCGCCGGGGTCAATCCGGCGAGCAGATCCAGCTCGCCCTCGGGCAGCACGGTGACCGCCGCCGGATGGCCGCACAGGCGGCCGAGCTCGGCCAGTTCGGCCGCGACCCGCTGTTCGGTGAAGTCGAGCACCAGCAGGCGCGCGCCGTCGGCGAGCAGCGACGCGCCGAGCGTGCCGAGCAGGCCGGCCCATCCGTCGGCGGTGCCGCCGAACACGTCCACCCGCGCGGAATCCGGGCCGAGCCGCAGCGGGTGCCACAGCGTCGTGGTGGCGATCCGGCGCTGCTCGCGGCGGTCGTGCTCGGCCACCCGCGCGGCCCATTCCGCCTGTGCCGCTTCGAATCTGGCGATCTCACCGGTGCGCCACGACTGGTACTCCCGCCGCGCGGCGGAGTATCGCCGCCTGGTCCGCGCGCACCAGCCCGCGGACACGAGCACTCCGGCGGGCAGCACGATCGGCCACAGCGCGAACCCGAACGCGGCCGCCATGCCCGTCGCCCACACCGATATCGCCGAACCCACGCCGAGGAATACCGGTGCGCGCCTTGATTGTTCGCGTAACCGCGTCAGTTTCGGCGGGGGCGGCTGCTCGGCCCACCGGGGCGCGCACGCGCGGGCCGGGCTCGGCGTCGGCGGGGCCGGGACGGTGAACACCCAGCCCCATCGCTCGCGGGGAACCGAGAGACGCACCGCGAGAGCACGATTGTCGATCACCGGTAACCGATCCACGACAACCCCCAACCTCAAGGCGTGGCGTAAACCGAATCGTCGCAACAGAATACCGGCAATCACGCTTGTATGTACGCCTATGAAGTCGAATCGCTCTGCGGCAGGGGCGCTTTCGCTGATAAAGAAGCGACGGGAGGGGTTATTTCAGATCACGAACCGGTCGCGGCGGTAAAAACCGTCGATCTTGAAAATGTCTGATCGTACGGGTGCATTACCTTCGAGAGCGGGCCATTATGCGAACGGACGCTACAGTTTCTACGTTTCTCGCGTGAGCGACCACAGTGCCCAGTGTCCTGCACACGCAGATGTGCTTGCATCGAATGAATTCCGTTGCACCACAATTTACCCGGTAATTATCGGTTGATACCCGGGTCATACCGCGGCGAGCTCGACGATCACCTCCAGCAGCTCCCGCAGCGTCTGCCGGTCGGTGGTCGGCGACATGAGCGACGCGCGCAGATACGGCCGGCCGTTCAGCTGAAAGGACGAGAGGTAGAACCGACCGTCCTGAATGAGCCGGGCGCGCAGCTCGAGCTGCCGGTCGCCCCACGGTTCATAGCGGAAGCAGAGGATATTGCTGTCCGGCCGGTACGGCGCGGTGAAATCGCCGCGCTCCTGGATGAGCTCCCACAGCTCGGTGGCGAGGGCGTACTGCCGCTCGACGTAGGCGCGCATGGCGTCCTCGCCGCGGTAGGCCAGGGTCAGCAGGATCTTGAGACCCAGTGGGGCCTTGGACGTTTCGAAGGTGAACTGCCCCGGGTCCACGTCCTCGGCCTCCGGGCGGTAGAGGTAGCTGGCGTCCTGCTTGAACATGGTGTCGAGGTAACGCTTCTCGCGGAACAGCACACCGGTGCACAGGGCCGAGGTCCGCAGCATCTTGTGCCCGTCCCACACCGTGGAGTCCGCGCGCTCGATGCCCGCCAGCAGCCCGCGCAGCCGCGGCGACAGCAGTGCGGCGGCGCCGTGCGCGCCGTCGAAGTGGAACCACAGGCCGTTGCTCTCGCAGAACTGCGCGACCTCGGCGATCGGGTCATAGAGACCGGTGCCCGTGGCGCAGCCGTTGGCGACGACGGCCACCGGACGTTTGCCCTGTGCGCGCGCCTCGGCGAGGGCGGGCGCGAGACCCGCCGGATCGATGCGGCCGAGTTCGTCGGTGGGCAGCGCGTGCACCCCGCGTTCGCCGAGACCCATGACCGCGGCGGCTTTTCGCACCGAGTAGTGACTCGTCGCCGGGGCGAACACGACCAGATCACCCGGCGTGCCCTCGCGCCACGCGGTCGCGTCGGCGTGCGAGCGGGCGGCGAGCAGCGCGGTCAGATTGCCGAGCGTTCCGCCGTTCGTCATGGCGCCGATGCCGGTCTCGGCCCAGCCGACCTTGTCCAGCATCCACCGGCAGACCGCCCGGTCTACGGCCGCCGCCGCGGGGGCGAGCTCGTAGACCAGGGGAATGTTGTTGGTCATCGCCTGGAGCAGATCCGCCACCACGCCCGGCGTGTCCGACGGCGCGATCTGATGCCCCATATAGCCGGGGTGGTGATGGCTGGCCGAGATATCGCTGTAGGTGGTGACGAAGGACAGCAGCTCGGGCAGCGTCATGCCGCCCTCCTCGACCCAGCGGCGCAGCTCGAGGCGCTTGGCGACGGTGTCGATATCGTCGGCGGAGACGACCTCGCCCGCGCCGGTCCGGACGGACTCGATGTGGGTGGCGAGGGTTGCCAGGACCGCGGCCCCGACCTCGCGCACATCGTCGGTCAAGTCGGTGTGCGACATGATGGACCTCTCTTGACTGTCGTGAAAAACGTTCGGCGAGAGTGCGTCTCAGTGCGCGGCCACCCCGACCGGGTCGTGGTCGCCGTCGATGTCGCGCATCATGATCCGGTCGATGTCGACCTCGGGCACGTGGAAGTCGTGGATCAGGAACTCCTCCATCAGCAGCACGCTGAGCAGGTGCACGTAGGCGTCGCCGAACGGATAGGGCACCCGCGGCGCGTCCGAGGTGCGCACCACCTCGACCAGCCGGTCCACCGCGGCGGGCCGCAGGAAGCCGACCCGGCGGATCGCGGACGGGCTCAGGATCGCCGTCACCCAGTCGTCGCCGTCGGGCCGCAGCGCCTCCGCGCCGGGCAGGCGCATGCCGAACTTAGGCCGGTCGGCGATCTCGGGCGGCAGCCGGTCGGCGTAGGCCTCGCGCAGGATGTGCTTGGAGCGCATCCCGTGCAGCTTCCACTCGATCGGCAGCGAGGCCGCGTACTCGACCACGTTCGAGTCCATGTACGGATACCGGCCCTCGACGCCGAAACCCGTGCCGGCCCGGTCGCCCAGGCACGTCATGCCATAGCCGATGAGGAACGTGTGCATGTCCACCAGCATCGATCGGTCGCTGGCCGGTCGCTGCTCGAAGTCGGGGAACTGCGCGCGCAGGCGGCCGAGCAGCGCGGCGTGGTCGTCGAACACGTCGCCGCTCGCCTCGATGAGCTCGTCGACGGGCTCGGTCTCGAAGCGGCGCAGATGCGCGCCGAGGGTGAAATCGCGGTTCGCCCGGTTCGCGTAGTACCGGAAGATCGGGCCGGCGTCGGTGGCGTCGCTGTAGCGCACGTCGTTCAGCGCTGGGCCCAGTTCCTCGGCCGCGCCCTCGAAAGACCCTGTGCGCAAACAGCGTTCGAGGATCGTCGCCTCCTTGGCGATGTCGTAGCCCGCGAACAGCTCGTCCGCGCCCTCGCCGCCGAGGATGACGCGCACCCCCGCGAGGCCGACCTCCTCGGCGAGCACGCCGTAGGCCACCGGGGCGGTGAAGTGCAGCGGCTGCTCGCACTGCCGGACCACGTGCGGGAACCGCTCGCGAATCTGCGCGCGCGACACCGGGATCCGCGTGTGCCTGCTGCCCAGCCGGGCCACCATGGCCCGCTGGAAGGGCCACTCGTCCACCGGGCTGTCGGCGGCGTCGATGGAGAACGTGGTGAGCGGCTCGCCGATCAGATCGTTCATGACGGTGGCGACGACCGACGAGTCGATGCCGCCGCTGATGTAGGTGCCCAGCTCGTAGTCCGTGCGCAGGCGCAGCCGGATCGACTCGCGAATGACCTCGCGCAGACCGGCTTTCGCGTCCTCGAACGACTTCGGGGGCGGGCCGGCGTACTGGCGTTCGATGCCGTGGTAGTACTTCGTCAGCTCCGGCTGTCCCTGGCGGACAGTCAGCACGTGCCCCGGCGGGATGGCCTCGATGCCGGTGAAGCAGGTGTCGCCCGGGATCGGGCTCCAGTACCGCATGGCGCGGCGCACCTTCTCGGGGGCGAGCTCGCGGGGCACCTTGGGAAACGCGAAGAGCCCCTTTACCTCCGAGGCGAAATAGAGGGTGCCGTCCTGCTGGGTGTAGAACAGCGGGCGTTCGCCGAAGCGGTCGCGGCCGAGAATGAGCACGCGCTCCCACTTGTCGTAGAACACGAAGCCGAACTGGCCGTTGAGGCGCAGCAGCGCGTCGTGGCCCCAGTACGCGAGCGAGTGCAGCAGCACCTCGGTGTCGGAGTTCGTCGTGAAGCGAACTCCGTTGGCCTCCAGCTCACTACGCAGTTCGAGGTAGTTGAAGACCTCGCCGTTGAATCCGGCGATGTATCGATTGTCCGGCGTCACCATGGGCTGCTGGCCGAGCCTCGGGTCGATGACCGAGAGGCGGACCGTGCCGAGGGTGAACGCCGCGCTGTCGTAGAGGCCGACCTCGTCGGGGCCGCGGTGGGCGATGGCCCGAATTCCCCGCCGCACCAGCTCGATTCGCTGATCTTTCCGTAAACCGCTGTCGATGAATCCGACCACGCCACACACGATGTTCCTCCCGTTGTCAACCGATCGAATGGCGGAGCGCTACTCGCCTAAACCGAATCCAGGTACCGCGCGCGCTCCCATTCGGTCACTTCTCGCTGATTGGCCGCCGCCTCGCTGCGCGCGACGCGGCACAGGTTGTCCACGGTCGCCGCGCCGAGCGCGCGCCGGGCGAACTCGCTCTCGCCGAGCAGCGTCGCCGCCTGCCAGATATTGGTCGGCAGCGGTGAATACTCCTGCGATACATAGGAATTGGCGGCGGGCGGCCCGGGCTTCAGATCCTCGGTCACCCCGGCCAGTCCGGCCGTGAGCTGGGCGGCGGCGAGCAGGTACGGGTTCGCGTCGGCCGCGGCGATGCGGGTCTCCACGCGGGTGCCGCCGGCGTCGCGGATCAGCACGCGCACCGCGGCGCACCGATTGTCCACGCCCCACGACAGGTTCGTCGGCGCGAACGAGTGATCCGCGACGCGCTTGTAGCCGTTGGGCGTGGGGACCGAGACGAGCTGCACCTCGGCCGCGTACTTCAGCAGTCCGGCCACGTAGTTGTGGCCGACGCCGCTCAGCGTGCCGGCCTGCGCGTCCCAGAACGCGTTGTCCTTCTCGCGCCACATGCTCTGATGGATGTGCAGGCCGCTGCCGGACAGATCGCCGAACGGCTTGGCCATGAACGTCGCGCGGTAACCGTGGCGCGGGGCCAATTGCTTGACGGCGTACCGGAAAAAGAGCAGCCCATCGGCCGCGGTGAGCGGGTCCGAGGGGGTGAGGTTGATCTCGACCTGGCCGGGCGCGTATTCGGCGTTGCACGCCTCCACCTCGACGTCGGCGCTGAGTAATGTCGCGCAGACCTCGTCGAGAAATGGCTCCAGGTAATAGTTGTCGTGCAGGCTGTAGACCGGGTTCCGGTCGCCGCGCGAGCGCAGGGTCTCGCCGTCGAGCGCGTAGAACTCGGTCTCCATCGCGATATAGGGCGAGAGCCCGGTCTCGTTCGACTCGTGCACGGCGCGGCGCAGCACAGTGCGTGGAGCCGACGCGACGAGCTCGCCGGACGCGTCCACGACATCGCAGAAAACCAGTGCCGTATGGGGTTTCCAGGGAACGAGCCGCAGTGTCGCGACGTCCGGGCGGAGAAAGATATCGGGATACCCGTTGGACCAGCTGAAATCGGCGGTCTCGATGACCTCCATCTGGTAATCCCAGGCCAAGACCGCCGACGACAGACCGACCCCGCCCGACAATCCACCGGCGAGAAACGAGTCGACCGGAATCCTTTTACCGCGAATGGCGCCGGTCATATCCGGGGTGGCGAGCTCGACCGTGGTGATCGAATGCTCTTTCAGGAATTGCTCTACCGATTCCATCTCGATCCTCTCACCCCCCGGCGGCACGACCCCCGACGATCCGGCACCGGCTCACCGAATGCCCCCGTCACCAGATATCTACGGGACCGCGAACCGGCGTGGTGCGCAAAGTATCCCACCAACGCCCCTGCCGCCGCCACCTCCGCGCGACGGATCCGCGGCGTGGCCATGAGATGTGCGCGACCCGCTCCTGCCCCAGGCTCGACTGTCGTTGTCGCACATGGGATCCAGTCTGGCAGAGTGTCGGGTACTCCGGCATGCCCCGGATGGGGGGTTGAAATCCGGGCGGCGATCCGCGATCTTGGTGAACGACCTGGAATCGGAATTCTCTCCCGGGTAACCCATTTCGAGCTCGACATATGGGAAGCGAACCGCCATGACCGAAACCTCCACGCGAGTCGAGACCGTGGCCGCGCCCATACCGGCACCGGGGCCCACGGGCCTCGCCGCGTTCCGGGTGATGTCCGAAATCCGCCGCGATCCCTGCCTGGCATTCCAGAACCTCATCGCGGAGTACGGGAACGTCGTCCGAATAGCGGCCTCGGGGCAGGAATTCTTCATCGTCAACGACCCGGAACTCGTCGGGACGGTTTTCGTCGGCAGGCAGAGCAATTACGTCAAGACGTTGAATGTCAAAGTGGCGGCGATGGCGCTCGGCAACGGCCTGCTGACCAATGACGGCGATTCCTGGACGCGGCAGCGCCGAATTATCCAGCCGCTGTTCGCCCGTCGCCAATTGGATCGCTTCGCCGAATACATGATCACCGCCGCGGAACGCACCCTCGCGCGCTGGGAGACCCGCCCGGACGGCGATCAGCTCGACGTCTCCGTCGCCATGAACGCGCTCTCGCTCGACGTGACCGGGCCCGCGCTGTTCGGCACCGACCTCTCCGACGACGCCGCCCGGGTGCACGAGGCGCTCATCGAGATCCTGCGCTGCGTCGGCAAGGCGATGACCTCGCTGCTCACCTGGCTGCCCACGCGCCTGCCCGGCGTCTCGCCCGATCTGGCGCTGCGGTTGCAGGCTCCGCGCTGGCGCAAGCTGGACGCCGCGGTCGCCGTGCTCGACGACGTCGTCGCCCGGCTCATCCGCGAACGCCAGCAGCATCCGCAGGACGACCGGCACGATCTGCTCGGCCTGCTCTTGGACGCCCGCGACGAGTCGGGCGTCGCGGCGATGAGCCCGAAGCAGGTCCGCGACGAGATGGTCACCTTCCTGCTCGTCGGGCACGACACGACGGCCTACTCGCTGGCGTGGACGCTGTCGCTGCTGTCCAACCACCCAGAGGCGCGCGAGCGGCTCGTCGCGGAGGTCGACACCGTGCTCGGCGGCCGCCGCCCGACACCGGCCGACCTCGACGAGCTGACCTGGACCTCGGCGGTCATCGAGGAGGCGATGCGGCTGTACCCGCCGTCCTGGTTGATCGAGCGGCAGGCCGCCGCCGACGACATGCTCGGCGGTTACGCCGTGCCCGCGGGCTCGACCATCTACGTCGCGCCCTATCTGCTGCACCACGATCCGAAGTCGTGGCCCAACCCCGAGGGGTTCGACCCGAGGCGGTTCCTGCCGGAGAACAGGGCGTTCGTCTATCCGGCCGCCGATGGATCGACGCAGACGGCCCGCCCGCGCTATGCCTACCTGCCCTTCGGCGCGGGCCAACGCCAGTGCATCGGACTGGGTTTCGCGCGGGTGCAGGCCAAACTCATTCTGGCCATGCTCACCCAGCGCTACACCTTCGACCTCGCGGCGGGCGCGCGGATCGTGCCCGAGCACACCCTGACGCTGCGGCCCAAGGACGGACTTCCGATGATCCTGCGCAGGAGGACGCAGTAGCGTCTCCGCTATGGCGGCAACCGGACACAGCGGCTCCAGCGCCGGCATCCGGCGGCTGGCCGCGGCGTGCCGAACCGAGATCCCGGTGCTCACCCAGCGGCTGATCGCGGCGATCTTCACCGATATCCCGGAGTGGACCGACTACTCGCCCGTCAGCCGCGACGAGCTGCGCAACGGGTGTCGCATGTACCTGACCAGGGTGCTCGACCTGCTCGCCGGCGACGTGGCCGTGCCCGACCGCGACGATGTCGCCGCCGCCATCGGGCGTAGCCGGGCCGCACAGGGCGTGCCGCTCGAGGTGATGCTGCGGACCTTCCGGCTCGGCGGCCAGATCGTGTGGGAGGCCCTGCTCGACCACGCCGAGGACCTCGCGTCCGGGGAGTTCCGGCAGATCGGGGCGGCCACCTGGTCGGTCATCGACGGCATGTCCTCCGCGCTGGTCACCTCCTATCGCAACACCGAGCTCGAGCAGGTGCGCCGCGACGAGCGCCGCAGGCACGGGCTGATCGAGGAGCTGCTGGCGGGCCGCGCGCACGACGCGACCTTCGCCGCGCGGGCCGCCCGCGAGCTGAACCTGCCCACCCAGGGGGCTTACCTCGTGGTCGCCGCGCGCGGCGACCGTCCGGCCGTGCAGCTCGGCACCGAGACCGCGTTGGCCGCCTCCGGTATCCGCTCGGTCTGGCACGACCGGGTGGACGCCACGGTCGGGGTCGTCGCGCTGGAACAGCGGGACAGTTCGGCTGTCCTGCAACAGATTCAGCCGCGCGTGCGCGGCCGAGCCGCGGCCTCGCCCACCGTGCCCGACCTCGCGCAGATCGACACCGCGCACGCCCTCGCCATGCTCGCGCTGGACACCTTGCCCACGGCGACAACGGGTTTGGTGCCGCTGGCGGAGCGCTACCCTGAGGCGCTGCTGCTGCGCTCACCCGACCTGACCGAACTCATGGTCACCCGCACCCTCGGCCCGGTGCTGTCCCTACCGCCCAAAGAACGCCAGATCCTCCTGCGCACCCTCGCCACCTGGCTCTCCGAGAACTGCTCCGCCGCCAACGCCGCCCCCCTCCTGCACTGCCACCGCAACACGGTAAT
>NZ_BAGH01000210.1 GCF_000308715.1 Nocardia tenerifensis NBRC 101015
TCGGCGCGGTCAACCCGTGCTGGCGCGCCAGCGCGAGAACCGCTGGGGCGCCGGCCAATTGCTGGAAGCCGCCGGAGTTCTTGCGCCGGACGTCGTGCACGATCGGCGCGCCCGGCAGCGGCATGTAGCCGACTTCGCCTGCGCCGCTGTGGAATCCGCGGTGCAGCCGGCCCGCGATCACGATCGCCGCGCCGACGCCCGCCCCGGTCCAGAGCAGCACGAAATCCTCGCAGCCCTGCGCCGCGCCGTGCGCCTGCTCGGCGATGGCGGCGAGGTTGACGTCGTTCTCGATCGAGACCGAGCAGCCGATGGCCGTCCTCGAGCTCGGCGATCAGCCGCGGCGAGTGCCAGCCCGGCAGGTGCGTCGCGTACCGCAGCCGGCCGGTCGCCGGGTCGAGCGCGCCGCCGATGCCGATGACCACCTCGCAGCAGACGCCCTCGGCGAGCCCGGCCAGCTCGACCGCCTCGCCGACGCCCTTGCCGACCCGCGCGATGGTCTCGGCCGCGGGCCAGCCCTTGGTGGACAGCTCGTGCTCGGCCAGGGTCCGGCCGGTGATGTCGGCGACCGCGATGCGGATCCGGGCGGCCGTCACGTCGATGCCCGCCACGTAGCCCGCGGCCGGATTCACTTGGTACAGCTGCGCATTGGGGCCGGGGCCGCCCGCCGAGGTGCCGACCGGGACGACCAGCCCGGCGGATTCGAGGCGGCCGAGCAGCTGGGAGGCGGTCGGCTTGGAAAGCCCGGTGAGCGTGCCGATCTGGGTCCGCGAGAGCGGCCCGTTGGCGAGCAGCAGCTCGAGCGCCGCGCGATCGTTGATGGCGCGCAGCAGGCTCGGCGTGCCTGCGAGGGTCTGTCGCGTGGTCACGTGACACCCCTCCGCTCACCGCACGGCGGCGAACTATTAGGAAAGTTTCCAATTACTGTGAGGAGGGACTGTATGTCCGGTTCGCCCGCCTGTCAATCACCGGCCACCCGGCGGATACCCAAAGGTCATGTGCGGCAACGATTCAGTTGACCTGAATAGCACTTCAGGTTCTAGCGTCGTTCTAGATCGAATGGAACAGAAGGGATATGCCATGAGGATTCGCGAAGTTGCCGTCAGCACAACGGATCTCGATGCGGCGGCCGACTTCTACCGCAACGTGCCGGCATTTCCGGTCACGGCCGAACCCGATCTGGTGACCGTCGAGGTGGGATTCAGCAGGCTCGTCCTGCGCCGGGGCGAGCGGTTCGAGGGCGTGCATCATCTGGCGTTCGGCATTTCCCCAGACGATTTCGAGCCCGCGCGGACGTGGTTGCGCGGGCGGGTGGAGCTGCTCGAGGTGGACGGCTCCGACGCCATCGACGGTCCCCCGGGCTGGGATTCGCGCTCGGTCTACTTCCGCGGTCCCGACGGGATCCTGCTCGAGTTCATCGCTCGCCAGGCCGACGCCGCGGCCCCGGCGAGCACCGGGGACACGCCTCGACCCCTGTCGATCAGCGAGGTCGGCATCGGCGTGCCCGACGTCGAGCAAGCGGTGGGCGAACTCGGGAAAACCTTTGGCCTCCAGCCCTTCACGCCGCGGCTGGCGAGCTTCACGCCGGTCGGGGACCACGAGGGACTGGTGATTCTGGTGGACCCCGAGCGAGTGTGGTTTCCGACGCGGGACGATCGACCGGCCCATGCGCCGGTGCGCGTTCGGATCGACGCCCCGGCGGGCGGCCTCGACCTCACAGCCGCGGCGCGCATTGAAGCGTAAGACTCAAGAACGCGTGCGACGTCGTTTGCCATAGGCGGCACGCAGATTCGCGCCGACCCGCTTGGCGGCGTCCTGCGCCTGCTGTCCCCGGTCGGAGTCGAGCAGCTGCCTGGCGGCCTCGCCGGTGTGCCGCCCCGCGTCCTGGCCGAGCCTGCGCAGCGGGGCGGATCGCGCGGATTCGCGCAGCCGCCGGAGTCGCTCGTCCTCGGCGAGTTGCTGGGCCTGCTGCTTCATCGCGTCGGTGACGGCCTGCACGCGTTCCATGCCGACCTGCGCGCCCTGGGTGCCGCGTTCGAGGATCGCGGCGTCCCGGGCCGCCTGCCAGGATTTGCGGTAGAGCCCGGCGCGCACGACCGTGGTCCCGGCGAGGCGATCGATCGCGGTTCTGCCGCCCGCCAGCGGAACGGCGTTCAGCACCAGAGCCGAGACGGCCGCCACCCAAAGGACAAGGGACAGCACGAATTTGCCCGCGAGCAAGGCGACGCAGGCCGCCGAGTACAGGCCGACGTCGACCACGGTGCTCGCGGCCGCCCGGCGGGCCGCCTGCCACCTGCTCAGGCGGCCCCGCGAATCGGTGAGTGAGTGGACTCGGATGTCGAGCAAGAACTTTCCGAGCGTGCGGCCCTTCCAGGCCAGTGCCGCGAACTGATACGCGAACACGCTCAGCACGAGGACGACGAACGCCTCACCGATCAGCAGCAGGATCTCACCGAAAACGTCGCGGCCGAACGCTTTTCCCGCGCCGCCCCAATCGCCGTTCGCGCGGAACAGATCCCAGCCGCCGGACTGGGCGAGTCCCGGCCAGTCCGACAGGTAGTCGGCGATCCGATAGTGCGTCACCGAGGCGAGCAGCGCGGCCATCCCAGGATCAGGGCGAAATCGATGGCCCACGCGGCCATCCGCCGTCCGGCCGGCGCCTGTTCGGGTGAGAGAATGTGCTCCGCCATCGTGCGCACCTCTTCGCGATTCCGGCTGACGTGACCCGGTCAGCCGGCGGTCTCCGTTGCCTCTCCCAGATTCCTCGCCGGAACGAGGTCACACCATCGGCCGAACAGCCGACACGTCAGACGAGCCGGCGGCGGAACGGGTTCGACGCTCGGACTAGGCGGAGACGCGCGGGGCGGCGGCGGGGGCGTCCATGGCAACGGCCCGGCTACGCGGCGCGGGGCGACGCTGCGCCAGGTGCGCGGCGACCACCAGACCGTGGGCCGCGATCACGCCGGCCGACGCAGTACCGATCCCCACCAGCAGCAAAACCACCACAGATACCGATCCTTCCGATGCACCGTTGCGATGACGCCCTGTGCGCCGTCGAGCGGTATGCCCGGGCCCCCGTACACCAAACAGTCTGTGATCCAGAACACAATGCCCAGCGGTTGCCCACACCGCGCGGCCGTAGGCTGACGGCGTGATCACCTGTGTTGTGGAGTATGTGATCGATCCCGCGAAGATCGAGGCGTTCGAGCGATTCGGCCGACGGTGGATGGCGCTCGTCGAGCGCCACGGCGGCACGCACCACGGCTACTTCCTGCCCTCGGAGGGCGCGAGCGACAAGGCGATCGCGTTGTTCAGCTTCGCCAGTCTGGCCGCGTACGAACAGTATCGAGCGCTGTTCGGGGTCGATCCCGACTTCGTCGCGGCCGATCGCATCAGGGACGAGAGCGGCTGCGTACTGCGGTACGACCGCACATTCATGCGGCCGATGCTGCCGGACCGCGGCGAGACGCCGGGCTAGCGGGCCGCGGAACCGCGGACGTGCACCGGTACGTCGTCGGCCCAGGGTTGGCGCGTCACCATGTCGGCGACGTACACGACGCCGCGCTCGAACTCGCCGGTGGCGGCGTCGACGAGGCGATACTCCTGGGTGCCCTTGTGGATCGGCTGGGCGTCGAGCAGGACGACGCGGACCTCGCCGGGTTCGAATCGGCAGCGCTGCTGCATGGCGGCGATGAGTTGCTCATTGTGCATGTGGCCGTCGCCGAAGTTCCAGCCGACCGCGGTGCTGCATATCCGCTCGCCGTCGGTCAGGACGTACTCGTGCTCGCGCCCTTCGGGCATGGCGCGGTGCACCAGGGTGAACAGCGCGCGCCCGTGGGTGTTCATGGCGCGGAAGGCGTAGCCCATGTACATCGGGATCTGCGCGCGGTCCTTGCCGTAGAACCGCTCCAACTGCGCCTGCGGCATGCTCGCGATGGCCACGATGCCCGCGCCGATCTTGGCCGCGGCCGATGGTTTGACGCACCACATCGTCGTGTCCCAGTTGCCGGCGTAGTAGCGCATGCCGGGCAGGAACGAAATCTTGTGCGGGAAAAGGTTTCCCGCGACGACGATGCCCGCGATCACGAGGAAGAGCGCCGCGACCAGCGCGGGGTCGTGCAGATCGCGCAGGCCGAGATCGGCGTGCGCGACGAACAGCGCCAGCACCCCGAAGATCATGAAAACGTTCCACTCCAAGGGAACTCCCATCGGCACGGCCGTCAGGATGCCGAGATGGAAGCCGATCATCACGATCGCGGCGATCGCGGTCGGCCAGCCGCCGTGCGAGAAGAACAGCACCAGTGGGACCAGCATCTCGACAACGGTCGCCCCGTGCGCGAAGACGCGCGCGAGCCGTCCCGGTCGCAGATCGTCGGGGAAATCCTCGAAGAACTTGCGCTTGAGCGACTTTCGCCGGAACACCGGGCTGTTCGACATCATCGTGGACACCACGAACGGGAAGTGCTTGTTCAGCTTCGACGTCGCCGCGCCCATCCAGATGACCACGAAAACCACCTTGGCGGCGACGATCACGTCGACGCCGGTGAACAGGAAGGCCAGCGCCAGCGGCGCGTACACCTCCCCGCGGGCCGCCAGGAAAATCACCTTGTCGCGCAACCCGATCGCCGCGAGCGACCCGAGGATCGCCCAGGTCTGCCACGCGGGCAACAGCCCCACCGTGGTCGTAAACTCCGGTATCGGCCCGGTTCCGTTGGACAGCAACGCGATCGCCGTCAGCACCAGCAGCGCCGCGTACAGCGCGACGTCCACCAGCGTTCGGTCGGTGCCCCTGGTGAACGGGACCCGCTCGGGCCACGGCGGCAGCCGAATCGTTTTGGGCCGCAACCAATACAGGATCGAGCCCAGCGGCGGGAAGAACCGGTTGTTCAGCGGGCCGAACCCGCACCCGAGCCCGACCACCTCGAACAGCAGCGTGTACAGCACGACCTTCTGGAAGACGATCGGCTCCGACCACCAGTCGCCGACGCGCGCGAATCCGTCGATCCCCTTGGTGCACAACACGATCAGCCAGGCGCCGAGCACGTAGAGGCAGATCTTGCCGACGTAGAACAGATGCAGCGCGACCGGCGTCCCGAACCCCACCTCGGCCCAGTGCCTGGCCATCGGCCGAATCCGTTCGCCCCGAGTGCCTTTGCTCCACTCCGCCATATCGACCACGGGCAGGTCGGGCTCGAGAAAACCCATAGAGCACTCCGATTCGACTACACCGAGGCGCCCGGCGGGATCGCCGGACCGCACGGTCCTTCGATACGTTGGCAGCTAGGGGTTTGCGTGTCAACGGTCATCGACAACCCGGGCGGGCGCCGTCCAGCGGGCGGTAAACCGGATGTGCCGCAAAGCCTTGACTCATTCCAGATCAGGGACAAGACTTTCGTGCGTGCCGACGGCCATGGAATTCCAGCAGATGCTGCGGGGAGTTTCGCTGCGCGTGACCGCTCCCCGTGTCGCGGTGCTGAGCGCGGTGCACGATCATCCGCACGCGGACACCGACTCGATCATCCGCGCCGTCCGTTCCCGCCTGTCCGCGGTGTCGCACCAGGCGGTGTACGACTCGTTGCACACGCTCACCGCCGCCGGTCTGCTCCGCTGCATCCAGCCGTCGGGGTCGGTCGCGCGCTACGAGACGCGGGTGGGCGACAACCATCACCACGTCGTGTGCCGATCGTGTGGGCGCATCGCCGACGTCGACTGCGCGATCGGCGAGGCGCCCTGCCTGACCGCCTCCGATGACAGTGGCTTCGCCATCGACGAGGCCGAGGTCATCTACTGGGGCCTGTGCCCCGACTGTGCGGCCGCGCAGGCCGCGCCGAACCGTCCCTGACATCAGCCCGCACCATCTAATTCAGGAAGGAATGTCGTGACCTCCGACAGCCGCCCACCCACTCCCGACACCGAGACGAGCAGCGCCAGCGAGAGTGAAAACCCGGCGATCCCGTCCCCCGAGCCCAAAACCGACCACCGGCCGCGCACGAACCGCGACTGGTGGCCCGAGCAGATCGACGTCTCGGTGCTGCACGCCCACTCGTCCAAGAGCAACCCGCTCGGCGAGGACTTCGACTACGCCGCGGAGTTCGCGAAGCTCGACGTCGACGCCCTCAAGGCCGACGTCGCGGCCGTCCTGACCAACTCGCAGGACTGGTGGCCGGCCGACTACGGCAACTACGGCGGCCTGTTCATCCGGATGAGCTGGCACGCGGCGGGCACCTATCGGATCGCCGACGGACGCGGCGGCGGCGGGCAGGGCGCGCAGCGCTTCGCGCCGCTCAACAGCTGGCCCGACAACGCCAACCTGGACAAGGCCCGCCGCCTGCTGTGGCCGGTCAAGCAGAAGTACGGCACCAAGATCTCCTGGGCCGACCTGCTGGTGTTCGCGGGCAACGTGGCACTGGAGTCGATGGGCTTCCAGACCTTCGGCTTCGGCTTCGGCCGCCCCGACATCTGGGAGCCGGAGGAGATGTTCTGGGGTCCGGAGGACACCTGGCTCGGCGACGAGCGCTACAGCGGCGACCGCGAGCTGGCCGGCCCGCTCGGCGCCGTGCAGATGGGCCTGATCTACGTGAACCCGGAGGGCCCCAACGGCAGGCCGGATCCGGTGGCGGCCGCGCGCGACATCCGTGAGACGTTCGGCCGCATGGCCATGAACGACGAGGAGACCGCCGCGCTCATCGTGGGCGGGCACAGCTTCGGCAAGACCCACGGCGCGGGCAACCCCGAGCTGGTCGGCGCCGAGCCCGAGGCCGCCCCGATCGAGCAGCAGGGCCTCGGCTGGAAGAGCGCGCACGGCACCGGCAAGGGCGCGGACGCGATCACCAGCGGCCTCGAGGTCGTCTGGACCTCCACCCCGACCAAGTGGGGCAACGGCTTCCTGCAGAACCTGTACGGCTACGAGTGGGAGCTCACCAAGAGCCCCGCGGGCGCGTGGCAGTGGCAGCCCAAGGACGGCGCGGGCGCGGGCACCATCCCCGATCCGTTCGGCGGACCGGGCCGCGCGCCGACCATGCTCACCACGGACCTGGCCCTGCGCGAGGATCCGACCTACCGGGAGATCACCCGGCGCTGGCTGGATCATCCGGAGGAGCTGTCCGAGGCGTTCGCCAAGGCCTGGTACAAGCTGCTGCACCGCGACATGGGCCCGATCAGCCGCTACCTCGGGCCGTGGGTTCCGGAGCCGCAGCTCTGGCAGGACCCGGTGCCCGACGTCGACCACGAGCTGATCGACGAGCAGGACATCGCGGCGCTCAAGGGCAAGGTGCTCGAGTCCGGCCTCTCGGTCGCGCAGCTGGTCAAGACGGCGTGGTCGTCGGCGGCCAGCTTCCGCAGCACCGACAAGCGCGGCGGCGCGAACGGCGCGCGGATCCGGCTGGAGCCGCAGAAGAACTGGGAGGTCAACGAGCCCGCCGAGCTGGCCAAGGTGCTGCCGGTGCTCGAGCAGATCCAGCAGGACTTCAACGGCTCGGCCACGGGCGGCAAGAAGGTGTCGCTGGCCGACCTGATCATCCTCGCCGGCTCCGCGGCCATCGAGAAGGCGGCCAAGGACGCGGGCCACGACGTCACGGTGCCGTTCGCGCCGGGGCGCACGGACGCGACGCAGGAGAACACCGACGTCGAGTCGTTCGCGGTGCTCGAGCCGCGCGCCGACGGGTTCCGCAACTACGTGCGCGTCGGCGAGAAGGCGCCGCTGGAGCGGCTGCTGCTCGACCGGGCCTACATGCTCGACGTGACCGCGCCCGAGCTGACGGTGCTGGTCGGCGGCCTGCGTGCCCTCGGCGCCAACTACGGCGGCACCGAGCACGGCGTGTTCACCGACCGGCCGGGCACCCTGACGAACGACTTCTTCGTCAACCTGCTCGACCAGAACACCGAGTGGAAGGCGTCGGAGACGGCCGAGAACGTCTACCAGGGCACCGACCGGCGCACCGGCCAGGCCACCTGGACGGCGACCGCGAACGACCTGGTGTTCGGGTCGCACTCGGTGCTGCGCGCCGTGGCGGAGGTGTACGCCCAGCAGGACGCCGGCCCGCGCTTCGTCAATGACTTCATCGCCGCGTGGGTGAAGGTGGTCGACAACGATCGGTTCGATCTGCGCTGATCCGCGTCTACTGAGCCAGGCCGGTCCCGCGGGGCCGGCCTGGTTTCGTTTGCCCCCGGATGGCTGCCAATTGCCCACCGGGACAGGCGAATCGCGGGACGCGGGCGGGGGTCGCCGGGATAATCGGTGGCGTGCCCGACGCGGCACGCAGGTCGGGAGGAGACCACGGTGCCGGATTCGCGCAGTTCTCGCTCGTTCGCCGTCGGCACGATGGCCGGGGTCAATCCACCGCTCGGCGGCGCGCGGTTCGTGGTCCGGCTGGCCCGGCTCGGCCGGCTGGACACGGTGCTCGCGCCGGATCATTTGATCAGCGTGTTCCCGCGGGCGATCTGGGACACCGACTTCACGCCGCAGGCGAAGACGCTCCGCAGCCCGGACGAGCAGTTCGACTACGCGCCGCTGCTCGCGCATGTGGCGGCGGGGGCGGGCCGGGTGCAGCTCGGCGTCGGGGTGACCGACCCGCACCGCAGGCATCCGGTGCTGCTGGCGCAGACGTTTCTCACGCTGGCGCACATGACGAAGACGCCGCCCATTCTCGGCCTCGGCTCCGGCGAGACCGAGAATCTCGACCCGTACGGGTTCGCGTGGAATCGGCCGGTCGATCGGCTCGAGGAGGCGCTGCGGGTGATCCGCGCGGCGTTCACCGAGACCGAGGCCATCGACTTCACCGGCAAGTACTACCGAATAGACGGCGCGCCAATGGATTTGACCGCACCGGCCGACCGGATGCCGCAGATCTGGCTGGGCGCGCACCGGCCGCGCATGCTCGAACTGACCGGGCGCTACGCCGACGGGTGGTATCCGTGGGAGACGATGTCGCCGGACGAGTATCAGCGATGACTGAAGCTGGTGCACACCGCCGCCCGCGCGGCCGGTCGCGATCCGGACGACATCGTCCCCGCCCAGATGATCCAGATGCTCACCGCGCGAACACAGTCCGGGCTGCGGCGGCTGCTGCGCGCCCCGGCCGTCCGTTACCTCGGCCTGCTCGCGCCGGACGCGGTGTGGGCGCGCCACGGCGCGAAACATCCGATGGGAGAAGGCTTCCGGGGTCTGATCGACCTGATGCCGCACCGGCTGACCAAGGCCGAGGTGCAGGAGGCGATCGCCCAGGTGCCGGACGAGGTCCTGCACGACTGGCTCATGATCGGCACTCCCCCACAGATTCTGGCGCGCATGCGCGAGCTGTCCGACGCGGGCCTGCGCCACGCTATCGTCTTTCCGACGGCCGCGCTGGTGTCGGGCGCGGACATGATGTTCGGTTACGGGGTGGTGCTGTGGCTGGCGGCGCGACTGCGGCGCCGGCCGAGCTGAACAATCACCGGCCACGACGATCGGTAATGATGGTGTCTTATGGTGGATTACGCGACGATATTCGACCGGGTCCGGGGATCCCTGGTGGGTGGGGCCGTCGGGGACGCGCTGGGGTGGCCCCTCGAGTTCCTGAAGTTGGCGCAGATCCGCGACCGGTACGGGGACTCCGGCGTCATCGGCTTTGTGCCGCAACACAATACGGACGCACCGCAGGAGATCACCGACGACACGCAGATGACCCTGTTCACGGCGGAGGGGCTGTTGCGCACGGCGGCGGGGACCGATCCGCTGCCCGCGCTGCGGCGAGCCTACCTGCGCTGGTTGACCACCCAGCAAGAGGAGGCGCCCGCGGCGGGCAGTGACGGCTGGCTGGCGAGCCTGCCGTTCCTGTACGCCTCGCGGGCGCCCGGGAACGCGTGCACCTCCGGTCTGCGGCGACAGGCGCTGGATCTCCTCGAGCCCGCGCCGTTCGGCGAGCCCGGTCCGGTGAACTCGAATTCGAAAGGGTGCGGCACGGTAATGCGGTCCGCGCCCTTCGGATTGGCGGGCATGGGGGCGGACCAGGCCTTCACCACGGCGGCGCGGGCCGCGCAGCTGACCCACGGACACCCGACCGGCTATCTCGCCGCGGGTGCGTTCGCGGCGCTGCTCGATCGGGTGGTGAGCGGGGACGACCTGCCGAACGCGGTGCGCCAGACCATCGTTCAGCTCGAGGGGTTCCCGGCGAGCCAGGAGACGGTGAGCGCGTTGACACGCGCCGTCGAGCTGGCCGAGGAGACGCCGTCGGCGGAGAACGTGGAGCTGGTCGGCGCGGGCTGGATCGCCGAGGAGTGCCTGGCCGTCGCGGTCCACTGCGCGCTGCACGCGGCCCGCACCGGCGACCCGCGCGCGGGCCTGCTGCTGTCGGTGAACCACTCCGGCGACTCCGACTCCACCGGCGCGGTGGCGGGCAACCTGATCGGCGCGGTGCACGGGCTGTCCGCGCTGCCGATGGACTGGGTGACCACGGTCGAGGGGCGCGACGTGCTCATCCAGGTGGCCGACGACCTCGTCATGAACTTCGGCCTCGGCGACCGGACCGCCCTCGACGCCAGGTTCCCGCTCGACCGGTGACCTACCAGTCGATGACGCCGAGCTCGTGCAGCCTGCGGAACACCAGCATCGAGCCGGGCGCGACGTGATCCATCCCGGCGTACTCGCGCACCGTGAAGTAGCGCAGCTCGGCGATCTCGCTGGTCGGCTCGGGCTCGCCGTCGAGTTCGGCGGTGAAGCAGGTCATGTGCAGCCGGGTGCCGGAGCTGTGCCCGTAGGCCTCGGCCTCGAACACGCCCAGCCGGTCGAAGGACACGACGCCGACCCCGAGTTCCTCGCGCACCTCCCGATGCAGCGCGAGTTCGGGCGTCTCGCCGGGATCGATCTTCCCGCCCGCCATGTAGAACACTTCCTTGCCGATCGAACGCGCCTGCAACAGGCGGCGATCCCTGACGTGGGCCAACGCGGCTGTGCGAATCACCGGTCCACCCTACGTTTCCGGCGCGCGACCCACTATCGTGACGGGGCGGAACTGTTGAATTGGCGAGAGGCACGGGGGATTACACGGTGAACACCACGCAGGGTGGCTGGTCGACTCTCCCCTCCGAGTCCGAGCGCGCCGCGCACAACCGCAAGGTTCTGGTCGGGCTCGTGGCGGGCGGGGTGCTGTTCGCGCTCGTCGTGGCGGTCTGCGTCGGGCTGGTGGCGCGCGATCTCGGGCGGGACGTCGTCGGCAAGCCGAAGGCGGTGCAGAACGCGAGCCAGGTTCCGGTCGCCGACCAGCTGCCGCTCGCGCCCCCCGGTGTCACGGGCAACGGCGCGGTGCGCGTCGGTGACCCCGGCGCGAAGGTGGTCGTCCGGGTGGTCGCCGACCTGCAGTGCCCCGCGTGCCAGATGTTCGAGAAGGCCAACGCCAAGGTGCTCGAGGACGCCGTGAACTCGGGCTCGGTCCTCGTCGAGTACAACGTCATCTCGTTCCTCGACCGCGCCTCGACCACGCAGTACTCCTCGCGGGCGGGCAACGCGTCGTACTGCGTCGCCGAGTCCGACCCGGCGCGGTACCAGTCCTGGCTGGCGTCGATGTTCGACCAGCAGCCCGCCGAGGGCGGCGACGGCCTGCCCGACGAGCGGCTCATCGAGATCGCCAGGGACGCGGGGTACGCCGATCCCGCAGTGGCGCAGTGCATTACCGAGCGCAAGTACGACCCGTTCCTGCGGGCGAAGACCAAGGAGAACCTCGCGGGCGGCATCAAGTCCACCCCGTCGGTGTTCGTCAACGGTCAGCAGGTGACCGACCCCCAGCAGCTGTTCGGCGCCGAGGGACTCACGCCCGCGCTCGCCGCCGCGCGGTAGCGAACATCTATCACGCTGGTCGAATTGCCGCTTTGGCGAACGCGTTTCGGTGCCATCGGCTAGTTTGCTCGCTATGAATCCACGCTGGGGCGCCGCGCTCGCCATCTCCGTTCTCTCGCTGTCCGGGCTGGTCACCGGCGCCGGCCAGGCCGTCGCCGGGCCGCCCGTGGTGACCTGTAGTTTCACGCCGACCGCGCCGGACAATCCGGCCGCCCGGCCGGTGGTCGCGCCGCCGCCGGTCGCGTTGGCGGTGGGCACCATGGACGTGACGTTCCAGTTCAACTACGGCCCGGTGACCGTGCGGCTCAACCGCGCGGGCGCCGCGCCGTGCGGCGTGCAGAACATGGCAAGCCTTGTGCTGCAACGCTTCTACGACCAGAGCCAGTGCTGGCGGCTGACCGACAGCGCCCGCCTCGGCGTGCTGCAGTGCGGCGACATCCACGAGGTGGAGAAGGGCGGCCCCGGCTACCAGTTCCCCGACGAGGTCGACGGCACCGAGACCTACGAGCGCTGCACCGTCGCCATGGGCAATCAGGGGCCGGGCACCAACGGCAGCGAGTTCTTCATCGTGCACTCCTTCGCGCACATCCCCGCCAACTACTCGGTGCTCGGCCAGGTGGTCAGCGGCATGGACGTGCTCGACCGAATGGTCGCCGCAGGCATTACGCCGACCGAACGCGGCCCGCGCGACGGCCTGCCCGCCGCGCCGGTCGTGATCGAGGCGGCTCACCTGGGGTAGCCCGGCGTTCGCGGGGCGCTGCGGGACAAACACTTTCGGCGCACGGTAGGTTCGGTGGGATGGGTAGAACTATCAGCACAGTGCAATGGAAGCGCGGCATCGGCGGCGTCGTGGTGGCCGGCGGCCTGATCGCCGGCGTGATGACCGGCTCGGCCACCGCCACCGCGGACACCGGTCAGCCCGCCGCGACCGGGACATCGACGATCGCCGACGACGGCTGCACCTTCTCCTCGGTCGGCGGCTCCTGCTCCGACCCCGGGCCGGTCGGCAACGCCCTCATCGCCTTCCGCAACTGGCTCAAGAGCATGGGTTACGGCACCGGCAGCTCGTCGGGTACCGCGTACTTCTTCTGACGATCGGATCGATCGGGCCCCTGCTTCGGCAGGGGCCTTGTCGTTGTGCGGCGCGAAAACCTAGTGGCGACAGGATGTCCGAGATCGGTATACCGGAGTGGTCGAAGCAGCTTCCGTGGGGAGTGCGGATCGAATGGGGGTTGGCGGGTGCGCGGGCGCTGGGGCCCGACAGTGCGGCCCTCGTCGTGGTCGACGTGCTCTCGTTCACCACCTCGGTCTCGGTCGCCGTCGACGCGGGGACGCGGGTGCTCCCCTATCCGTCGCGGAACGAGACCGCGGCAACGTTCGCGGCCGACCACGACGCGGAGCTGGCCGTCGGGCGCACAGCCGTCTCCGCCGCGCGGCCGTGGTCGCTGTCTCCGGCGGCACTGCGTCGCGCGCCCGCGCCGGCCCGCCTGGTCTTGCCCTCGCCGAATGGGTCGGCCATCTCGGCCGCCGTCGGCGGGGTGCCGGTGCTGGCGGCTTGTCTGCGCAATGCCGCCGCGGTGGCCGATTGGATCGTTGAGCAGGGTTGGGGTACGGCAGAGCGGCCGATCTCGGTGATCGCCGCCGGTGAGCATTGGCCGGGGCAGGCCGTGCTCCGGCCCGCCCTCGAGGATTGGTTCGGGGCCGCCGCGGTGGTGTCCGCGCTCGCCCGGCTGGGTGCGGGGCCGCTGTCACCGGAGGCGTCGGCGGCCAAGACGATGTACGACGCAATCGACGACGTACCGGGTCTCATTACGCAGTGCGCGTCCGGCCGCGAATTGGCGGACATCGGATTCGCCGACGACGTCGCGATCGCCGTCGAGATCGACGGCAGCCAGGTCGTTCCGCTGCTGAGCGACGGGGCCTTCTCCGACGCGCGCGGGCGCGATGGCGGACAATTATGACCGAAGTGTGACGTGCCGCCGGGCGTGGACTTTCCCGCCCGGGACAAGGGTTATACGTGGGGCCGACAAGAGGAGGTCATGTGGCACAGGAATACAACAGGAATCCCGCGGCGCTCGCCGCCCTGTCACCTGAGCAGTACCACGTCACCCAGGAGAACGGGACCGAGCGCGCGTTCACGGGCGAGTACTGGGACAATCATGAACCAGGCATCTACGTCGATGTGGTGTCCGGTGAGCCGTTGTTCGCCTCGGTCGACAAGTTCGACAGCGGGTCGGGCTGGCCGAGTTTCACCAAGCCGATCGACGCCACGAACGTGGTCGAGAAGCGAGACCTCAGCCACCTGATGATCCGCACCGAAGCCCGTTCGGCGCACGGCGACAGCCACCTCGGGCATGTCTTCACCGACGGGCCGCGCGAAGCGGGCGGCCTGCGGTACTGCATCAACTCGGCGGCGCTGCGCTTCATCCACCTCGACGACCTCGAGGCGCAAGGATACGGGCAGTACCGCACCCTGTTCACGAAGGAGGACGCGTGACCGACACGCGCAAGGCGATTCTGGCCGGCGGTTGTTTCTGGGGCATGGAGGACCTGCTCCGCAAGCAGCCGGGAGTGTTGTCGACGCGGGTCGGCTACACCGGCGGCAGCAACGACCACCCCACCTACCGCAACCACCCCGGCCACGCCGAGGCCTTGGAGATCAGCTACGACCCGGCGCAAACCGACTACCGGGCGCTGCTGGAGTTCTTCTTCCAGATCCACGACCCGACCACGAAGGACCGTCAGGGCAACGACATCGGCACCAGCTACCGCTCGGCGATCTTCTACCTCGACGAGGATCAGAAGCGGGTCGCGCTGGACACCATCGCCGACGTGAACGCCTCCGGCCTCTGGCCAGGACAGGTGGTCACCGAGGTGACCCCGGCGAGCGAGTTCTGGGAGGCCGAGCCCGAACACCAGGACTACCTGGAACGTTACCCGAACGGCTACACCTGCCACTTCCCCCGGCCGGGCTGGAAGTTGCCGAAGCGGGAGAACGCCGCCCAGTAGGTTCCACCGCCGGGTGAATCACGTGTAAAACCAACTGCGCCACCTGTCGACGGTGGCGCAGTTGTCGTTTATCGGCGGCCGGCCCGGTGGCAGGAAGACGTAGCCGAGACGTTCGCGCCAGGTATGGGCGTCGCGCAGGTCGTGCAGGATATCGCGGTAGCCGCTGAGGCCGATCCGCAGCGGGTTGTCGCTGGCGATGTTCCGGGTCAAACCGTAAGTGGCCGGGTGGGTTTCGGGGACGAAGGTGCCGAAGAGGCGGTCCCAGACGATGAGCACGGCACCGTAGTTGTGGTCGAGGTAGTCGGCGTCGCTGCCGTGGTGGACCCGGTGGTGCGAGGGGGTGTTCAAGACGAACTCGAGCCAGCGCGGCAATCGGCCGACGGTCTCGGTGTGCAGGAAGAACTGGTAGGTCAGATCGATGGTGATCGCGGCGCCGATCATCGCCGGGGAGAAGCCGAGCAGGGCCAGCGGGATGTTGAACGCCAATTGCCAAGGCGGAGCCCATTTCCGGCGCAGCGCCACGGCGAGATTGAAGTACTGGCTGGAGTGGTGCACCTGGTGTCCCGCCCAGAGCAGCCGGACGCGGTGGCTGGCGCGATGCCGGATGTAGTAGAGCAGGTCGTAGCCGAGCAACGCCAGCGCCCAGCTCCACCACTGCGTCGTAGGCATTTTCAGCGGGGTGAGGACGTACAGCGCCGAGATGCCCCAGACCAGCGGCCCGATCTCGGTGACGGCGTGAATGATCACCGAGCCGAGCCCGAGCGCGAGGCTGTTCACGGTGTCGACCAGCCCATACCCTCTGCCCGGCCGGCCGACCGGCGTGGGTTCGAGCACGCGGACCGCGATCACCTCGACCACGACGAATATCAGATACAGCGGCACCGCGCCGAACGCGGACGTCGTTGTCTGGTGCAAGAATTCGACGGGCATGTGCTCACCCCGGACCGATCGGGTGAGCTCGATTCTAACCCCCGTTTGTCGCGACCTGAACCAGCTCGACCTCGTCGTATCCGACGGTCAGGCTGTGCCGTCGCTCGCGCAGCACGCCGCCCTCGCGATGCGCGGTCCCCTCGCTGAAGACGATGCGCAACTTCGCGGTTCGCGCATCGACCTCTTGCACGACCGCACAGATACCGCTGAACGGCCCATCGGGAAACTGCACGACGTCACCCGGCGCGTACTCGGTAATCCCCACGGCCTCACCATAATCGACGTCAGCGGCCGGAGAACCAGCGGCGAAGGCGGCCGTTCTTGGGCGGTCGCAGTTTCGGATCGAACCAGTCGGGCAATGGTTCTCGGGCGGCGAGCCACGTTCGCGGGATGCCGACG
>NZ_BAGH01000209.1 GCF_000308715.1 Nocardia tenerifensis NBRC 101015
TGGCTACGTTTCGGCCATTCCGCCGCGGTTACGCGCCAGCCGCCTCGCCGTGGTTACGCGCTGGCCGCCTCGCCATGGTTACGCGCCAGCCACCCACCAGGGCTACGCGCTGGCCACCACAACGGCTATCTCAACCGCGGCTGAGCCTCACCTCGCGCGCCGGACCCAACGACGATGTGTGGGCCTTCTTCCGGTTCGTGCGCTGATTTCTGGCGCGCACCTCTGGCGCCCACCGAGGTGGCCCCGCCAAACGCCCCTGCCGGGAGGCAGGCCCGACAGTGTGCCGACTCCTGGCGTCGCGGCGACGTCATCGACGTGCAGCACGTCTACAGGAGTGTCGGCGTGACAACGGCAGCCACCGTCGGCCGCGGGTTGCAGATCGGCGATCTACGCGGCGTCGTATGAATCATCAAACCCGGCCGGCCAGTCACGATTTCGCGAGACCGGCGACAGTTCCGGTGAACAACTCGACCATCGCCGACCAACTCGGAACCGGCCCGGACGGCTGAATACCGGCGAGTCCCTCGGCTTTCCGGTCCGCCAACCCCTGCGCGAGCGTACGCAGCAACCGGCACGGATCGGTGCCGATGCGTGCGGCATGGCCGAGAATCGCCGCGTGCAGTCGCTGCGCGATGTCCTTGTACCCCAGGCAGATCAGCGCGCAGACACCGGCGTCGAGGCAGAGCAGCACCTCCACCCCGTGGGGTTGCTGTTCGAAGGCGGTGAGTGCCGAGGAGAGGTAGTCGAGCGCCTGCCGTATCGACGTGGCGTCCGTGGGGGCTCGCATGAGCAGCGTCCAGGCGAGCATCGTCTCGATCTTGCCGCGAACCCAGATGTTGCCGTTGCGCGTCGCGCTGTCACGGCATGCGAGCATGGTCTCGATCGCGGTATCGACCTGTCCGTCATGGAATTGCAGTATCGCCGCTCCCACCCTGGCGTTCACGCGCAGCGCCTCCGGCGCGATCGGACTCTCGGTGGCGGCGCGGAAACGACGGTGCGCGAGCCGAAACGCCCCCATGTCGTTCGACTCGGCCAACGCGTTGCTCTGTCCCGAATAGGCACGCATCAAAAGCAATTCGTGCTCCGGGTTCGTCGCGTCGAGCTGGCCGATGGCCGATTCGGCCGCACGCACCGCCGCTGCGCTGTTCCCGGAGTGCGATTCGCTGATCGACAGCGCGATCAGCGCCTCGACGCGTTCGGTCAGCGCCGCGTCGGGGCAGGCGGCCAACGCGGCCCGGATACCGCGGATCGCCTCGCGCACGGTGCCGACCGTCACCGAGATCGTGGACAGCGCGCCCGTCGAACGCAGCGCCTCGATCGGACGGTGGGCCAGGTCGTGATGAAAACCGATGCGGATATTGGCCATTTCGGTCGAGAGCAGCGCGGCCGTGGCCGCCGATCGGGATCTGCTGAGCAGGCCCGCCTGCATCCGCATGAGCCGGCGAACCCAGTCCGCGTGTGCCTCTTGCGTTGCCGCGGGGTCCGGGTCGTTGTCGCGGCAGTAGCGCCGGATGGTCTCCAGCATCCGGTATCTGGCGCTGCCGTTCGTGACGTCCGCGATGACCACCGACCGATCGACGAGCGTCGAGAGCCGGGCGAGCACCGCGCCGTCACCGTCGCGCCACACCGATTCGGCTGCCTGCCAGGTGAATCCACCGCCGAAGGGCCATAGTCGCAGCAGCAGTGCTCGATCGGCGGTGTCGAGTTGTTCGACGCTCCAGGCGATGGCCGAGGTGAGTGAGTCGTGTGGGGACAGTGACCCGTGCGGTGTCGGTGCGAGCACGTCGGTGCGCTCGGGTAGCAGGGTGGCGATGCCGGACAGTCCGAGTACGCGCTCTCTGGCCGCGGCCAGTTCGATGGCCAGCGGCAGGCCGTCGAGCGCGCGGCAGATGGCGTGGGCGGCCCACTCGTCGTCCGGGGTGGCCCGCCAGTCGGCGCGGCCGGCGCTTACCCGCTCGTACAGCAATTCGACGGCGGGTCCGGCGTGGCCGTCGGAGGCGTCGGTCGTCAAGGGGTGCAACGGCATTACTCGCTCGCCCGCGATGCCGAGCGGGCGGCGGCTGGTGGCGAGGATGTGCACTCCGGCGGCGTGGGCCAGCAGCTCGGGCACGATGGTCGTCAGGCCGTCGACGAGGTGTTCGCAGTTGTCCAGGATCAGCAGACCGGATTGGTCGCGCAGCGCGTGCCGCACCGCGGTCATGGGATCGCCGATGACGCTGGGGATTCCGAGTGCCGCGGCGATCGACGGCGCGACGTCCGCCGCGCTGCGACTGTCGGCCAACGGCACCAGCCAGGCGCCGGGTCGTTCGGCGGCGTACTCGATGACAAGGCGTGTCTTGCCGACACCTGCGGGGCCGACGACGGTCACCAAGCGGTTCTCGGTAAGCAATTCCTGGAGCAGGTCGAGCTCGGTGCGACGGCCGATGAACACCGACAGCGGTCGCGCCGGCCCCGTAACCGGCTCGGCCCCAACGCCTTCCGTCCGCACTGCGGCTTTCGCGCTGAGCTCCGCCGGCGCGGAGACGGCCAGTAGGCGCGGGTCATGGGCGAGCATCCGGTCCGCCAATTCCCGCAGCGCGGGCCCCGGTTCGATGCCGAGCTCATCGACGAGCAGATCGCGCACCCGCCGCAACTCGGCCAGCGCCTGTGCCTGCCGTCCGCTCCGATACAATGCCAACGCCAGCAATTCCCAGCGTCTTTCACGGTAGGGCGCCTCGGTGATGGTGCCGCTGAGCGCGACCACCGCCGCAGTGGCGTCCCCACATTCCAGACGGGCCGCCTGTAACTCCTCGAAGCCGAGCTCGTACAGCTCCAGCAGGCGTGCCCGGGCCGCGGAAACCGGCGCCGATTCCTCGAACTCCGGCCACGGTCGGCCGCGCCAGAGTGCGAGCGCCGACTCCAGCAACCCGATCGCCGTCGACGGGCGCCCGGCGGCCGAGGCCCGCAATCCGGCCGTCACCCGATCGGCGAACAGGCCGTGGTCGGTGCCCGACGGCCCGACCGCGAGCCGATAGCCGCCGGGCTCCGACACGATCCAGGATGCTCCGCGCGGCCCGAGCGCCATCCGCAATCGATGTACCGCGACCCGAACGGTTTTCGTCGCGTCGCGCGGCGGCTCGTCGCCCCACACCAGCTCCGCGAGCACGGAATGATCCACCGCGGCGCCCATTCCGGTCGCCAGCGCCGCGAGCAGCCGCCGCGCCACCGCTCCACCCAGGTCGACCACGACACCGTCCACCTCGACCGTGACGGGGCCGAGGATCCGACAGAGGATCATCGGACAACGCTACCGAACTCGCCGCATGGACCTCGCGAAACCTGCCGACGCGGTGATGCTGCCACACCGCACCGCGGCCGCCCGGCCTTGTCCACGGAGACGGCAGGCCGAGGTCGGGGCGTCTCGACCTCGAGCGCCGAGACCAACCCGCAGCCTGCGGCGTCACGGTAGGCCGAGGTGCTCACCTGCCGGGGCGTCTCGACCTCGAGTACCGAGCAAACCGCAGCCCGCGGTATCCACATCTCGGTACCGCGCTCCGGATCCAGGCGCGCACCGCCGCCCCGGCTTCGCCGCGCCGCGTGCCGCATCTGCGGGGCGGCGGGTTTCGCGCACAGTTGCGGCGAACCGCGCCCTTCGACAGTGACGCGAGCCGTCGCTGCGGACGACAGTGACTATTCCGCGAATTCGCCGCCCTCGTAAATGGTGGAACCATGCACGAAACACAGCCGGGTGCCGAACGGATCCTGGGCGTAGAACGAACGCTCGCCCCAGGCCTGCTCCTCGATGTCCGCGTCCACCTGCGCGGGTCCGGCGCGGCGCACCAATTCCCTGGTCTCCTCGATATCCTCGACGCCGAAATAGAGAATGCGCGGATCACCGTCGAGGTGGAAATCCCCGGACTCCGGACCCGGTTCCACGCAGGCGAGTATCACGCCGCCACATCGGAAGTAATGGCGATTCGCCCAGACACGCTCGCCGGGAGTCTGCAGAATCGTGGCGTAGAACTTGGTCGCCACCTCGATGTCGTCCACCGGTATGACGATTCGATAGATCCACGGGGTCGTCATGGCACGCATGGTACGCCGACGCCCGTGGCACGAAGCGCACCCGGCATAATCGCCGATAGCGGCCGGTAGCGCTCGTGCTGTACATGTCTGAGACACTGACCTAGATTCGGTGGGCATGGAGACGATTGAGCTCACCGCGCCCGATGGACGGCTCGAGGCGGTAGTGGAGCGGCCGTCCGGGGACGGGCCGTGGCCCGGAGTGGTGGTGATCCACGACGGCGTGGGATTCAGCGCGGATCTGCGACGCACCGTGCGGATGCTCGCCGACTACGGATACCTGACGATCGCGCCGAATCTGTTCTCGCGCGGCCGGGTCCGCTGCATTCGGACGATCTATCGCGCGCTGGTGTTCACCGGCGACGGCCCGCCCGTGCGCGACGTCCTGGCAGCGCGCGACCGGCTCGTCGCCGACCCCGACTGCACCGGCCGCACCGCCGTGGTCGGCTTCTGCATGGGCGGCGGGTTCGCACTCCTGGTCGCGCCCAAGGGTTTCGACGCGTCCGCGCCGTTCTATCCGTCCCTCTACGGCGACTACCGCGCCATGCTCGACGGCGCGTGCCCGGTGGTCGCCAGCTACGCCCAGCGCGATCCGATCCTGATCGGCGCCCCGCGCAAACTCGAGGAGGCGCTGACCGAACTCGGCGTCGAGCACGACATCAAGGTGTATCCGAAGGTCACCCACGCCTTCGCCAACTGCACCCCCGCCGACCCGCTGCTGCGCGTCACGGGCCTCGGCTACAACGAGGACGCGTCGCGCGACGCCTGGCATCGCATCTTCAGCTTCTTCGACACCCACCTCACCGGGGATGAAAAGCCAAGCTGATTAGGCTGATTCACACGCCGCGCCATTGCGGCGGCCGCTTCTCGGCGAACGCGCGCGGACCTTCCAGCGCGTCCTGGCTGGTGAACACCGGCCCTGCCTCCTCGAAGCTCATCTGCCAGATCGGCGTGTCCCAGTCCGAGCCGAACTCGTTGACGCGGTGCATGATTCGCTTGGAGGCGCGGACCGCCAGCGGTGCGTTCGACGCGATGGTCTCGGCGAGTTCCAGTGCGGCGGTCAGCACCTGATCCGCGGGCACCACCCGGTTGACCAGACCCCACTGCGCGGCCCGCGCGGCGTCGATCGGCGTGCCGGTCAACGCCAGCTCGAGCGCGATCTTCGGCGGCACCGCGCGCGGCAGCCGCAGCAATCCGCCTGCCGCGGCGACCAATCCGCGCGTCACCTCCGGCAGGCCGAGCGAGGCATCCTCGCTCATCACCGCCAGATCGCTGGCCAGCACGATCTCGGTGCCGCCGCCGAGGGCGAACCCGTTGACCGCCGCGATAAGCGGCTTGTCCACGAAATGCTGGACCAGTCCCGCGAATCCGTACTCCGGATGCGCCGGATCGTGAATCCCGTTGCCCCGCGCCAACTCCTTGAGATCGGCTCCCGCGCAGAACGCGCGCCCCGCCCCGGTGATCACCCCCACCCGTAACTCCGGATCGGCGGCCAGCTCGTCCAACGCCGCCCCCACGGCACTGGACAGCGCGGCGTTCACCGCGTTCATCGCCTCCGGACGATTCAAGGTGATTACAGCGACGTGCCCCCGCCGTTCCAACACAGCTGCCTCGGCCACAGTGACCCTCCTCCAGAAGATCACCCGAACCTACCGCCCCCGCCCCGCCGCGTACTCCCCGATCCCGGTCACCGGGCCGGATCGTCGACCGGCGCCCCCGGGTTCAGGGCCGCCCGCACGCTCTCAACCAGGGGTCGTGGCGCGAATAGTCCGCAGCTCGGCGGCGGGAGTCCGGCGTCGGCAACGGAGTCGCGCCATAGAGTTCGAAGCGCGCTCCCGCAGCGCCCCGTCCCGAATCCAAAACTCTCCCATCGGAATCGGGAATCAATACGCCACCTCTAACCGTTCATAGTCTTTTGAATGGTTAGAAAGCCTGAAACAGTGAGGTCTCCGATGTCTGCTCCGCCCCTTGTCCCACCCCACATCGCCACCGGTCGCGCCGCACAGCTGCCCGCCGACGTGCAGCAGACGCTCGACCGGCCGATCCTCCGCCACCACTCCCACTGACCATCCGATGCAGGTCTCGCCACGACTCGGCGACCACGAAAGAAGTTCGATGAACAACCACACCGTCCTCGCCATCTCCGGCAGCTTGCGCGCCGACTCGCACAACACCGCCTTGCTGCGCGCCGCCCAGAAGTACAGCGACGGCCTCGATATCGAGATCTATGACGGCCTGCGCGAGATCCCGCCCTACGACATGGATCAGGACACCCCGGACCGGCGGCCCGCGGCGGCGGCCGACCTGCGCCGCCGTCTCACCGCCGCCGACGGCGTGTTGTTCGCGACGCCCGAGTACAACTACTCGATCCCCGGCGTGCTGAAGAACGCCATCGACTGGGTGAGCACCGACTGGACCAAGACCGAGGGGCTGCCGCTGCTCCGTAAGCCGATCGCGATCATGGGCGCCGCGCCGACCCAATTCGGTTCGGTCCGTGCGCAACTCGCACTGCGACAGGTCTTCGTCTGGACCGACAGCGATGTCGTGGGGAAGCCGGAGGTCATCGCCTTCCGCTCGCACGAACGCTTCGACGACGCGGGCAACCTCGCCGACGAGACCACCATCGAGCTGCTCGCGGACCTGCTCGCCGCGCTGACCGTGAGAATCGAACGGGCCAAGGGGCAGTCGTGAACCTCTACCCGACGCCCATCGGGCGTGCACAGCTCGCCTGGGCCGGACTCGCGGCCATGACCGTGTCGTTCGGCCTGAACTTCACCATGGGAGTGTTCTTCGCTCCGACCGCCGCCGAATACGGCATCTCGGCCACCGCGCTCGCCGTCGCCGCTGCTCTGGGCACCGCCGTCACAGGCTTGGCCCAGCACGGCATCGGCAGGCTGCTCGACAGGATCGGGCCCAAACTCGTACTGGTCGGCGGGCTCACGCTGATCTCCGGCAGTTATCTCGTGCTGGCGGAGGTCACGCGGACCTGGCAGTTCGTCGCCGCCTACATGGTGCTGGGCGGGCTGGGATTCGCGTCCTCGTCGACGCTGACCGTGACCACGCTGCTCGGTCGTGCCCACGGCGCGAACGCCGGGCCCGCCATGGCCAGAGCGGCGATCGGCATCAACGTCGGGCAGCTGATCGCACCCTGGTTGGCCACGACGCTGTTCGATCCCGTCGGGGTGCGCGGCGCCTTCGCCCTGTTGGGTGCGATCGGTCTGGCCGCGACCGGAGTGCTCGCCGTGATCCTGCCGGCCGATCAGCGTGCTCCTACCGGCGCGGGTGCGGGGGAGTCACTGGCCGATCGCTGGAAAGTGCTGGTGGGCTTCGGTTTACACGCGGCGACCCTGTACGTGGTCGTGTTGATGCTGCCCAAACACGCGGTGGAGCAGGGCTGGACGGTCGCGGGCGCGGGCAGGCTCGTCGCGCTCGCGGCGCTGGCAGCGGGGGTGACCTCGGCGGCGATGGTGCGTCTACTCCGTCGGCACCCACCGGAAACCCTTCTCCGAGTGCTTTATTCGGTGCGGCTGACGGCGCTGCTTGCCGCGGTGTTCGTGCCGGGACCGCAGGTCTTGGTCGTAGTCGCGGTGCTGTTCGGCATCGCCTCGTTCCCGGTCATCCCGCTCACCATGGCGATCCTGTCGCGCGGTCTCGACCCGGCCCGGATGGGCCGAACGCTGGCCCCGGCCTGGGTGACCCACCAGCTCGCGGCGGCCACCGGCCTCGGCGTGGCCACCGTCGTGCACGCCCTCACCGACAGCTATCGCGGCTACTTCGCCCTCGGCGTGCTGTTCACCGTCGCCGCCGCCGTGTCGATCAACCCGGCTCGCCACCGCGAGCCGGCCATCCAGAACTCGGCCTGGGCCGAGTAGAAACCCATCGAGAAAGTGAGATCCATCATGAACCAGGCCCGCCACAACAACATTCAGATCCAGGGACAGAACATCTTCTACCGGGAGGCCGGCGACCCGAATAAGCCCACTGTGCTTCTGCTGCACGGCTTTCCGAGCAGCTCGGCCATGTTCCGCAACCTGATTCCCGCCCTCGCCGAGGACTACCACGTGATCGCGCCCGATCACCTGGGCTTCGGCCAGTCGGCCGCGCCGAGCGTCGACGAATTCGATTACACCTTCGACGCGCTCACCGCCCTCACCCTCGAACTGCTCGACATCCTCGGCATCGAACGGTTCGCGATCTACATCCAGGACTACGGCGCCCCCATCGGTCTGCGCATCGCCTCGCGCAACCCCGAACGGGTCAGCGCGATCATCACCCAGAGCGGCAACGCGTATATGGAGGGCTTCACCCCGTTCTGGGAGGTGCTGTTCGCGCATGCCGGTGATCGCGTCACCCACGAGCCCGAGGTGCGCAAGCTGCTCGAGCTCGACGCGACGAAATGGCAATACACGCACGGTGTTCCGGCCGATCGGCTGGCGCTGGTGAGCCCCGACACCTGGATGCTGGATCAGGCCTACCTAGATCGTCCGGGCAACAAGGAGATCCAGTTGCAGCTGTTCTTCGACTACAAGAACAACCTCGACGGCTACCCGGACTTCCAGAAGTACTTCGCCGAGCACCGCCCGCCGACGCTGATCACCTGGGGCGAACACGACGAGATCTTCGGCGCCGACGGCGCCCGTGCCTATCTGCGTGATCTGCCCGACGCCGAGCTGCATCTGCTCGACGCCGGCCATTTCGCCTTGGAGACACACGGGCCGGAGATCGTCGCGCTGATTCGTGACTTCCTGGGCCGGGTCCTGGTCTGAAGCTGACAATGCCGCCCCGTGCTCGCGTACGGGGCGGCATTCCCGCGGTCTCAGCCTGCCGAGACCGAACGGAAGAGTGCCGCGGCCGCGTCGGCGGCGGCGTCGATGAGCCGCGGGTCGTCGTAGAAGTCGATCTGCCCCACCGATTCCAGCCACAGCTCGGACTTCGGGCTCGACACGGTCGCGTAGAACTTACGGGCGAAGGCGGGCGCCAGCGCGTTCTCCGAATGGATCATCGCATACGGCGCCGCGAGCCGGGCCGCGGCCTCGATGGTGTCGAAATCGCTTGTGTAGGCGAAGGATTGGACCGCGAACCCGTTGGTGTAGTTGGGTACCGCGCCGCGCGGCGTGCCGTAGTACTCGTAGGCTTCGCGCAGCGGCATCCCGACATCTCCGCCGTCGGGGGCGACCGCGGGAATCTGCTCGGCGACCCCGGTCTCCCGCCACACCTGCTCGGCGGCCCGGCCGCGAGCGATGGCCTCCTGACTGGGCGGGGCGGCGGCGGTGTCGGCGTAGTAGCCCGCGACTCCGACGAATGCCCGGATACGAGGATCATCGGCGACCGCTCGTGCCATGTATCCGGCGCCGGCACACACGCCGACGGCGGTGATCGGCAGATCTGTGGTCCGCTCATCGGCGAGCAGGGCCGTCACGGCATGCTGGATGTCTCGCGCCTTCCCGAGCGGGTTCTCGAACTGTCTTGGCAGACCATCGCTTTCGCCGAAAGTCCGGTGATCGAAGGCGAGCGCCGCGAAACCACGCTCGGCCATCGCCCTGGCGTACGCGCCGGCGGCTTGCTCCTTGACCGAGGTCAGCGGGCCGGTCGTGACGACCGCGCCCAGCGGCGTGCCCTGGGGCAGATACAGCGTGCCGACGAGCTGATCGCCGTCGGTGGTGAAGGTGAAGTGTTCGGTTCTCATATCTGTTCCCTCGAAATCATGCCGACGAGAGAGCTTACGATGGCCGCAAACACCTAGCGCTACAGTCATCGCGGAACTCACGCTGCTCGAGGACGACGCGCACGCGCTGCTGCCGCAATCCCAGCCCGGTCTCGAGAAGATCCTCCAGCACCACGCCGACCTCACCTTGGCCGCCGCCAAGCCGGTGCTGCGCTGGTACGACGCTTTCCGGGTCGCGCTGGACATCGTCTTCGAGCAGAACGCCATCTCGCTGGAAGCGGTGGCCGAGCGGCTGGCGATGAGTCCGCGAACTCTGCAACGCCGCCTCGCCGAACACGAGACGAACTGGCGCACCGAGGTCGAGCGAGTCCGGCAGGAGCGCGCGCTCGCCCTGTTGAGCGATCCCGAACTGCCGATGCGATCGATCGCCCGCCGCCTCGGCTACAGCGATGAGCGGGCGTTGCGCCGGGCGGTTCGGCGCTGGCACGGGGCGCCGCCCTTCGCCGTTCGCGACGGGCTCGTCGCGGGCTGAAGCTCGCGACCGGCCACGCCGGGATGGTGTTCCGGGAAGCGCCTCGCGTGTCCGGTGGACTGCTCAGATCGAGACGACGTGCGAGACTTGCCCCCGTGAGTGGGCCGAAGGAAGACTTTCAGCACAACGCCGGCAAATCCGGCGCGGCACGGCGCGGCGGCAGTCGGGCGGTGCCTGATCGCGGGGACGTGATCGGGTCGGGGATTCTCTGGCTGGCCAAGTGGGCGGTGTGCATCGTCGCGATCGCGGCGGGCGCGTGGGTGCTGATGTATCTGATCGGGAAACTGTGGGTGGTCATCCTGCCCGTGGCGCTCGCGATCGTCATCGCGACCGTGCTGTGGCCGCCCACCCGGTGGCTCACCGAGCGCGGCCTGCGCCCCGCGCTCGCGGCGACGATCACGATGGCCGGGTTCATCGCGGCGCTGGCCGGCATCGTCGCGCTGATCGTCCCGTCGGTGGTGGATCAGGCGCCAGACCTCGCCGACAAGTCCACCGCGGGCGTGAATCAGGTGCGCGACTGGATGCAGGGGCCGCCGCTGCGCATCCGCGACGAGCAGCTCAACTCCGCGGTCGACGCGATCGTGTCGCGGTTGCAGTCGAGCGCAGCGCAGATCGCGGGCGGCGTGTTCAGCGGCGTGTCCACCGCGACCTCGGTCCTCATCACCCTGTTCCTGGTGCTCGTGCTGAGTTTCTTCTTCGTCAAGGACGGCCCGCGCCTGCTGCCTTGGCTGCACGCGGTCCTCGGCAGCCGCGGCGGCAGGCACGTGGAGGAGGTGCTGAACCGGGTCTGGGTCACCCTCGGCGGTTTCATCCGGACCCAAGCGCTGGTGAGCCTGATCGACGCGGTCTTCATCGGCGCGGGCCTGGTGATCCTCGGCGTCCCGCTGGCGCTGGTGCTCGCGGTGATCACGTTCATCGGCGGTTTCGTCCCGATGGTCGGCGCGTTCGTGGCCGGTGCGCTGGCGGTGCTCGTCGCGCTGGTCGGCAACGGGTTCACCACCGCGCTGATCGTGCTCGGCATCATCGTCGCGGTGCAGCAACTGGAAGGCAATGTGCTGCAACCGGTTCTGCAGAGCCGCAGCATGAAGCTGCACGCGGTGCTGGTGTTGCTCGCCGTGACCGCGGGCGGCTCGCTGTACGGCATCGTCGGCGCGTTCCTCGCCGTCCCGGTCGTGGCGGTGGTCGCGGTGGTGGTCCGCTACATCGGCGAGCAGATCGATGTGGTCACCGCCGTGCCCGCGGAATCGGACGACGAGGTTGGGCCCGCGCCGGAGTAGCTCAGTCGGCCTGGCGCGCCGCCAGGAGCGCGGTGATGGCGCCGGCGAACATGGTGTTCTTGATCGCGCCGAGCGTGCCGGAGTCCTTGCCGCCCAGCGGTGCCAGCATGGCGAGCGCGGTGTCCAGCACGGCGTCCTCGGCGGCGGTCGCGTCGACGATATCGACGGTGAGCGCGTCGTTTCCGCCGAAGCGCCGACCGGTCGTCATCGAGGCGACCGCCGTTTTCGGGCTGAGCTTGGCCTGGATGAGCGCGGCCATGCCCTCGGTGAACGGGATGCGAATGTCGACCTCGGGGAAGCAGAAGTAGCCGCGATCGGCGCGCATGACGCGATAGTCGTGCGCGATGGCGAGCATGGCACCCGCGCCGAAAGCGTGCCCCGGCAGCGCGGCGACGGTGGGGACGGGCAGGGTCAGCACCCGCGCGAACAGCGCCTGCACCTCGCCGACGTACCACTGGGTGCGCTCGCCGTTGGCGCCGAGCCAGTCCAGGTCGAGACCGTTGGAGAAGAACTTGCTGCTCGCGGTGGTGACCAAGCCGTGCGCGCCGTCGGCCAGCGCGGTGTCGAGTTGGGCGTTCACCGTCTCGAGAAAGTCCGGGGAGAAACGGTTTTCGTCGTCGCCCAGGTCGAGGACGGCGATCTTGTCGTGGTAGCTCAGGGTCGGCATGGGATTCCTTGTGTCGAGAGGGGTTACGGGGTGGACGATTTCGGTCACGGCGGCGGGCCCAGTGCGAGCACGGCCCGCACCGAGGCGCGGAGTTGTTCGCGGGCAAGGGGATTGGTGAAACGGTTGCGGCGCAGCAGGATCGCGGTCGGCAGATCGACCAGGCACAGGGTGAGCACGTCGACCGCGCGACCGTCGCCGCGACCCCACAGGTGCCGCGAGAGCCGGATCATCAACTCCACCAATACCTTGTCGGTCTCCGCGAGTTCGGTTGCGACGCTCTCGGGCACCTCGCCGAGCAGTTCCGCGCGCTCGACGGTGAGCAGCAACCGTGACGACTCGGGGAATTTCTCGGCGAACACCACCGGCGCCTCGGCCGCGGCCACCACCGCCTCGACACCGTCCTGCTCGGCCAGCGCGGCCGTCACCAACGAGGACTGCAACGCCAGAAACCGCTGCGCCGCCCGCAGCCAGGCACGTCCGAGCAACTCCGCCCGCGAACCGAACGTGTGGTAGATCGCGCCGTTGGACACGCCCGTCGCCGCGGAAACGGCGCGGGTGGTGACGGCGGCCGGGCCCGAGCGGACGGCCAGCGACTCCGCGGCATCGAGCACGAGGTCGGGATCGTGAGTCCGGGGACGAGGCATGAGACCACAATAACAGAGCATTCGCTCTGTTATTCACCGGGTGCGGCCGGACCCTCGATTCCCGCACGCGCACTACATATTTCGCCAGGTAACAGGTACTAGGGGTCCCCCTAGAAGGTGACGAAATGCCTTGGCTATCCTCGTACGAGCCGACGAGACAATGGGGTACTGTTCGGTCCTCCCACCCCTGCCCGAACGAACAGAACGGCGCCCGGCATGTCACGTGTGGTCACCAAGGAGCAGTACTTCGACACGGCTCTGGAGGTGCTCGCCGAACTCGGATTCAAGGGGCTCAATATCGGCGTGCTGTGCCGTCGGCTCGGCGTCACCAGCGGCTCGTTCTACCACCACTTCGGCAGCTGGCAGGGCTTCGTCGACGCGCTGTTAGAACACTGGGAGAACCGGCAGGTGCTGATCCTGCGCACGCTGAAGTTCAACCAGGGCAACCCCGACGACGACATCCGCGCCATGTCCGACCTCGCCTCCGGCCTGCACCACGCGGCCGAGGCGGCCATCCGCGCGTGGGCGGCCAACGACGAATCGGTGAACCTGGCGCTCAAGCGGGTCGACGAATCCCGCAGGCGCACCGTGCACAAGGCGATCAAGGGCGTCGTCGGCGACGACGACACGGCCGCGGTGGTAACCGGGCTCGGCATGGCGATGCTCATCGGCTACCAGCAGATCGCCGCGGGCGGCGAAGACCTCTCCCTGGACCGGCTGCTCAGCGAGTACGCGCGCCTGATTTACTCCCACGCGAAACACCGCGCTCAGCCGAGCAATTCGTCCACGTAGCACCAGCGCCACGCCTCGCCCGGCTCGACGCTGCGCATGACCGGATGCCCCGTGCCGCCGTAGTGCTTGGTCGCGTGGTTGCCCACCGAGGAGTCGCAGCAGGCAACGTGCCCGCAGGACAGGCACATTCGCAGATGCACCCAGCTCATCCCCTCGGCGACGCATTCCCCGCAGACATCGGGGCCCGCCGGATCCCGTACCATGGGCGCGTTTTCGAGGTGCATGCACGTAGCGCCCGCGCTGGGCGCGGCGAGCGGCTCGACGCGTTCCTCCTCCGACTCGTCGTACCGGTCGATCATCGACTCCTCCAGGTCGAGCCTGGCCAGTACGTACTGCAGGATCTCGTAGTCGGCGCCGCCGGAATCCCGAACGCGCAGTACCGTTTCCCGCTCCGCCCGCAGCATCGCCAGCCGCAGCCGCCGATACTCCGCGGTCGGCGTCGCCAGCTCGGACTCCGACCGGCCCAGCCGCTCCCACGCCGCGTTGGTCTTCCAGGTGACCCGGTCACGCAGCGAATCCACCACCGACGCGGGCGTTTCCGGCGTGATCCACTTGTCGAGCTCGGCCAGCCCGGCGGTCGTGGCCTGCTGGAGCAGGTTCGCCTTCTGCAGCGCGTTCTCGGCGCGGCTCGGCCCGCGCAGGCGCAGCAGCCGCACCAGCCACGGCAGCGAAGTGCCTTGCAGCAGCAGCGTTCCCGCGACGACGACCAGCGCGAGCAGTTTCAGCACCGGCAACTGCGGAGTGTCCTCGGGCAGCAACAACACCGCGGCCAAGGTGACCACGCCGCGCATGCCCGCCCACGACACCACCGTCGAGTGCCGCAGCGGCACCCCGCCGGAGTGGCGGCCGAGCCGGCGAATCAGCAACGACCACGGGAAGATCCACAGCGGACGTGCGAGCATCGTCACCAGCAGCACGCCGAGCGCGGCCACCACCACGGTCCGATGATCGAGCCCGCTGCTCCACGCGCCCTCGATGATCGCGCGCACCTGCAACCCGATGATCACGAATACCGAGCTCTCCAAGATGAATTGGATGGTGCGCCAGTTGGTGCGCTCCGCGATGCGCGAGGCCGCGCTCTGCCACACCGGCGCACCGTGCCCGAGAATCATGCCGCAGGTGACCACCGCGATCACACCGGAGGCGTGGATTCCCTCGGCGGGCAGATACGCCGCGAACGGCGCGAGGAACGACAGGGTCGTGTCCAGCACCGGGTCGGTGATCCGACGGCGAAGCAGCGCAAGCAGATACGCGACGACCACGCCCACCGCGGCGCCGCCGCCCGCGGCCAGCACGAAGTCGCCGCCCGCCTGCCACACCGTCACCGTCCCCGCCGACGCGGCGATCGCGGTGCGCAACGCCACCAGCGCGGTCGCGTCGTTGAACAGCGACTCGTCCTCGAGGATCGTGACGATCTGGCGCGGCATCCCGATCCGCCTGGCCACCGCCGTGGCCGCCACCGCGTCCGGCGGCGCGACCACCGCACCGAGCGCCACCGCCACCGCGAACGGCACCGGCAGCAGCCACCACACCACCGTCGCGACCGCGAACGTGCTGAACAGCACCAGACCCACCGACAGCGACGCGATCGTGGGCACATTGGCGCGGAAATCGACCAGCGAGGTCCGGATCGCCGCCGTATACAGCAGCGGCGGCAGCAATCCGAGCAGAATGATCTCCGGATCGGGGTGGATCTCCGGCACGAACGGCAGATAAGACGCCGCGACCCCGGCCAGGGTCAGCACGAGGGGCTCGGACACTCCGAACCGGCGGGCCAGCGCCGCCAGCGCTGCCGCTGAGGCAACAAGAACCACTAGGCCGATCGCGACATGCACCGTCGCATTCTCGCAGAGCGCATCGATGGCAACTCCGCCCGCGGGTACATGACACGTCCGACGTCGACGGAATTCCTGTGGCGGAGGGGTCGAGGGTCCATGCTTGTCGGCGACAAGGAGGTAGGCATGGAGGAGTTTGCGTCCTGGCGGGCGAACGGCAGGCGGTTCACCCACCGCGGCCATCAGATCTTCTATCGCGACGACGGCGGTGGCGCCGACGGCACACTGCTCTGCATCCACGGTTTCCCGACCGCGTCCTGGGACTGGCACCGCGTCTGGCCCGGCCTGTGCCAGCGGTTCGCCCGGGTCCTCGCGCCGGACATGATCGGCTTCGGCTGGTCGGCGAAGCCCCGCAATTACCTGTACTCCATCGCCGATCAGGCCGATATTCACGAGAATCTGCTGCGTGAGCAGGGCGTCGACCGGGTCCACATCCTCGCCCACGACTACGGCGACACGGTCGCTCAAGAATTGCTCGCCCGCGACGCCGAGCGCAGGGCCGCGGGCGACACGTCGCTGGTCATCGAGTCCGTGTGCCTGCTCAACGGCGGCCTGTTCCCGGAGACCCACCGGGCCCGGCTCGTACAGCGGCTGCTCGCCGGTCCGTTCGGACCAGTCGCGAGCATGTTGGCGAGCGAGCGCGCGTACACCTCCAGCCTGTCCGGGGTATTCGGGCGCGATACGAAACCTAGCGAAAAGGAACTGGACCAGTTCTGGACGTTGTGGTGCAGCAAACGCGGAAAGCGCAACGGGTACAAGCTGATTCGGTACATGGGGGAGCGCAAGAGGTATCGCGAGCGCTGGGTCGGCGCGCTGCGCGACACCGCCGTCCCCCTGCGCCTCATAGACGGGCTGCTCGACCCCGTCTCCGGCGCGCATATGGTGCAGCGCTATCGCGAGCTGATTCCGAACCCCGACGTGGTGGAGCTGCCGAAGGTCGGGCACTACCCGCAGGTCGAGGCACCCGAGGAGGTCCTCGCAGCCTTCCTCGATTTTCACGCCACGCGAGTGCCGCACGGGACGACCTGAGGTTTGCCCGGTCTCGTACTTCTTGAAATCCGCTGCCTTCATGGAGTCCGCTTCGACCGGGCGCGGGATGACTCGAGGGCCGCGCGGCTTTGCACTTTTCGAGGTCCGCAGCTTTCAGGGATCCGCCTACATCGGCCATCCGAAGCAGGTGCGCGATGCCGGATTTCGCGCTGCTCGTATTGGCCGGTCGCGCGGTTCCTCGTCGTTCTTCGGGCTCGGCCCGCCGGTGTTCCTGCAGCTCGCGATACACCACTGCCCCGGGGCTCGCCGAGTGCGCCCGCACCGGGCACGGATGACCTGAGGGCCGCGCGGCCTTGCACTTTTCGAGGTCCGCACCCTTCGAGTCCGTCCATACCGGGCAGTGCGGCCGTGTCTATGGCACGTCCCATAACATGGGGTTATGGCAGCAACACGCCGAGCGCGTAGTGAGGGGTCGGTGCGCCCGCGTCAGGGCGATGCGCGGCGGCGGATGATCGAGGGCGCGGTCGAGTCGTTGCGGGTGCACGGTGCCAGTGCGACGAGTGTGGATCGGGTGCTCAGCGCCACCGGTGCGCCGCGCGGCTCGGTGTACCACCACTTTCCCGGCGGGCGGACCGAGCTGATCAACGATGCGGTCGTCACGGCAGGCACCGTCATGTCCGAGTTCATCGAGCGCCTCACCCACGACAACGATCCTGTCACGGCCCTCGACCTGTTCGGCTCGATGTGGCGACGCACCTTGACCGACAGCGACTTCCGCGCCGGCTGCCCCATCTTCGCCGTCGCCGTCGAAACCAACGACGACGCACCGGAATTCGCCCGCGCTGCCGCCGACATCTTCGCCCGCTGGGAACGCTTGCTGGCCGACATGCTCATCCGAGACGGCGTCCCCGCCCCCCGCGCCCGCACCCTGGCCACCCTCACCGTGGCCGCCTTCGAAGGCGCGATCGCCCTCTGTCGAGCCCAACACGACATCACCCCCCTCGACAACGTCCTCGACGAACTCCGCACCCTGATCCCCACCGCCCCCCGCACCCCCTGAGCCCAGCCTCGAAGCCCGGTACCTCCCACATCCCGCCCCTGGTCAACCGATCATGCGGAACAGGCGCGCATGCCAACGCGCGCCGCTCTCGGCGAGCAGAGTCATGTGGTCGCCAAGTGATCTTCGCCGGCAACCATATGACTCTGTTCGATGGATGCGTCAGCGGTGAGGGCGGGCTGCGGCATTGCGGATCCGGCGATTTTCCGCATACCTCGAACCAGCGCACCCCAAGTGATGCTTCAGGACATGCCACGGGCCCAGCCGGACGGCCCGACATGGCTGGGAGCCGCCCGCAATGACGTGGCGTTCGGCGGACCCCCTCATGCTCCCGAAACGCCAAGCCGCAGAACCTATCCGACTTGCCGGGGCAAGCCGAGCAGGCCACCGCTGGCGTGCACAGTCGCACCAGAAACTTTTCGGCGACATGACCGGGCACAGTTCGTCACAGCACAGCATGTCAACGCGCGCAGCTGGTCAACTTCGTCATCGAGCAGAGTCATATGGTCGCCAAGAGACCTTCGCAGGCAGGCATACGACTCCGCTCGATGGATGCGGGAGCTGCGGGCGGGGCTGCGGCATAGCGGACCAGCGATGTCCCGCGCACTTCCGAACCGGCGCGCCCCAAGTGATACCTCTTGATATGCCACGTTGACCCAGCCGGACTGCCCGACATGATCGGCCACAGTTCGCCACAGCACAGCGCATGCCAACGCGCGCTGCTGCTCGCTAGTGCTCCGTCCGGTGAGCAGAGTCCTTTGGTCGCCAATTGATCTTCGCGGGCAGCCATTTGACTCTGCTCGATGATTGCGACACTTTATCCCGCTCGGCGCATGTCGACGCGCGCTGCTGCTCGCCAGAGTTCCGTCGGCGAGCAGAATCATTTGGTCGCCAATTGATCTTCGCGGGCAGCCATATCACTCTGCTCGATGGATGCGGGAGTTGCGAAGGCGGGCTGCGGCATAGCGGACCTGCCAAAGTTTCGCGCACCTCGAACAACGCGCACCCCAAGTGGTACCTCTTGACACACCTATTATGGTAGACACCATAATCACGTAACGCCTCGGCTGAATAAGCCTCACACCGGGGCATTCTCGTCGATCGACCGTTGTCTCGTGCCTCGAAGGAGCCGCTGATGTCCGCCGCTGAGCTGCAGTTGGAGACTATTGAGTTGGTCCGGGACGGGCGGGTGTTGACGGCGCGGGTCGTCGCGCCGCCGCTCAACTTCGCTACGCCGGAGTTCGTCCGCGATTTGGATGTGTTGACCGCCGCGGTCGACGCGGACGACAGCGTCGGCGCGGTCGTGTTGACCGGCGGGTTGCCGGGCCGGTTCCTCACCCACGCGGACCCGAGCGCGCTGACCGGCATGATCGAGCTGCCGCACCCGTTCATCCCGGCCCGCGCCGCGGCGCCGTTCCTGCGGCTCGGCGACGCGGCGATGCGGCTGCCGGGCGCGACCCGGCTGGCGGAGCGCTTCGGCGGCGGGCTCGGCACGGGATTGGTGTGGGGGCACCGCTGGAAGAAGACCACACTGCGGATGAACCGGTCCGGCGTGGTATATCTGGCCGCGATCAACGGCCCCGCCCTCGGCGGCGGCCACGAGATCGCGCTGTCGTGTGACCTGCGGTACGCGGCCGACGCCGAGCACGTGAAGCTGGGTCAGATCGAGACGCTGGCCAATCTGATCCCGGGCGGCGGTGGCACGCAACGGCTTTCGCGTCTCCTGGGCGCCGCCAAGGCGATCGAGGTGACCCTCGAGGGCGCGCCGCTCTCGGCCGGGGAAGCGTACCGGCTGGGTTTGGTGCACCGGCTGTTCCCCGAGAATCAACTCCTGGCCGAAACACAAGCGATCGCAGCGCGATTGGCCACCCGCAACCCGGTGGTCGTCGCGGAGGCCAAGCGCGCCATCTACTTTGGCACCGACCGCTCGCTCTCGCGCGGCCTCGATCGCGAACAGGCCGGCTTCATCTCCGCGGGCACCACCGCCGCGGCCGCCCGCACCACCACCGCCTTCTTCGAGGACCTCGAACGCCTAGGCGACACACCGTTTCTCGCGAACCTCAAACCGTGGCTCGACGGCACCCGCGTGGATCAGGTCAGCGAATGACCGCCGACCGCACGGTGGACACCGCGCCGTGGCACAAAACCGCCTGCATCCTTTGCGAGAACAACTGCGGCCTGCTGATCCAGCTCGACGACCGCCGCTTCGCCAAGATCCGCGGCGACAAGGAGCACGTCGCCTCCGCCGGCTATACCTGCAACAAGGCGCTGCGTCTCGACCACTATCAGAACGGCGGCGTCCGCCTCGACACGCCGCTGCGCCGCGAACCCGACGGCACCTTCACCGAAATCGACTGGGACACAGCAATTTCGGAGATCGCCAAGCGGCTGACCGAGGTCCGGAACCGGTACGGCGGCGACAAGATCTTCTACTACGGCGGTGGGGGACAGGGCAATCACCTCGGTGGCGCGTACAGCGGAGCGCTGCGCCGAGCCGTCGGCGCCCGCTACCGATCCAGCGCCCTGGCCCAGGAGAAGACCGGCGAAGGCTGGGTCGACGCCCACCTCACCGGCGGCCACACCACCGGCGACTTCGAACACGCCGAGGTGTCGATATTCCTCGGCAAGAACCCCTGGCAGTCGCACGGCGTCCCGCGCGCCCGCACGGTCTTGCAGCAGATCGCCAAGGACCCGGCCCGCAGCATGATCGTGCTCGACCCGGTGCGCACCGAGACCGCCGACCTCGCCGATTTCCATCTGCGGGTACGTCCGGGCACCGACGCGTGGTGCCTGTCGGCGATCCTCGCGGTCATCGTCCAGGACGACCTGGTCGACCACGCCTTCCTCGCCGAGCACACCACCGACTCCGCCGCCGTCCTGTGCGCACTGTCCGGCATCGATGTCCCCGCCTTCGCCGAGATCTGCGGCGTCCCAGAGGAACTCGTGCGCGCCACCGCCCACCGCATCGGCACCGCGACCAGCGTCGCCACCTATGAGGACCTCGGCGTCCAGCAGAGCCCCAACAGCACGCTCATCTCGTATCTGAACAAACTGCTGTGGCTGCTCACCGGAAACTTCGCCAAACGCGGTGGCATGCACCCGCATTCGTGGATGGCGCCGCTGGCCGGATACAGTCGCGACATCAAGCGCACGCCCGTCACCGGCGCGCCCATTCTGGGGGGCATGGTGCCGTGCAACTCCATCGCCGAGGAGATCCTCACCGACCATCCCGATCGGTTCCGCGCGATGATCATCGAATCCGCCAATCCCGCGCACTCCCTGGCCGATTCGGCCAAGTTCCGGCAGGCCCTCGAAGCGCTCGACCTCGTCGTCGTGCTCGACGTCGCCCTCACCGAGACCGCGCGCCGCGCCGACTACGTGCTGCCCGCGGCGAGCCAATTCGAGAAGTGGGAGGCCACCTTCTTCAATCTCGAGTTCCCGCACAACACTTTTCACCTGCGCGCGCCCGTGCTCGACCCGCTGCCCGGCACCCTCCCCGAACCGGAGATCTACGCGCGACTACTTCGCGAACTCGGCACCGTGAGCGGAGGGAAGCTCGCCGTGCTGCGGGCGGCCGCGAAACTCGGTCGCCGCCCGTACAAATGGGCGTTCGCCGCGCTGCTCGCGGCCGACAGATCCCTCGCCGGCGTCGCGCCGTACGTGCTGTACGAGACGCTCGGCCCGACGTTACCCGACGGCGCACGTTCCGCCGCGGTGCTGTGGGCGCTGAGTCAGCGCATCGCCAAGGTGTACCCGGCCGCCATGCGCCGCGCCGGACACCGCGACGCCGCCGCCCTCTTCGACGCGATCCTCGCGGGCCGCTCCGGCGTCACGTTCACCATCGACGACTACGCCGACGCCTGGGACTACCTGCCGCACCCCGGCAAGCGAATCCCGTTGGCAATTCCGGAATTACTGCACGCCGTGCGCGAACTCGCCACGACCCCGGCCGTCCACACCACGTCGGAGTTCCCGTTCATTCTGGCCGCGGGGGAGCGCCGCGCGTTCACCGCGAACACGATCTTCCGCGACGCGACATGGCGCCACCGCGACCCCGACGGCTCCCTGCGCCTCAACCCGGACGACGCCGCCCACCTCGGCCTCGCCACCGGCGACCGGGCCCGCATCACCACGAGCCGCGGCACCGCCGTCTCGACCGTGGAGATCAACGACCGCATGCAACCCGGCCACGCCGCGCTCCCCAACGGCCTCGGCCTGGACCTGCCCGACGGTGACGGCACCCGGCGTACAGGCGTCGCCGCCAATGAACTCACCGACGTCACCTGGCGCGACGCCATCGCGGGCACGCCGTGGCACAAACACGTTCCCGCGCGCATCGAACCACTCCAAGACGCCTGAAGACGCGCGAACGCCCCGGCCGCGCACGTGTCACCGTTGACACGGACGCGGCCGGGGCGATCGCCGGTTCGTGAGCCCCTCATCGACTCGCGAAAGGCGTTGGGGTCAGGGCGTATTGCCCTGCACGTCGATGCCGCGCGCGGCGAGCCAGGGGAGCGGGTCGATCGGCTCGCCGCCGGCCTGATGGATCTCGTAGTGCAGGTGCGGGCCGGTGGAGAAGCCGCGATTGCCGACGGTGGCGATGATGTCGCCCGCGCGGACCTGCTGGCCGACGGTGGCCAGGATGTCGTTGACGTGACCGTAGATGCCGATGGTGCCGTCGTCCTGCTGCACCCGGACCCACATGCCGAAGCCGCTGGCCGGTCCGGCCTCGATCACGACGCCGTCGGTGACCGCGGCGATCGGGGTGCCGATCGGGTCGGCCAGGTCCAGGCCCGCGTGCATCGCGCCCCAGCGCACGCCGAAGGTGGAGGTCAGCACGCCGGCGATCGGTCGGACGGTCTTGGGCCGCGCGGCCTCGACGGCCAGGCGGTTCTGTTCCCACACGACGGTGTCCGGCACGCTCTGCGGGATCTGCGCCTCGGGCGGGGTGAAGGCGGTGAACACCGCCTGCGTGGCGACGTCGGTGTCGGCGGAGGCGAGCTTGCCGGGGGTCAGGTGGTCTGCGGTCTGCTGATCGGCGGCGGCCAGGACGCCGAGCGAGGCGCTGACGACAGCGGACACGGCCACCGCGCGGGTGGCGGCACGGTGGCGTCGTGTCCGGGTCGCGCCCCGACGAGAAGATAACGGAACGGTCACGGGCATGCAACGAACGTACGGCAGGCTCATGCGGGTTCCGCAATCGTGTGGTTACCGTCACAGCCGTCCAAAAGCCCAGTTGAAGTATTACAGCTGTGTAACGCCAGGGCGCGCCTCGCGTGCTCACCTGGGGGAATTCTGTATCAGGGCGAGTTGACCAAGCGGTCGCTCGTTGAGCACACTATTTCAGTGGCGACTAATGGAGTGCGCGCCCTCGAGGCGCTGTCCGACCCGACCCGCCGCGCGATCTTCGAGGCCCTCCCGCAGGCCCCGCGCGCGGTCGGCGAACTCGCGGAACTCACCGGCGTGACCAGTTCCGCGGTCTCTCAGCACCTGCGCGTGCTGCGCGAGGCTCGCCTGGTCATGGTGCGTCCCGCGGGCAACCGACGCCTCTACTCCCTGGACCCGCGCGGCCTCGGCGACGCCCGCGACTACCTCGACCAGTTCTGGCCGAGCGCCCTCGCCGCCTACTCCGCGGCACTGCGGACCGCACGCACCGACGGGAGTGTGTGAGCCGCTCGGATTCGTCTCGCGAGCCAGTCTTGCTGTTCAAGGCAACTCGGTCGTGTCGCGCAGACGTACTGCAAGTCGCGTCGCGCGTACGGCGCAGCCTCGTCGCACACGCGGATGCAACCTGGTCGGCCGACGCGACCGAACTCTCGATAATGCAGTTGTAGCGCGAACCTGCTGACGACGGGTGGAACCGTCAGCCGACGCGACGATAAGGAGTCCGGCGAGCCTGCGTCCCCGGCGCGGGCCAATTGTGCTTGGTGAGCTGCTTGTCCACGGCGTTGATGACCTCGGTGACGCCGATGCGCAGCAGACCGGGATCGGGGGTGTCGGCATAGGGATCGCCGAGCTGACCGGCCCAGAGCACGGCGTGCCGGTTGAGCAGGTGCGGCGGCGGGCCGCCCCAGCGCGGCGGTGTCGGGCCGAAGATGAGGACGGTGCGCGTGCCGAACGCGGTGGCCAGGTGCGCGACCCCGGTGTCGCCGCTGATCACGAGCCCCGCCTCGGCGACGGTCGCGGCCAGCTCGGTCAGGTTCTGCTCCCCGGCCAGCACCCGGCTGATCGGCAGCCCGGCCCGCGCGGCGATGCCCAGCGCGATCTCGCGTTCGTACTCGTCGCCGGTGAGCACCACCTCGCGACCGAGCACGAGCAGATGCCGGACCACGGCCGCGAACCGATCGGGCGGCCAGCGGCGAGCCGGCGCGCCCGCGCCGACGTGCACGACGACGCAGTCGCGGTGGCTCCTGGTCGAAACCGGC
>NZ_BAGH01000208.1 GCF_000308715.1 Nocardia tenerifensis NBRC 101015
GGCGTGCGGGTGTGTTGCTGTGTCGCGGCGGAGTCTAAGACGGGTGGCGTGTCGCGGTGCGGGTGTGTCGGGGTCGTCGCAGCGGAGCCTGCGGTGGTCGCCGCGTGCGGGCGCGGCAGCACTTCACCGCGCCACGCCGCACTTCACGGCGCCACACCACACCGCACCGCGCCTCACCGCACCGCGCCTCACCGCACCGCGCCTCACCACGCCACGCCGCGCCACGCCACGCCACGCCACGCCGCGCCAAAGACTTGCGCTCCTTCCCGGAATCCGCGCGTCCTGCCGACATCCACTTACAGTGCAGATCCCGACAAACAGCGCGGACCCCAACTCAACCGCCCGCAAGCCGCCACCGCCCGGCGCGCCACCGCATGTCGCCAGCGCCGCCGACACGGATCCCGCACTCTTTCTCGGGATCCGCACCCAGTACGGGACCCCACACTCAGTGCAAATCCCGAGAAACAGTGCGGGATCCCAGTGCTGCCGACCACACGCGGCGCCCGCCTCAGGCTGCGCGCAACGGCATCGACACAACCGCGCCGAGGCACGCCACCCGTCTTAGGCTCGCCGCGACACAGCAACACACCCGTAGGCCGAGGCACGCCGCCAAAATGCGGCACACCCGCGGATCCTCGCACTCTTTCTCGGGATCCGCACCCAATATGGGGCCCCATACTCAGTGCGGATCCCGGGGGACAGTGCGGGATCCCAGTGCGGCGACCGCAAGCGGCAACCGCCTCAAGCTCTGCTGCAACGACGCCGACCTCAGTGCGGATCCCGAGAAACAGTGCGGATTCCAAGCCTGGCAAGAAGCAGCCGGGACGGATCCTGTTCGTGGGGTCCGGCCATGGCGGCGTGGCCGGTGCGGCATGGCGCGGGCCGTGGCGTGGCTTAGTGAGGCGAGCGCGCGGCGAGTCTAGGGTGAGTGGCGAGGGTTGGTGTGGATGGAGGTGGAGGGGTTAGTTGGCGTTGAGTGCGGTGTTGCGCGCTGTGCCAGTTAACGGCCAGCGTCGTCGATCGGCGCGGGATTTCTCATTGCCATGGCGGCCGCAGGCCGATACCGTCGGCGGTTGTCAGGGAGTCGGGCGTGCCCGGCGCGCAGGCCCGCCGACAGCAGATTCTGTGAGAGCGAAAACCTTGACATCCCATGATTTTCTGGAAAACGCAGGTCGGGAGAGGCAGGTCAGGGGCGGGGGACGGGCGCTGGACCGGGGCGGGGCGCGGGGATCTCGACCACACCTTTACCCTCGAATCATGCAGTCCTGGTCCGATACCGCCCTACCCACCATCCCCGGAGCAGGGCCACCGTTGCGGTTGTACGACACCGCCGACCGTCAGGTCCGGCCGGTCACACCGGGTGCCACCGCCACCATGTACGTCTGCGGGATCACCCCTTACGACGCCACCCATCTGGGTCACGCCGCCACCTACCTGACCTTCGATCTGGTCAACCGCGCACTGCGCGACGCCGGGCACGACGTGCACTACGTGCAGAACGTCACCGACGTGGACGACCCGCTGTTCGAGCGGGCCGAGCGCGACGGCGTGGACTGGCGCGACCTGGGCACCCGCGAGATCGAACTCTTCCGCGAGGACATGTCGGCGCTGCGCATCGTGCCGCCCCGTGAGTACGTGGGCGCGATCGAATCCGTCGACGAGGTCGTCGAATTCGTGCAGAAACTGCTCGCCTCGGGCGCCGCGTACATCGTCGACGACGCCGAGTTCCCCGACGTGTACTTCCGCGCCGATGCCACCGACCAGTTCGGCTACGAATCCGGCTACGACCGCGCCACCATGGAGCGCCTGTTCGCCGAGCGCGGCGGCGACCCTGACCGCCCCGGCAAGCGCGACACCATCGACGCGCTGCTGTGGCGCGCCGAGCGCCCGGGCGAGCCGTCGTGGCCCGCACCCTTCGGCGCGGGTCGTCCCGGCTGGCACATCGAGTGTTCGGCGATCGCGCTCAATCGCATCGGACCAGAGTTCGACATCCAGGGCGGCGGCAGCGACCTCATCTACCCGCACCACGAGTACTCCGCCGCGCACGCCGAGTCGCTCATAGCGGGCCGCCGCTTCGCCCGCCACTACGTGCACGCCGGTCTGATCGGCCTGGACGGCGAGAAGATGTCGAAGTCAAAGGGCAATCTCGTGCTCGTCTCGACCCTGCGCCGCGGCGGCGTCGACCCCGCCGCCATCCGCCTCGGCCTCCTCGCCGGCCACTACCGCCAAGACCGCATGTGGACCGACGCGGTCCTCGACCAGGCCAAGGCCCGCCTCGACCGCTGGCGCCGCGCCACCGCCCTCCCCTCGGGCCCCGACGCCGCCGACACCATCGCCCGCCTCCGCCAACACCTCTCCGACGACCTCGACACCCCCAAAGCCCTTGACGCCCTGGACAACTGGTCCCGCCAAGCCCTCGACTACGGCGGCCCCGACCCCGAAGCCCCCACCGCCATAGCCGCCGCCACCGACGCCCTCCTGGGAGTCAAGCTGTAGGCGCGCCACCGGCCAGGCTCCGCCGCGACGCAGCACCCACCCGCACGCCGAGGCGCGCGACCGGAATGCGGCACACCCGCAGATCCCGCACTCTTTCTCGGGACCCGCACCCGATATAGGGCCCCACACTCAGTGCGGCGCCCGAGAGACAGTGCGGATTCCACTCGACGGTGCGGGTCAATAGCGCGCTAGGAAATAGCGCCACCATGCTCTGCGCACCCCACCAGCCCAACCCTCGCACCCTCTCTCGGGATGCGCACTCCGTCTAGGCCTCCATAGCCGGTGCGGATCCCGAGAGACAGTGCGGCGCCCGCGGACTGTTGCGCGTGCGCGGCCCGAGGCACCAAGTTCGTCAGCCCGCTCGAGGTGCGCACTCCTCGGTATCGGCCAGCGGGCGCGCACATGGCTGGACGCGGGAGCGGACCTGGGTGGGGCTACGGAAAGGTGGAATGCCGCCGGTTGGCATACCCAGCGGCATTCGGGCCGTCCGGCCGCGGGTCGCTAAACGGCGGTATCGACCGGAATACCCGGTTCGTGAACTCCCGCAACGACTTCGGGGGAGTACAGGCGCTCGATCTCCGACGCGTACTTCTCGGCGATGGGCTTTCGGCGTAGTTTCATGGTGAGCGTGATCTCGTCCCCGCCGGGCTCCCAGAAGGCCGGCAGCACGGTGAAGCGCTTGATCTGTTCTACCCGAGACAGTTTGGTGTTGCCCAGCGCGACGCCGCGCGCGATTTCGGCGATCACGCCCGGGTCGGCGGCGAGTGCGGCGGCGGAGGCGTCGGGCAGATCACGTTGCGCGGCATAGGGTCCGGCGGTCTCGGCGTCGATGACTATCAGCGCGGTGTTGAAGGGCCGCCCGTCCCCGACGGTGGCGATGGACCCGATGAGCGGCGTCGCCGCCTTGATCGCGTTCTCGATGTTGGCCGGAGACATGTTCTTTCCGGCGGAGTTGATGATGAGCTCTTTCTTGCGGTCGACCACGCGCAGGTACCCGTCGGCGTCCTGGGTGAGGATGTCGCCGGTGTGCAACCAGCCCTGCGCGTCCAGCGCCTCGGCGGTCTTGACCGGCTCCGAGCGGTACGCCCGCATGATCGACGGCCCGCGCACCAGGAACTCGCCGTCCTCCGCGATGGTGGATTCGAGGCCTGGCAACAACTTTCCGACCGTGCCGAGCCGGGCCTGATCGGGCGGACTGACGCTGGCGATGCAGGTCACCTCGGACATGCCCCACACCTCGGAGATCGGAATGCCGAGACCGAAGAAGAATCCGAGCGTCTCCGCCGGGATCGGCGCCGCCCCCGACAGCGCCCACTTCACCTGCTCCAGGCCGAGTTTCGCGCGCAGCTTGGACAGCACGGCGGCGTCAGCCTTGGCCCACTCCGCCGCGAGCTCGTCGTCCATGGGCTCGCCGGCGAGTGCGGCCTCGGCCTTGCGCGCGGCGACTCCCAGCCCCCATTGCAGGCCGGCGCGGGTGGCGACGTCGGGCTCGTTGGCGACCGCGAATTCCAGTGCCGCCTTGAACTTTTCCCACACGCGCGGCACGCTGCCCCAGATGGTCGGCCTGGTATCCAGCAGCGCGGCGGGCAGCTGGGTGCGATCGGGCACGACCGTGATCTGAACGCCGAACACCTCATGGAGATAGAGGGCGGTGAATCGGTCGGCCATGTGCGCGGTCGGCAGGTACGAGGTCTGCCGGTCGCCGAACTCCACGGGCATCACCGACGCGAAGGCGTACGCGTCGAAGAGGAGATTGGCGTGCGTGAGCTCGACACCCTTCGGGTTGCCCGTGGTGCCGGAGGTGTAGCACAGCGTCACCACATCGTCGGGCCGCACCGCGCGCCAGCTGGCCTCGAAGTCGAAATCGCTGCGCCCCAACGACTTCAGCTCCGTCACGCTGATCGTGCCGTCGGGCGCGCCGTCCAGGCAGACGATGGTCTCGATCGGCACCCCGCACGACCGGATCCGGTCCACGTACTGCGCCTCGCAGATCACCACCCGGTTGCCCGCGTTGCCGAACACGTAGTTCAACTGCTCGGGGACCAACGTGTTGTACACGGAAAACGAAGTGGCCCCGGCATGTTGGGCGCCCACCTCGATGGGGTAGAACTCGACCCGGTTGGCCATCATCAACGCGACGGTGTCGCCGCGTCCGATCCCCAGCGCGTGCAACCCGCCCGCGATCTCCCGCACCTGCGCGGCGTACTCCCGCCAGGTCAAACTCTGCTCGCCACCGATCGACCTGACCGCGACCGCGTCGGGATCGATGGACGCAACCCGCTGGAACGCGGCACAGGAGGTATTCGGTTCGGTCATGTCGCAACCCCGTTCAGAACAGCTGTCTATCTCTCTGAGACGGTAAAGGTCGTGCCCCGCGACGGGGAGGTTTCCGACGATTTCGATGATCTGCCGCTTTTCGCGCTCCCGCGTTTCAGGTTAGACACCTACCGGGTAGGGGTATAACGTCGAGGGTGGCCGACGGCACGCGCCGGCTCGACCCGCCCGAGCCGAGCATTCCGAATGAGGAGTCGATCTACGTGAACCACGATCCGCAGCGCCGAACCGCCGTCCTCGACGTGCGCGGCGTCCGCTGGGCCAGTCAAGCCAACGTCGTCACCGCCGTCCTCCGCCGCAGACCGGGCGTCCTCGACGTCACCCCCAACCCAACCGCCCAAACCGCCACCATCACCTACGACCCCACCCAAACCTCCATCCCCACCCTCGCCACCTGGCTCCGCGACTGCGGCTACCACTGCCGAGGCCGCTCAGTCCCGAACCACCTCTGCGACCCCCTCCTCGAACCCTCAGGTGATGCGGGAAACTCCGCAGCCGGCCACGATATGCCCGCCACCGACCACGGCGGATCGCACGACCGCGCCGGGCATGCCGGCCAATCCGACATCGCCGAGCAAGGCGCACCAAGCGTTCATGCGGCACATGCCCAGAACTCGGGATCCGTTGCCGCTGGCCAGCTGGGGGAGAACGCCGCGCACGTTCTCGGTGATCAGAATGACCGCGTCGACTACACCAGGCGCACCGATCACGCCGCGGACCCCTCGTCCGCTGAACGCTCCGACCATGACGGCCATGACGGCCGGACCGACACCGCGGGCCCGCGCGCGGTAGATGGTCGCGCCGTGCCCACCGACCATGCCGGACGCGGACCGGCGGGGGACACCGACGGAGACCGCGCCCGACACACAGAGCCTGTCGAGCAGAGCGGGCGCACTGATGACACCGGACGCGCGGCCGACGCCGGTCAGGACAGGCACGTGAGTCCTGCATCCCACACGGGCCATGCCGAGCAAGGCGGGCAGCTTGATCCCTCGGCGCACGCCGAGCAGGCCGATCGCGCTGGGAACGGGCGTCACGCCGGGCGTGCGGACCATGCCACCCCCGCGGAACATGTCTTCAAGGACGGGCGGGACGGCGGCTCGAATCACGCCGAGCAGACTGAGCGCGCCGACGATGCCGAGCGCGCGGCCGAGGCCGGGCAGGACAGGCGCGCGAGTCGTGTGTCGCGCGCGGGCTATGCCGAGCAAGGCGGGCAGCTTAACCGCTCGGCGCACGTCGAGCAGGCCGATCGCGCTGGGAACGGGCGGGATGGAGACCCGAGGCACGCCGAGCAGGCCGGGCGCGCCGACGATGCCGAGCGCGCGACCGACACCCGGCAGGACAGGTACGCGAGTCCTGTGTCGCACGCGGGCCATGTCGAGCAGAGTGCGCAGCGTGACAGTCTGGCGCAAGCCGAGCAGGCTGATCGCGCTGCGGGCAGGGGGGATGCTGGGCACGGGGATCGTGCTGACCACGCGGAACATGCCTTCGAGGCCAGGCGGGACGGCGGCCCGAATCAAGCCGAGCAGACCGGGCGCGCCGATGACACCGGGCGCGCAACCTTCGTCGGGCAAGGCGGGCAGCACGACCACTCGGCGCACGCGGAGCAGGCTCGGCGCACTGAGGGCGGTGACCATGCCGGGCACATAGACCATGCTGGCCACGCGGGACATACCGTCCAGGACGGGCGGGACGGCCACCCGGATCATCCGGAGCAGACTTCGCGCGCCAATCACGCCGGGCGTGGGCTCGACGCCTGGCACGACGGGCAGCGCGACCACGTGGCGCACGGGGATCATGCAGTCCACGCGGATCACGGTGGCCACGCCGGGCACTCGGGCCATGGCGGAATGTCTATGGCGGACATGGCGATCGATATGCGGAATCGGTTTGTGGTGGCGGCAGTGTTCGCGGTGTTGGTGATGTTGTGGTCGCCGATGGCTACGGACATGTTCGGGGTGCACCTTCCGGTGCCGTTCGGTCTGCGGCAGGACATTTGGGCGCTGGTGTTGAGTTTGCCGGTGATCTTCTACTCGTCGGCGATCTTCTTCACCGGCGCGGTGGCGGCGTTGCGGGCGCGCACGCTGGACATGATGGTGCTGGTGGCGGTGGGGATCGGCGCGGGCTGGCTGTATTCGCTGGCGATCACGCTGACCGGCGGCGGCGAGGTGTTCTACGAGGCCTCGACCATGCTGGCAACCTTTGTGCTGCTTGGTCATTGGTTCGAGATGCGGGCGCGCGGCGGGGCCAACGACGCCATCCGCGCGCTGCTGGATCTGGCGCCGCCGAAGGCGGAGGTGATCCGCGACGGCGTCCCGGTCGAGGTGCCGACGGCCGAGGTCGTGGTCGGCGACCTGCTGCTGGTGCGTCCCGGCGCCAAGATCGCCGTCGACGGCGTTGTGGCGGAAGGGGACAGCGAGGTCGACGAGTCCATGGTGACCGGCGAGAGCATGCCGGTGCACAAGGAGCCCGGCTCGACCGTGATCGGCGCATCGTTGAACACCAACGGCACGTTGCGGTTTCGCGCGACCAAGGTAGGCGCGGACACCGCGCTGGCCCAGATCGTGGAACTCGTTCAGCAGGCCCAGAATTCGAAGGCGCCGGGCCAGAAGTTGGCCGACCGGGCCGCATTCTGGCTGGTGCTGGTCGCCCTGATCGGCGGCGCCTTGACGTTCGCGGTGTGGCTGCTAGCCGGCGCGTCCTTCGCGAAGGCGATGCTGTTCGCCATCACCGTCGTGGTGATCACCTGCCCCGACGCCCTCGGCCTCGCCACCCCGACCGCGATCATGGTCGGCACCGGCCTCGGCGCGAAACGCGGTGTGCTGTTCAAGAACGCCCTCGCCCTCGAGTCCTCGGCCCGCATCCGAACGGTCGTCATGGACAAGACCGGCACCCTCACCAAGGGCGAGCCGGAGGTCACCGATGTGGTGACGGCCGAGGGATACACGGCCGACGAAGTCCTGCGCCTGGTCGCCGCCGTCGAACGCGAATCCGAACACCCACTGGCCGCCGCGATCGCCCACCACGCCGAAACTCTGTCCGGCACAACGCAACTCGATGCCGAGAAGTTCGAGAACGTCCCCGGCCACGGCGCTGTCGCCGAGGTCGACGGGCACCGCGTCGTCGTCGGCAACCGCCGCCTCCTCGACCGCGAGCACATCGACCTGGAACCCCTTGCCGCACACCGCGACCGGCTCACCGACTCCGGCCACACCGCCGTCCTCGCCGCGATAGACGGCACCGCCGCCGCGGTGATCGCCCTCGCCGACGCACCCCGCGAAACCTCCGCCGCCGCGGTCGCCGAGCTACACGACCTCGGCATCGAAGTGGTCATGCTGACCGGCGACAACCGCGCCACCGCCGAACGCATCGCCGCCGATCTGGGCATCGACACCGTCATCGCGGAGGTCCTGCCCGGCGACAAGGCCGCGAAAATCGCTGAGCTGCAACGCGATGGCCGCAAGGTCGCCATGGTCGGCGACGGCGTGAACGACGCCCCGGCGTTGGCCGGCGCGGATCTGGGCATCGCGATCGGCGCGGGCACCGACGTAGCCATCGAGACCGCCGACCTGGTCCTGATGCGCTCGGACCCCCTCGACGTCCCCACCGCCCTCCGAATCGGCCGCGGCACCCTCCGCAAAATGCACCAAAACCTGGCCTGGGCAGTGGGTTACAACACCATCGCCCTCCCCATCGCCGCAGGCGTCTTCGTCCCCGCCTTCGGATTCACCCTCCGCCCAGAGATAGCCGCCATGTCGATGTCCGGCTCCAGCGTCATCGTCGCCCTGAATGCCCTGTCCCTCAAACGCCTTCACCTCCCCGACCAGCACTCGTCGGCCGACTGATGGAAGGGCGGCGTGCGACCCACTCGAACCCTTGCCTGCCTAGGCATACCGCTGGCGGTGCGGCCACTCTGTCGCGCCTAGGCGTCGGCCGCCCCGCCATGGCTACGTTCCGGCCACTCCGCCACGGCTACGCGTTGGCCGCCCCGCTAGGGTTACGCGCTGGCCGCCCGCCGCGGTTACGTTCCGGCCGTCCCGCTACGGTTACGCGCTGGCCCACCCCACCGCGGTTATGCGCTTGCCCGCCCCGTCATGGCTACGTTTCGGCCATTCCGCTACGGTTACGCGTTGGCCGCCTCGCCGCGGTTACGCGTCGCCCCGCCGTGGCTACGTTTCGGCCATTCCGCCGCGGTTACGTGCCAGCCGCCTCGTCACGGTTACGTGCCAGCCGCCTCGCCGT
>NZ_BAGH01000207.1 GCF_000308715.1 Nocardia tenerifensis NBRC 101015
CCGGGCGTCGCGAGTCGTGGGCGTCTGGCGGGTGAGTTGTGGGTGGCCGGGCGTCGCGAGTCGTGGGCGTCTGGGCGGGGTGAGTTGTGGGTGGCCGGGCGGCGTGAGTCGCGGGCGGCCGGGCAGCGCGCAGCGATTCCGTGGGCGGCGGCGGTGGGGCTTAGGCTGACTGTATGACGGTGATTCTGCTCCGGCACGGAGTCTCGACCTCGAACACCGCCCGCACCCTGGCCGGCCGCAAGACCGGCGTCGAGCTGACCGAGCACGGCGACGCGCAGGCCGAGGCCGTCGCCGACCGGCTCGCCGGGCTGCCGATCGAACGCATCGTGCACTCCCCGCTGCTGCGCTGTCAGCGAACGGTCGCGCCGCTCGCGGAGAAGCTCGGGCTGGAACCGGTCTTCGACGACCGGCTGATCGAGGTCGACTACGGCGAGTGGACCGGCCGTCCCATCGCCGAACTGCTGAACGAACCGCTCTGGAAAGTGGTGCAGCGGCACGCCTCCGGCGCGGTGTTCCCCGGCGGCGAGGGGCTGGCGCAGGTGCAGGTCCGCGCGGTCGCGGCGCTGCGCGAGCACGATCGCGCGCTGGCCGAGCAGCATGGGCACGACACGCTGTGGGTGGCCTGCACCCACGGTGACGTCATCAAATCCGTGCTGGCCGATGCTCTGGGCATCCACCTGGACGGATTCCAGCGGATCGTGGTGGAGCCCGCGTCGATCAGCGTCATCAGATATACGCCGACCGCACCCTATGTGTGGCGGCTCAACGACACCGGCACCGACCTGTCCGCGCTGGCGAATCAGCAACGGCCGGTTGCCGATTCCGGCGCCGAGAAGGCCGACCCCGCCGGGCCCGTTCCCGGTGGCGAGGTCGGCAGTGCCGGGAGTGAGGATAATGGGAATTCGGAGCGTTGAGATTCCTTGTACACGGATAGTGGGCGTTGTAATGCCGGCGCCGTGGGTAGTCGATCAGGGTCACGTATCAGGAGGTGCAGATGTCACGCGCAATCCATGTATTTCGCACCCCCGATCGTTTCGTCGCCGGGACCGTCGGTGAGCCGGGCGATCGATCGTTCTATCTGCAGGCCATCGAGGAGCCGCGGGTTGTCAGCGTGTTGCTGGAGAAGCAGCAGGTGAAGGTGCTCGCCGACCGGATGGGTCTGCTGTTGGACGAGGTGGCCCGCCGGTTCGGCGCCGAGGTGCCGCCGCAGGCCGAGGACATCGGCGACACGGCGCCGCTGGTGACCCCCGTCGACGCGGAGTTCCGGGTCGGCACCATGGGGCTCGGCTGGGACGCCGACGCGAACGCCGTCGTCGTGGAGTTGCTGGCGATCACCGAGACCGAGGTCGACGAGTCGGTCGTGCTCGACGACACCGAGGAGGGGCCCGACGCCGTGCGCGTGTTCCTCACGCCGATCCAGGCGCGCGAGTTCGCGTTGCGCTCCACCCGGGTGATCGCGGCGGGCAGGCCGCCGTGTCCGCTGTGCGGGGAGCCGCTGTCGTCGCGGGGGCACATGTGTGTGCGCACGAACGGGTACAAGCGCGGCGATATCTTCGGCGCGGCCGAACTAGAGGAGTGATCGGTGACGCGGGCCGGGGACCGGTTCCACAGCGGCGAGCTGACGGTGATCGGGCGGATAAGCACCGCCAGCAATGTGACCCTGGTCTGCGACATCGTCGATGACGCCGAACCGCCGCTGCGGGTGGTCTACAAGCCCGTGCGCGGCGAGCGACCTCTCTGGGATTTCCCCGACGGCACCCTCGCGGGCCGCGAGGTCGCGTCGTATCAGATCTCGGCCGCGATCGGCTGGGGCGTGATCCCGGAGACCATCCTGCGCGACGGACCCTACGGCGTCGGCATGGTGCAGCGCTGGGTCGAGGGCGTGGACAACCACACCGACCGAGGAGACCGCCTCGACCTGGTCGACCTCTGCCCGCCCGGCTCGGTACCCGACGGTTTCTGCGAGGTGCTGCGCGCTCAGGACCCCGCAGGCAACGAGGTATCCCTCATCCACGCCGACGACCCACGTCTGCACCGCATGGCCGTGCTCGACGTGCTCCTGAACAACGCCGACCGCAAAGGCGGGCACGCGCTCGAGGGAACGGACGGACAGGTCTACGGAGTCGACCACGGCATCTGCTTGCACAGCGAGCACAAGTTGCGCACCGTGCTGTGGGGCTGGGCAGGCCAGCCGTTGAGCGACGCCCTCATCACCGACATCGCCGCATTCGCCAAAGAATTGCCCGGCACAGTCGCCGACCACCTCGCCGAACACATCACCGACGCGGAAATCTCCGCCTTGATCGACCGCACCCAAGAGCTACTCGACGACCCGCTCATGCCCACCCCCCGAACGTCCCGGCCGATTCCATGGCCCGCGTTTTGAATTAGGTTGTCGCTGAATAGGTTGCGCTGCCAGTCGGCAGAGGGTGCGAAAATGCGCGCGGTGCCGAAGTTTCAGCGCAGCCTGAGGCGGTCGCCGCGTGCGGTCGCCGCACCGGAATCCGCACTGTCTCTCGGGATCCGCACTGAGTATGTGGCCCCATATTGGGTGCGTGCCCCGAGAAGCAGTGCGGGATCTGCGGCTGTGCCGCATTTCGGTGGCGCGCCTCGGCGTACGGCTGTGTTGCCGCGTTGCGGCGGGGCCCTAAGACGGGTGGCATGTCTCGGCGCGGTTGTGTCGATGCCATTGCAGCGGAGCCTGAGGCGGCTTCCGCTTGCGGTCGCCGTACTGGATCCCGCACTGTCTCTCGGGATCCGCACTGAGTATGGGGCCCCATATTGGGTGCGGGCCCCGAGAAAATGTGCGGGATCTGCAGGTGTGCCGCAGTTCGTTGGCGCGCCTCGGCGTACGGGTGTGTTGCTGTGTCGCGGCGGGGCCCTAAGACGGGTGGCGTGTCGCGGTGCGGGTGTGTCGGGGTCGTCGCGGCAGAACCTGCGGTGGTCGCCGCTTGTGGTCGCCGCACCGGAATCCGCACTCTTTCTCGGGATCCGCACCGAGTGTCGGCGCCGTTGCAGCGCAGCCT
>NZ_BAGH01000206.1 GCF_000308715.1 Nocardia tenerifensis NBRC 101015
CGCAGACTCGCGATGTCGAGTCTCAGCAGCCCGGTAATGGCGAGCAGGTAATCCCTGCTGTCGGGGTCCAGGCCGAGCGAGCGGTACGAGTCGAAGGTATTGGCGCCCGTGCGCTCTTGGACGTGGTAACCGCGCGCCTTGTTCACCAGACCGGCGCCGCGGCCTTCCTGCTCCATGTAGATGAGCACGCCCGCGCCCGCCGCCTGGATCATGTCCATCGTCGCGTCGATCTCGGCGCCGCAGTCGCAGTCCTCGGATCGCAGCACCTCGCCGTAGAAGCACCGAGAATGAATGCGTACCAGGCACCCCTCGGTGATCGCGCCGAAAACCAAGAGGTGGCCGTATTCTTCACCGCCGGGTAGCGCCGCCACCCGAACTTTCAGGTCGAGACCCTTGCGGGTCAGTCGGTGCACGGTGTCGTCGGGGGAACGGAATTCGATGGTCACGTCGGCCTCCAAGGTTCTCTGGATCGAGTTCTCGGATGGTCGTGGCACCGGGGGAGCGATTCGTCCGCGACGGTGACACGGTCTATGTTCCGATTCGATTCAACACCCGTTCGGCTCGCCCGTGGGGGCTGCTCGCGGTCGAATTCCAGGGGTGGAAAGTGACCGATCCATGGTCCGGTTGATTCCGCTTTGCGATTTAGCCTGTTACGTAACACTTCTGGCAAATCAGGCAAAGTTACCGGGCGGCAAGCGATTACCCCTCGGGGTGGTGTAGATCACAGGACGCGCTCCATCAGCGAACATCGGTGTCTCCCGACAATCGCATGTAAATGGCTGGGCTGGTTAGTGTTTCATCGTGTGCCACTCAGTTTTCGCCGAGCAATTCCCCGGGGTGGTGCTCCTCGGCGAATCGCACGATGCGATCGATCTCGCCGATGAGTTCCGCGCCGCGCAGGGTGGCGAAGCCGGAGTGGGCGGCGACCATCGCGGCGACGGCCCAGCGGAAGTCCTGCTCGGTCGCCGGGCCGGTGCCGGTGACGAAGCGGTAGGCGAGGGCGGCGGAGAAGACCGCGCGCACGCTGGGGGTGTCCTCGAGGCCGACCGAGGGGCGGTGGATGTGCGCGGTCACCGCGTCGGAGTGGACGCTGGCCTGGAAGTCCTCCAAGGCGCAGACGGAATGTACGCCGAGCAGGCGGAGCCGGGAGATGGTGTCGGCGGCGGAACCGGTCTCCTGGGCGACGCGTTCGAGTTCGTACGGGGAACCGATCAGGTGGTCGATGAGGCCGAGGAACCTGTGCAGATGGCGCGGCGGCTCGTCCGCGGGCGCCGGATGCAGCAGCACGATCGGCCGAACACGCAGCGTCCGAATGGTTTCCAGCACGAGTTCGACGATCTCGCCTGGCTGCTCGAAGGTCAGCAGCACCGCGCTGGACGCGGCGAGGGCGGCGCGGACGGCGGGGGAGCGCAGGTGCTCCTCGGTGCACTGGGTCGAGGGATGTTTGTGCACGAGGCTGCGGACACCGTCGGCGTCGATGACCACGGTGACCACGGAGGTCGGCGCGTCGGACACCACCCGGACGAGCTCGGTATCGACGTTCTCCGACTGGAGATAGCCGAGGATTTCGCGGCCGTCGGCGTCGTCACCGACGGCCGCGAGCAGCCGGACGTCGAGGCCGAGCCTGGCGGCCGCGACCGCGCGATACAGCGCCTTTCCGCCCGGTATCCGCTCGCGATCCGAGCGGGTCGACCGGCGGGGCTCCGGGATGCGCTCGCAGCGCAGCACCTCGTCGATCACGGCGTCGCCGATGATGGTGACGACGGGACGCGTTGCGCGCGAGCGGGTTTCGACCGGCGCGATGGCGGGGACGATGGTCACGGCCGTGCCGGCCGCGAGAGCCCGCGCGAGCGCGGTGAAGGCGTTGCGCTCCGGCGTCGCCCGGAGCGAACGGACGGTGGGGATCGGGGGGACGTCGTCGGCGCCGGCCGCGACGTGCAGCGCGTCCCAATGCTCCACGAGATAGGCTCGGCGGGTGCCGAGTTCGTTGCCGTACAGTTGCGCGCGATCGAGGTTCGGCACCGTCGCCGTGTCGAACAGGCGCAGCGCCAACTCCACGTCGACGATGATCCGATCCGTGGCGAGCAGCCGCTGCGCGAGTTCCCGGACCACCGAGATCAGGGCCTCCGGCTCGTCGCCGCCGAGCTGACCGCGGCGATGCTGCACCGCCGGGAGGGCGAAGAGCGTGCCGCCGTCGATCTCGGTGGTGCGCAACCGTTCCGGAGTGAGCCCGCGGTGCTTGGACAGTTGCTGGAGCGCGCTGCGCACGGCGACGATGTGCGACTCATGGACGGCCATCGCGGGCCTCCTCGTCTCGGTTCTCAGCTCCCGGCCGCGGCGAACCACTGGTGAACCCACGGTACGTACGGCGACTCGCCTCCGTCAATTGCCAAATGGCCGCCTGCAATTGCCATTTCCTCCCGCGGACTGCCCGGCGCGAGCGCGTCATCGGCCTGTGCCGCACCGAGACACCTTCGAAGAAGGCTCATTTCGCAACAGTCGGACGGCCGATTGTGTGTCAATCGCCCATTACGGGATGTCAATTGACGTCCGTTATGGGCGACTGCCACACTGGGATCTGGCGATCGGTCGCCACACCAGCCGGCTGGGAGGTCCCTGGTGATGAAGGTAATTCTCTTGATGCGGCACACCCGTCGGCGCGGCCGGCGCAGGCCCGGCGCGTGCGCGACCGAGCTGGACGCCAACCACGCCGTCGACTAGGTGAACCCTTGCGCGTTCGCCGGCAGCTCGGCCGAAACACCCTCTGCTGTCGCCGTTTTCCCGCGCGCCCGGCTTCTCCCCGGATTCGGCGCGTCGGCGAATCGCGCGGCGGCACCTCCCGCCGTGGAGCCAGTCGTGACGATCTACGTGAACAACGGATCGATGACGAGCAGCGTCAGCCCGGAGTGGGCGTTCCGCGTGGCGAGCGCGGAGCCGGGCCGGCTACCGGACCATGTGACCCGCGAACAGGCCACGGCCGCAATGACATCGGCGGAGCTCGCCGCCGACCCGAATCGACTCTCCGACCCGGCGGCAGCGGCGCCGGCCGAACAGCTCGGAGTGACCGTGTGGCACGCGCTGACCGTGCCGCACGGGCGAATGCTCGAGCGGAGGCATTCGTGCACATCCACCTCCCCGACCCGGCGACGCCACCGACGAGTCGGTTCTCACCCTGCGGAGGCAGGCATGATCATTCACACGGCCGACTGGATCGGCAGCACCCTCACTCCCGAGTCCGCGTATCGCCCCGCGGCGGAACCGGACTCGTGGCGGCTGACCTGGCTGCCCGGCCGCGCGCTCACCCCCGGCCAGGCCCGCGCGGGCATGGAACTCGACGAGATCCTCAGCGACCCGAACGCGGTGCACGATCGGGTGGCGCAGGCCCGGGTCGAGGCCTACGCCGACCACCTCGGCATCCTGCGCGAGCACGCGGTGATCCTGCTCGCCAAGCGCATGGCGGCGAGGTTGCGTCGAGACCAGACGCTCTGCGACACACGCACCACGGCGTGCGACGGCAACCATTCCGAAATCCGGCGGAGCCATCACTGAGACCCACCCTCCGTAATCTCGAGTCCGGTCCTCATCGATAGGAGGTTTAGCGAGGCGACGTAGCGTCAATAAAAGCTGGACAAAGGCAATCGCCCCGGATAATGGTGATTGCCAGTCGAATTGGCGATCATCGCCCAGCCAGGTACGCGGGAGGGCCTGGCGACGAGCCCGATTCTTCGAACTACAGCACCTTCGGCCGAGGCCGGACACACCCGGAAGCGGTTGTCCGACCTCGGCGCGGCCCCGCCCCACCTCCGGAACGAGGCCGTTCGTCGTACGCGCACCCGCGCGGGGGAACCATCGTGCAGCACCCCGACCTTGGACTGCACACCGGATGCACGACAGGAGGACGTCGTGACCATTGACGTGACGGACTGGTCGATGATCAGTGACCGCAGCCCCGAATCCGCCCACCGCACAGCCGATTCCGGCGCCGAAGCATGGCGGCTGAGCTGGCTGCCGGACCGGCGGCTGACCCACGCTCAGGCGCTGGCCGGCATGCGCTTCGACGAGCTCGCCGGTGACCCACTGGCCGTGGACAATCCGGCCGCGCAGGCCCTGATGGACGGCTACGCCGGCGAACTCGGCCTCACCACGGCCCAGGCGATTCTGCTGCTCGCGGAGCGGATGGTGGCGCGGCTGATGCCACCGGACGAGGACGGCACCCCGTGTGCGTCGCGCGGGCACGTCATCGAACCGCCGTACGTGTTCGGATAGCTCGCGTGCCGGGCCACACCGCCGAGTCGCTCAGGCGTTGGCGGTGTGCTCGGCGCCGATGGCCTCGGTGATGTTGCGATACCCGTTGGCGCGCAGGCGTTGTGCGAGGCCGCGGTGGATCTTGCGGGTCCAGAAGGGGCCGCCGTAGATGAAGCCGGTGTAGCCCTGCAGCAGGGTCGCGCCCGCACGGATGCGTTCCCACGCCTGGTCGGCGGTCTCGATGCCGCCGACGGAGATCAGCACGAGGCGGTCGCCGACGCGGCGGTAGAGGCGGCGCAGCACGTCGAGGGAGCGATCCGCGACGGGCGCGCCGGACAGCCCGCCCGCGCCCATCGCCGCGACCTCGTCGGCGGGCGTGCGCAGGCCGTCGCGGCGAATGGTGGTGTTGGTGGCGACGATGCCGGCCAGGCCGAGCTCCACGGCGAGATCGGCCACGGCGTCGATGTCCTCGTCGGACAGGTCGGGGGCGATCTTCACCAGCACCGGCACCCGCACGCTGTCGAGCACCGCCCGCAGCAGCGGGCGCAGCGACTCCACGGCCTGTAAGTCGCGCAGTCCCGGGGTGTTCGGCGAACTGACGTTGACGACGACGAAGTCGGCCAGCGGGCCGAGCAGAGCCGCGCTGACCGCGTAATCGTTTGCGGCGTCGGCCGGTTCGACGATTTTGGTCTTGCCGATGTTCGCGCCGATCGGCACGTCGCCGCGGCGCCCGCGCAGATGCTCGGCGGCGGCCTCGGCACCGAAGTTGTTGAAGCCCATACGATTGATCAGCGCGCGGTCGGCGGGCAGCCGGAACAGCCGCGGCGCGGGATTGCCCGGCTGCGCCTGGGCGGTGACTGTGCCGATCTCGGCGAAGCCGAAACCCAGTGGCGCCCAGGCGTCGACGCCGTCGGCGTTCTTGTCGAATCCGGCGGCCAGGCCGACCGGGGCGGGGAACTCGACGCCGAACGCGGTGTTGCGCAGGATCGGATCGTCGGTGGCCAGGATCTTGGTCATCAGCCAGCGCAGCGGCGCGAAGGCGGCGGCGAGGCGCAGGGCGGCAAAGGCCAAGTGGTGGATGCGTTCCGGCGGAACCAGAAACATCAGGCGCAGTAACAGGGCGTACATCAGCTCACATTCCGGGCTCGGGCAGAGGTAGTGCGGCGGTTTTTCGGCGGCGCAGCAGCACCCGGCGGCTCCCGTCGGTGTAGGCCCGCACGCGGGACAGTTCCCAGCCGCCGAACTCGGCCTGGATGGCCAGCCGCATGGACGCGGTCACCCTGGTCACCTCGGGCGGGAGCCGCAGCGGCACGTATTCGTAGTCGTCGCTGGTGGTTTCCCAGCCCGCGGGCAGCGCACCGCGGCGCGGTCGCTGCTCGGGCGGTGATGCGGGTTCGTCGTCTGCGCGCGTTGCCGGAGTCATCTAGTGGCCTCTCTTCCGATCGTCCGCCCGGATCCGCTGCAGGCCGTCGCCGACCGCGGACCCCACGAACATGTCACCGGTGCGCTGATCGATGGTCACCGAGTTCGGCTGCCGCACCGTCGAGTAGCGGCCGACCTCTGCCGGTATACCTGTCGACAGATCGAATCCGACGACTTCGTTGCTCTGCGTGCACGTCACCCACACGGTGTCGGACCGCTGATCGTAGGCGAGCGCGTAAGGCGAAGAGTTTACCGGGAAGCGCTGACGCAGGACGAGCGGTCCGGCGCTGAAGACCAGCAGTTCCCCGCCCGCGGTGTCGGTCACGATGACGCGGCCGAACCGGTCGGCGATCATGGTGGTCGCGCCGTCGCCCGCGCGCAGCGCGAGGCCCAGATCGTCTTTGCCGAGCTCGATCTCGGTGACCGAGGTCTGGCGGCGATCGAGTACGGACACGTGATCCGCGGTGAGCGCCAGTGCGTCGGCGGAGGCGAGACCGGTCACGGTGCGCACGACCCTGCCGTCTGGGGAGATCGTGCGGACCTTGCCGTCGGCGGTGCCGACGAGCAGGGTGCCGTCGTCGCGACGCTGGACCGATCGGGCGTCGCCGTCGAAGGGAACGTCACTGACGGTGTCGGCGGTGAGGTCGACGCGGATGATCCGGTGGGGCGCGGGGATCAGCAGCTCGCCGGGCGCGCCCTGGGTGAGGGTCGCGCCGCGCGCGGGCAGCGAGAGGGTGCGCACGCTGGGGTCGGGGGCGCCGGTGGGGCCGAGCCGGGTGAGCGTCGCGGGGTCGATGAGGAAGAGCTTGGTGCTCGTCTCGCTGGCCGCGTCGAGCGCGGCGATCTGCCCGGTGCGCTCCTCGGCGAGCAGGGCGCGCAGCGGATTGGTCAGCGCGGCGACCTCGCCCGCGGGGCGCGCGCTCGCGGCGGGGGAGACGGCGGCGGTCGCGGGCTCCCTGGTCGGCAGGTTCTCGCCGTCCGAGCCGGTGGAGCAGCCGGTCACCAGCGCCACCGCCGCGACGGCGACGAGCGGGAGGCTACCGATCCGGATGCGGTCGTGAGGTGTGATCACGGCGGAACCCGTGAACGCCGCCGATCGAACCCAGGCGCGAGGGCGCATCCACCGAACTCCTTCTACCGACCGCTACCGACGATTAACCGCAACTCCACCATCTGACCATGATGGCGCACCGAGGCGACGTACCGGGGTGGCGGCGGGGGGAGAATGTCGGTGATGCGGGTTACGGTTGAGCTGAATCAGTGTCCAAATCAGGGAGATCCGGTTGATAGCCGACCATACGTCGGGATTTGCCATAGATGACCTAACCGTGGGTCCGTTCGCTCACGGCTTCGGAACCACCGGCGACGGCAGGCCCTATGCCTTTCGAACGGTCCGGTCCAGCCTGCGGCTGGAGATCTACCGGGCCGACCTGACGACGGACGTGCCGGGCCCCGAGGACGTCGTCGCGGTCGCCGAGGCCAGGGTCACCGATATCGACCTGGACGACGAACGCAGCGTCGTCGCGCTGGTGCGCGACATGATCCCCGACGCGGTGCCCGTCGAGGCGGCGCCGGATCGCGAAATGACGACCGTGCGCGCGTTGCTGGGACGCATCAGTTCCGTCATTGATGGTATGTAGATGGTGATGCCATACACACTTCTCGCCCGCACCGCGCTGACCGCCGCCGGCCTGCTCCTCACGGTCGCGACCGCGGCATGCAGCACCGGATCGGACGAGGCGTCCGTCGACGCCGCTCGTTCGTCGGCCAACGCGTCGCTGTCCGCCTCCATCACCACGTCCTCGCTGGCCGCCCATCCGCCGCTGCCGAGCGCCGCGCAGCTCGACGCGCAGATCAAGCGGGCACTCGACCCCGCCCTGCCCGACTCCGAGCGCACCGATCTCATCGAGGACGGCGACGCGTTCCGCACCGCCATCCCCGACATGTACAAGGCGCTGCAGGACAATCCGCGCGCGGTCTACGGCGTGACGGATCCGGTCTTCGACAATCACGACGGCACGCTCACCGCCACCATGCGCCTGGACAAGGACGGCACCGGCACCGCCGTGCGCACGACCGTCGTGCACTTCGTGCTGCTCGACGGCGAGTGGAAGATCTCGCGCACCGACCTGTGCGGCATCCTGCGCTCCGCCGACTACCGCACGCCCGCCTGCGGCTGACCGTGTCGGATCCGCGGAGTTCGCGGGTGCGCGGCGCACCTCGGGACGATTCGAGGGTGCACACCGGATTGCTGCGGTGGGGCGGATTCGTCTACCGGCATCGGCTGCTGGTGCTCGGCGTGTTCGCGCTCGCGGTGCTCGCGTCCGGCTGGTACGGCCGCGATCTGGCCGGGCGGCTGACGCAGGAGGGCTGGTTCGACGAGTCGAGCGAGTCGGTGGCGGCCTCCAAGATCGCCGACGCGACCTTCGGACGCGACACCGACAGCGACCTGATCCTGCTCTACACCGCGCCGGACGGAACGACGGTCGACGACCCGGCCGTGCGGTCGGCCGTGACGGGCGCGCTGAACGGACTGCTGGCGCGGTTCCCCGACAACATCCTCAAAATCGACAGTTATTGGGACAGCCCGTTCGCCGCCAACGCGACCGACGCCTCGCACACGCACGCGTTCGCCAGCGTCGGCCTGCGGGGCGAGGGCACCGCCACCGTCGAGAACTACTCGGCCATCAAGGACCACCTCGGCGCGGGGACGATCGGCGGCGGACCCGGCGGCACGACCGTGCAGCTCGCCGGGTTGCAGCCGGTGCTCGCCGGGCTCAATACCGGCATGCAGAACGACATCCACCGCGCGGAGATCATCGCGTTGCCGTTGGTGGCGATCCTGCTGTACTTCGTGTTCGGCGGGGTGGTCGGGGCCTTGCTGCCCGTGGTGATCGGCGGCATGACGATCATGGGCACGGCGGGCATCATGCGGGTGCTGACCGGGATCATCGATGTGAACGTATTCGCCAGCACCGTCATGACTTTGGTGAGTCTCGGGCTGGCGATCGACTACGGGTTGTTCACCGTCACGCGGTTCCGCGAGGAGCTGGCCGCCGGTCGCAGCGTGGAGGAGGCCACCGCGCGCACGGTCGCGACCGCGGGGCGCACCGTGCTGTTCTCGGCGGCGATCATCGCGGTGAGTCTCGGTGCGCTGTTCATCTTTCCGAACGGCGTGCTGCGGTCGGTGCCCTACGGCGGCATCAGCTCGGTGCTGCTCGCCGCGCTGCTCTCGGTCACCGCGCTGCCCGCGGCCCTGAGCATCGCCGGTCGGCGGATCGACTTGCTCGGCTGGAAGCGGTTCTCCCGCAGCAAGAGCGAGGCGCAGATCGACGCCGGGTTCTTCTCCCGGCTCGCGCAGTGGGCGATGCGGCGGCCGCTGGCGATCGCCGTGCCGATCGTGCTCGCGTTGCTGGCGTTGAGTATTCCCTTCCGGCACATCGAGTTCGGCGGGATCAGTGAGAAATATCTCGGCGCGCAGAACCCGGCCAGGGTGGCGCAGGAGCGGTTCGACGAGCTGTTCCCGAGCTTCCGGACCGAGCCGCTGAAACTGGTTGTGCGTGGGGCTGATTCGCAGCAGCTCAGCGACATCCGGTACGAGGCCGGCCGAATCCCCGGGCTCACCGGCCGATTCGAGCCCTCGGTGGCGACCAAGGACGGCATCAACGTGCTGCAGGCCGGGCTCACCGACCGGAAGGACTCCGATCGAGTGATCTCGGCGCTGCGGGCGATTCCGGAGCCGCCCGGCGTGGACATCATGGTCGCCGGGGTGCCCGCGCTGGAGCGCGACAGCATCAACGGGTTGTTGCGCGGGCTGCCGGTGCTGGTGGCGATTCTCGCCGCGGCGGCGTTGACGTTGATGTACGCGGCGTTCCGATCAATTGTGCTCGCGGTCAAGGCCGTCGCGATGAGCGCGTTGAGTTTGGTGTCCACGCTCGGCGTGCTCACCTGGGTGTTCGTCGAGGGGCACGGGGCGGGTTTCTTCCACTTCACGCCCGGTCCGCTGATGTTCGCCGTGCTCGCGCTGATCGTCACCGTGGTCTTCGGACTGTCCACCGACTATGAGGTGTTTCTGCTGTCTCGCGTGGCCGAGGCGCGGGCCGCAGGCGCCGAACCCCCCGAGGCGATCCGCTACGGCATCGCCCACACCGGCGGCGTGATCACCTCCGCCGCGGCCATTCTCATCGTCGTCACCGGCGCCTTCGGCTTCTCCGACCTGGTCCTGATGAAGTACATCGCCTACGGAATGATCGCCGCCCTCATCCTCGACGCCACCGTCATCCGCATGCTCCTGACCCCGGCGGTGCTGAAACTGGTGTGGCGCTGAGGGATTCGGGCGGCGATCTACTTCCGGCGGCTCACGAACCCTTTCGCCGCAGGCCGAGGCGGACGAGCAAGCTGGCGGCGACAAGCCCGACTATCGTTCGTCCACACCGCGCGGGCGTGTCCTTTCCGCACGCGAACCAGACTTGAAAGTTCTTCCGGCTGATCGGAATCGAGATGTGCTCGTGGGTGATTGCCCAGACGCCGTCCACCCGTCGCAGACAGACCGTCTCGCGCACCCAGATCGGCAAGTCGATCCCGCCGCGGCGCTTGCCGGAGTCCAGTTGCAGCATGTCGGCGAAGGCCACGTCTTCCCCGGCGACGATGGTCAAATCGTGGGTCTCCAGGCTGATCGGGCCGACGTACCCGTCGAACCACCGCACGAAATTGCGGCGCACCTCCTCGGTTCCCGTGAAGCGCAGGGGCGCGACGGCGTCGTAGTAGACGATGTCCGGCGAGTAGAACGACATGACCCGATCGATGTCCTTCGACCGCTGTGCGTCCATACAGCTCGCCAGGAACTCCCTGATCTGAGCTTCCTCCGTGGTCATCGTGTCTCCGTTCGAGATTTGCGACCAGGGCTTCCGGCCGCTTCTCCTGACCGACGACACAGCGATGAGAAATGTGAGGTCGCCCGGCGGCGGGCGACGCGAGCAGGCCGCGCTACCGGCAGGGGCAACGGGCGCGTTTCACCGAGCTATCACCGCCCTCGGTTGCCGCCACCGGCTCGATAAGGCGTTGGGCGGCAACCGATTCTGGTTGTGCCGGGTCAGTTGGCCATGCCGACGGCCTGGTGGATGGACCGGGGCCAGTCGAGGGCGCGGAGCATGCAGTGGGCGACGTCGGCGCGCGAAACGTATCGGCCGCCGGGGAGGTTCTCGCCGAGGGCGGTGCGGTAGTCGCCGGTGAGCGGCTTGTCGGTGAGCTGCACCGGCCTGATCGCGGTCCAGTCCAGGTCGCTGGCCCGCAGGGCGTCCTCCATCAGGGCGAGGTCGGCGTACTGCGGCTTCAGCACGGCCTTCACGATCGGGTAGATCACGTATTTCAGGAAGAACCCGTCGCCCTCGTCTCGCTTGGGCGGGTTCGGGTTTCCCGGCGACGGCGTTGTGCGTACGGGCGCGGCGCTGACCACGATCAACCGCCGCACCCCGGCCTCGTCCATTGCGCGGATGATCGCCGCGGTGGCCCGCGAGACCACGCCCGCCGCCGCGTTGTTCGCCGGCCCCACCGCCGAGAGCACCGCGTCCGCACCGCTGATCGCCGACACGAGCACCGCCGGGTCCGCCTCGACCACGTCCGCCGTCACCACGCGCACCGGGAATTGCGCCACCTTCTGCGCGTTCCGCACCACCGCCGTCACGTCGTGCCCCGCCGCCACGGCCTGCTCCAGCACCTGCTGCCCCACACCACCGCTGGCTCCGAACACCACAAGCTTCATCTACCGACTCCTTCCCGTCGCCGCCCTCGGCGGCCCGAATACCAGTCCTCACCTTCATGACGAATTCGCGCCGCGAAAGGTAACTGCGGCGCGCGAATCGGCCCGACCGTTGAGCGGCGCGCGCCCGGCATGCGGGCTGCACATCGCTTCTCGGCCCCATGCCGTATCGACCTTCTCCTCAACAGGTTTGGAGGCGCGCATTGACATGCTAGTCATTTCAGTCGAGACTGAAATGACTAGCAATGAGAGGTGAGAAGATGACTCGCGAGATCGAGCAGGTGACGTTCAACAGCCTCGGCACCGCGTGCGCAGGCGACCTGTATCTGCCCGCGACGGACAGCCCGGTCGCAGGTCTGGTACTCGGGCACTCCGGCGCGATGGTGAAGGAAGCGTTGCGGGTGTTCGCACCATATTTCGTGCGGGCGGGGTTCGCGGTCCTCGCGATCGACTATCACACGGTCGGCGCCAGTGCGGGGGAGCTCCGAGGGCAGGACTATCCGGAACGGCAGGCGGAGGATTTTCGTAGCGCGGTGTCGTATCTGCGAACCCGCCCGGAGGTGGACCCCGATCGGATCGGCGTCTGGGGCGTCAGCATCGGAGGGTCGGTGGCGGCGCAGGCCGCGGTACTCGACCGGCGCGTGAAATGCGTTGTGGTGCAGAGCCCCAGCGTGTGGAACGGCTGGCGGTATCTGGAACGGCTGCCTCTACACCGGTCCCGGTCTCGAGAAAGCCATGGCGCCGGCCGTCGAGTGGTTCGACCGGCACCTGCGCCGAACCCGCGTCATCGTTCCCACCCCGACGCCTACCCGGGAGTCGGTGGCCGCCGTGCCACAGTAGTCGGGCCGAAACACAGTACGAGGAGGACGCGGGATGCCGGACGCGGATCGACAGGACGCCACGCTGGAGTGGGTGGAGCGAGTCGCCACCTTCTGCGTGGAGGAGTGGGGGCTGACCCCCATCACCGGGCGAATCCTGGGCCTGCTGATGATCTGCGATCCGCCGGAGCGATCCGCGGGCCAGATCGCCGACGCCATCCACGCCAGCCGCGCCTCGCTGACCTCGAACATGCGCCTGCTGACCACCATCGGCCTGATCCGCAAGGTGCGGGTTCCCGGTGACCGCACCGCCTACTACCGCATCGAGGACGACGCCTGGGAGAAGGTCATCCAGCGCAAGATCGCCGGCCTCGGCGCGTTCGGCGACATCGCCGAGGAGGGACTCGCCCTGATCGATGACGCGAATCCCGCTCGCACCGAACGCATTCGGGCCGCCCAGCACGCCCTGACCTGGCTGCGCGACCTCGCCGCCCGACATCCCAGGGACGCCACCACCTGAAGGACCGACCATGCTCCGAATCCGACCCGACCTCGACCCGATTCAGGAAACCCTGCTCCTCACTCTGCGCGCCCGAGCACTGGACGCGTCCGCGCCCACCCCAATTCTGGGAGACACGCACCAGTCCGAGCTGGCCGACCGGCTCGACTACGATTTCGCGAAACTCGAGCTGAAACCCAGCCTCATCTACGGAACCGCCCTGCGCGCAAGGAAACTCGACGACGCGGTGCGCGCGTTCACCGCCGTGCATCCGAACGCGGTGGTCCTCGATCTCGGCTGCGGACTGGACACCCGCATGCTCCGATGCGAGCCGCCCGCCGAAGTAGACTGGTACGACATCGATTACCCTGAGGTCATCGATCTGCGCGGCCAATTGCTGTCGCAGAGCTCCCATCTCGTGGGTGCCGATCTCACCCACCCCGGCTGGACTCGCCACCTGCCCACCGATCGACCGACCATGATCATCGCCGAGGGCCTGCTCCCATTCCTGCCCGGCGACACGTTCCACACCATGATCCGCGAGGTGACCATACACTGCGCGACCGGAGAACTCGCCCTCAACGGGTACACCCGTTTCGCCGCCTGGGCCATGAAATACCACCCCTCGATCAAAGCCCTCGGCATCCGCGCAGCCCAAGGTTTCGACGATCCCCACGAACCCGAAACCTGGGGCGCCCGACTGACTTTGATCGAAGAACAGCTGCTTACCCGAGCCCGCGAGGTCGCCCTCTTCCCCCAGCCGTTGCGCGCCCTCACGCAACTCACGGCCCGCAGTGCGAGCCTGTCGCGTCAGGCGAACCGGATACTCCGATACGGCTTCTGAGGGCGCCCAGCAGTCGGCGAGCGGGTTGCGTCCGTCAGAGTGGTGTGGTCGTGGCGCTGGCGGTGCCGGCGTGGCGGCTGAGGGGAATGGTGTGTGGCGGTGGCGGTGGCGGTGGCGGTGGCGGTGGCGGTGGCGGCGTGGCGGCAGGGGAATGGTGTGGCTGTAGTGCTGGTGGTGCAGGTGCGGCGGCGCCTTGCGCTGGTGTTGCAAGGCGTACCGGTCGAGGGGAGTGGCTTGGCCGTAGCGCCGGCCGACAGAGCTCAGCGGCGGATCGGGAGGACCAGTTGTGCGCCGGTGACGGGGTGATCGAGCACCTCGACGGGGTGTTGGTAGACGCGGGTGAGCAGGTCGGTGGTCAAGACCTCGCGGGGTGGCCCGTCGGCGGCGATGCGGCCGGACTCGAGGACGGCGACCCGGTCGGCGTAGGCGGCGGCGATGCCGAGGTCGTGCAGGACGACGACCACCGCGGCGCCCGCCTGCGCGCGGGCGGTGGCCAGGCGCAGGACGGCTTCCTGGTGACCGAGGTCGAGGGCGGCGGTGGGCTCGTCGAGGAGCAGGGTGCCGGTGTCCTGGGCGAGCACGCGGGCGAGCGCGACGCGGGCGCGCTCGCCGCCGGAGAGGGTCGGAAACGACCGGGCGGCAAGGTGTTCCACGTCGGCGGCGGCCATCGCGGCGGCGATGCGCTCGTCGTCGAGCTCGCGTCGCTCGGTGCGCACCCACGGCGCGCGCCCCATCGCCACCACCTCCCGCGCGGTGAACGGGAAACCGACGGTGTGGGTCTGCGGCAGCACGGCCCGCCGCCGCGCCATGTCCAGCGGTGACCAGTGCGTCAGCGAGTGCCCGTCCAGCTCGACCGACCCCTCGCTCGGCGTCAACTCCCCGGCCAGCGCCGCCAGCAGGGTCGACTTCCCCGCGCCGTTGGGCCCCACCAGCGCGACGATCTCGCCCGCCACCACCTCGAAGTCCACCGCCGCCAGCACCCGCCGCTGCGCCGAATTCGCCCCTCGCCGATCGACACTCACGCCCCGCGCCCGCAACGTGACCGCTCCCGGCTCCGGCGCGACCGGCACCTCATGCGTCCGCGCGAGCACCTGCCTGAGTCCACTCATCCCGCATCCCCTGCCAGCCACTCTCCGACAAGGTCGGCAACCTGAGCGAACCCGCCGACACCGACCTCCGCATCGAGACTTGTTGTGCGCGACCGATATGCGGCAATCCGGCCATGCTTCGGGCATGCAGCCGGGCCTGCGCCCTGCCGCCTCGGCCGGGCAGGAACCCCGCTCATCCCCACCCTCCAGCCCGCGCGCGCGTCCGTCGCAGCAACCAGAAGAAGAACGGACCGCCGATGAGTGAGGTGAGCATGCCCAGCGGCAGGTCGGCGTTGTGCACGAGGGAGCGGGCGGCGACGTCGGCGGCGAGCAGGACGACCGCGCCGAGGATGGCGCTCAACGGGATCAGCACACGGTGGCCGGGACCGACGAGCATCCGGACCAGGTGCGGCACGATGAGCCCGACGAACAGGATGATGCCGGTGAACGCGACGCCCGCGGTCGCGAGAACGGCGACGACCAGAATCACGTTGCGGCGCAAGCGTTCCACGTCGACCCCGAGGTGGCGCGCGGATGCCTCGCCGAGCGCGAGCAGGTCGAGCCGCGGCGCGATGAGAATGGCGGCGGCGACGCCGACGGCGGTGAGGATCGCGACGACGGTGACCGAGTCCCACGTCGCCCCGTTGAGCGAACCCAACTGCCAGAACACGATCTGATCCCGGGCGGCGGGCGTGGCGATGAACAACAGGAACGCGATCAACCCGCCCGCGAAGGCGTTGATCGCGACGCCGGTGAGCACGAGCGTCACCACCTCGGTCCGCCCGTTGGACCGGGCGAGCAGATACACCAGCAGCGTCGTGGCCAGCCCCGCGACGAACGCGGCCGCGGCCACCGACCAGGCCGCGACGAACGTACCGCCGACCACGATGACCGTGCCCGCACCGACGGCGGCGCCCGCGGACACCCCGATAACTCCTGGCTCGGCAAGAGGATTCGCGAATACCCCCTGCAACAACCCGCCCGCCGTCGCGAGCGCGGCACCGACCAGGATGGCGAGCAATACGCGGGGAAACCGCACCTGCCACAGCGTCACCTCACCGGCCGGGTGTGCGGCCATCGGTCCCCAGTCCAGCCCGATCCGGTGCAGCACGCTCCCGGCCACCTCTGCGGGCGTGGTCGGCACCTGCCCGATCGCGGCCGAGGCCAGCGCGAGCACGACGAGCCCGACGATCGCGACGGCGAACACCAGCGTGGTTCGCGAGCGCCGGCGCGACTTCGGCAGAGGCGACAACGGCTGCGCCGCAGGGGTTTCGGCCTCGGTGACGGTCGACTCGCTCATGCGGGCGCGTTGCCGTACACGGCCTGGCTCAGCGCCGTGATCACCCGGCCGGTATTGGGCCCGTAGCTCAATATCACCTGGTCCGACATGTCGACGACCCGCTTGTCGCGCCCCGCGGGTGTCTGCGCGATGCCCGGCACCTTCGCCAGCCCGTCCACTCCGCCAACGGATTTCAATCCATCCGTCATCACGAGCAGCAGATCGGGCGCGGCGCTGATCATGGCCTCGCTGGTGATCGTCACGAACGGCTCGGACAGCGCGGCGCCCGCGTCCGCTCCGCCGAGGGCGGCGATCAGCGAGTCCGCGCCGGAGCCGGGCCCGGCGAGCATGGTGATGGCGGTGCTGCGCAGGTACAGGAACGCCATCCGCAGCGGCGGATCCTGTTTCGGCACAGCGGCGACGGCGGCGTCGATCTCGCCGCGGGTGCGCTGCCCGAGCCGCTTGCCGCGGTCGGGCACGCCCAAAGCGTTTGCCACCGCCTCGATTTGGGGCACGACGCCCTCCATGGTGCGCTTCGAGTCGAAGAACACGACGTTCACGCCCGCCCCGCGCAGCTGCTCACGCAGCTGCGGCGTGACCGTCACGTCGTCGGTCAGGAAGACCGAAGGGCGAAGCGCCAGTAGGGCTTCCAGGTTCAACGACCCGTTGCCGCCCGCGACGTTGGGCACGTCGCGAATGGCGGGGATGGCGACGGTGCTGCGCCCGATCAGCTTGGGGCCCAAGCCCAGTGCGTACACGATCTGCGACAGCGTGCCGTAGCGATCGACCGCGATGATGCGGCTCGCGTCGGTGACGGTGACCTCCGCCCCGTCGAACGAGCGCACGGTGACCGGCAGCGCCGGCGTCGGTTCCGGCCCGATCGGCACCGGATCGAGATCGGTCAGCGTCGCGGTGGCGGGCCCGCGCTGCCCACCCGTCGAGGCGGTGTCGGCGCCGCACGCGCCCGTGGCCGCGACCAAGGTGAGCGCGAGGACGGCCAGCACGAACCGGCCCATCGTGGATCGAACACCCAGCGCTTGCACGGACGTCGCACACCTCATGAGGTAAGCCTAAGACGTGCCGCACGGCGGCGATCATCGGGTCGGCGCGAGCCGTTCACCCGGCCCGCGAGCCCGACTCCGGGCGGATACCTCACTCAGTCCGCGCGCTGACATCATCGAGCGCGGCCGCGATCGCCCGCGGCAACTCCAGCGTCTCCGCCGCCAGCACGCCGGTGAGTTGCCCGATATCGCGCGCGCCCACGATCATGCTCGCGATCCCCGGCCGGTCCCGAATCCACGCGAGCGCGACGGCCAACGGCGAGGTGCCGAGCCCGTCGGCGGCGGTGACCAGCGCGTCGACCACCCGTGTCGCCCGCTCGTCGAGACTGCTGCGGATATCGGCCGCGGTCGCCTCGTCCGCGCCGCGCGAATCCGCGGGCACCCCATCGCGATACTTGCCGGTGAGAATGCCGCCGGCCAGCGGAGCCGACGCGACGACACCGACCCCGTGGTGCAGCGCGGCGGGCACGAAATCCGTCTCCGCGTCGCGGGCCAGCAGCGAGTACGGCGTCTGCGCGACGCTGATCGGGCCGACCGCGGCGAGGCTCGCCAGTTGCCAGGCGCCGAACCCGCGCACGCCCGCGTAGCGGACCTTGCCCGACCGCACCGCCTGCTCCAGCGTGGCCGCGACCTCGTCGAGCGGGGTCCGCGGATCCCACACCGCGACATTCCAGATGTCGAGGTGGTCGGTGCCGAACTCGAGCAGCGTGCGTTCTAGTTGACGCAGCAGCGCGCGGCGAGAGGTATCGGCGACGGTGTGCGTGGTCGCGTCCGGCACGGCCGGTCCGGCGGGAGCGGGCGTGACCCGCGGCGAGATCCCCGCGCAACCACTGAGCACCAGTTCGTCACGAGAGACCAGGTCGCCGAGCAGCTCGGCCAGGATGCGTTGCGCGCCACCGGCCGCGTAGGCGGGGGAGGTGTCGACGAGCGTGCCGCCCGCCTCGAGAAACGCCGCCAGTTGCACCGACGCCTCGTCGGCGTCGGTATGCGAACCCCAGGTATGGGTCGCAAGCCCTATCCGGGACACCCGTAGGCCGCTGCGGCCGACCGTCCGCTGTTCCATCACCGTGTCCGCGCAATCGTCACGGCGCCAAGCCTAGAGCGTGCGCGGGCGTGCGGACGCCTACCCGCACAGTGCCTCGCGCGTCGCGCCTCGACCTGCGACAGCGGTGCGGGCATGCCACCATGGCGGCGACACTGTACTGTCGCTGCGGGATTGCGCCCGTGCTCACCCGCGGGCGACCCATTTATTGACCAAATGCCCAGTCGGAACGGTTCTTTCGGGCAGGAACGCATGGAGGCGGCATGAGACACCAGGAGACCGAGTAATGGGCGAATCGATGACCTGGGTGCAGGCGCTCGTCCTCGGCCTGGTGCAGGGGCTCACGGAGTTCCTGCCGATCTCGTCGTCGGCGCATCTGCGGATCGTGTCGGGGGTGTTCTTCGGCGACGACGCGGGCGCCTCCTTCACCGCCGTCACCCAGCTCGGCACCGAGGCCGCCGTGCTGGTGTACTTCGCCAAGGACATCTGGCGCATCCTGCAAGCCTGGTTCACCACGGTGCTGCGCAAAGTGTCTGCGCGGGAACGGGTTCCGATCACCGATCAGGTGACGACGCGGCTGCCCGTTGTCACCGCCGGGCAGGCCGACCGCTACTTCGACCAGGAGGCGCAGCGCGAGCTCGACTACCGGATCGGCTGGTATGTGATCATCGCCACCATCCCGATCGGCGTGCTCGGCTTCCTGCTCAAAGACGTCATTCGCACCGCGGCGCGCAATCTGTGGCTGATCTCGTTCATGCTCATCGCGTTCGCACTGGTCATCGCGGCGGCGGAGTACTACGGACGCCAGCTGCGCCCGCTCGAACGGCTGACGACGCGAGACGGGTTGGTGATGGGTTTCGCCCAGTGCCTCGCGCTGATTCCCGGAGTGTCGCGCTCGGGCGCCACGTCCTCGGCCGGTCTGTTCCTCGGGCTGACTCGGGAAGCGTCCGTGCGGTTTTCGTTCCTGCTCGCCATTCCGGCGGTGACCGCGTCGGGCCTGTTCAGCATTCCGGACGCGTTCGCACCGGCCGGTGAGGGGCTCAACGCCAGTGGGGCGCAGTTGATCGTGGCGACGCTGCTCGCGTTCGCGGTCGGGTACGCGTCGGTGGCGTGGTTGCTGAAGTTCGTCGCTAAGCATTCGCTGGACTGGTTTGTCGGGTACCGGATCGTGCTGGGTCTGGTCGTCATGGGACTGCTGGCGACGGGAGTCGTTTCGGCGACATGAGATCGGTATCGAGTGGTGGATTCCTGCGAGGTCTGAGGAGTTCGCAGGTGGGTCAGGGAGTATCGCGGGCCGCGGCGATCGGATCGCGGGTGGCTGGGCAGGGTGAGTCGTGGGTGCCGGGGCGTCGCGAGTCGTGGGTGGTCGGGTGGCGCGAGTCGTGGGTAGCCGGACGGTGGGCGTCTGGGCGGGGCGAGTCGCGAGTGGTTGGGCCGGGTGAGTTGTGGGTGGCCGGGCGTCGCGAGTCGCGGGTGCCTGGGCGCGGCGAGTCGTGGGTAGCCGGACGGTGGGCGTCTGGGCGGGGCGAGTCGCGAGTGGCCGGGCGGGATGAGTCGTGGGTGGCCGGGCGGCGCGGGTCGCGGGCAGCCTGGCGTCGCGAGTCGTGGGTGCCTGGGCCGG
>NZ_BAGH01000205.1 GCF_000308715.1 Nocardia tenerifensis NBRC 101015
GGGGCGGCAATGCCGTGGCGCTGGCGGGCCGGGACGAGCCGCCCCGGCGGCGGCGTAAACCCTCCGTCCCGGAGATCCACCCCGAGGAGGCGGAACTGCGCGGCGGATTCGTCTGGCCGCCCGGCTGAAGGTCCGAATATGTTCTCCCGCAGGGAGTCTTAGGCTGGTGGATCGATGAGGGGCAGCAGCGCGCCGACGGCTTCGAGGACGTAGTCGCGCTGCACCTCGTCGGGCGTGACCACGGCGTGCTGGGCGAATCCGTTCATGAGCGCGTGCACGGCGGGGGCGAGCCGGGCGGCCTGTTCGGCTGTCGTCCTCGGTTTTCGTCCCGGTCGATCGCGCGGTCGGTGAGCAGCGTGGTCAAGAGTTCGGGGCTGCTGGGGACCTCGGAATCCATCTCCGACAGCAACTTCGGATCGCGCAGCGCGGCCGCCATGGCCTCCAGCTCGAACGCGAAATACTCACGGGCGCGGTCCTCCCCGGCCGTGTCGAGGACCACGAGCGCGTAGCCGCGCACCACGTCGGCGAGGGACAGCGTCGGATCGGTCAGCGGCCGCATCGTGTCGTGATAGTCCGCCGCCATCCGATGGATGGCCGCGACGAGCATGGCCCGTTTGCTGCCGAAGATCGAGTAGATCGCGCCGGTGGTCAGCCCGGCACGGTCGGCGATGTCGCCGAGCCTGGCGGACTGGTAACCGTGCGCGGCGATCTCGCTGATCGTCGCGGCGATCAGGGCCGCTCGGTTGCTCTCCCGGATCTGGGCGCGCTTCATCCCTTGATGATAATCTCATTATTCAGATAATCAGATTACTGAATGAGGTGTGATGCGCGAGTTCGATCGACGCAGATGGTTTGCCCTGGTCGCCGCCTTGGGCGCGGCGGCATCGGCCGGTTGTGGAAGAGACGAGGGACGGAAGATGGTGCCGCAGGACGAGGTGGCCGCGATCGTCGGGCAGGTCGAGCGGACCGCGTCGTTCCCGACCGTGGACGAGCTCAACCGGTTCATCGACGACATGGTGGCCGCGCACCCGGACCGGGTCGCGGTCGAGGAGATCGGTCGCTCCCGCGGCGGTGATCCCCTCCGCGAAGTGCGGATCGGCACGGGTCCGCGCCACCTCGTCGTCCTCGGTAACCCGCACCCGAACGAACCCATCGGGATGGCGACGATCCGGCACCTGATCGGTCGGTTGGCTCGCGACGAGGCGGATACCCTCGGTGCCACTTGGCATTTCGTGCCGTGCGTGGACCCGGACGGAACCCGGCTGAACGAAGGATGGTTCGCCCGGCCGCTCACCCGGACCAGCGTGGCCCGCGGCTACTACCGTCCGGCGGGAGACGAGCAGCCGGAGTGGTGCTTCCCGATCACCTGGCGTGGGGCGCCGGTCGGCGTGCCGATGCCGGAGACGCGGGCGCTCATGGCGCTGATCGACCGCACGAAGCCCGCGCTGATCGCGTCGCTGCACAACGCCGACTTCGGCGGCGGCTTCTTCTACTGTTCCGGCGGGGACGCCGGCTACTGGTCGGCGCTGGGGCGGTTGCTCGACGACGCGGGCGTGCCGCGCTTCCTGGGCGAGCCGGACGCGCCGGGGGCGGCGCGCTGGGCCGAGGGCGTCTTCGAGCTGCCCGCGTTCGAGAAGATGGCCGACGCCTTGACGGCGGTCGGCGTGGATCCGGTCGCGACGATCGGTGGCGGCGGCAGTCGCGACTACGCGGCGCCCTACGGGACGGCCGTGCTGGTGAGCGAGCTGCCGCTGTGGGTCGACGAGCGGATCGGCGACAAGACCGTGAGCGATCGCTCGATCGGCAGCGTGGTGCGCTCCAGCGCGGCGAGTTACCGCGAGATCGCCGCACTGGTCGCGCAGGTGCTCGAGCGTTTGGGTGATCGGTTGACCGGTCGCAGCCCGTTCGAACGCGCGCTGCGCGCGGTGCCTGCGTCGCTGTCGGAGATGGCCGTCGAGAAGGAGGCGGCCTCGGGGCAGGACCGCCTCGCGACCCGCGGCGAGATCTTCATGGAGGAGTACGTCTGGACCGGCATGCTGCGCCTGCGCACCGGGGGACTGCTGCTGCGGCTGCTCGACGCGGAGGCCGAGCGCGACCCGTCCCCGGTGGTCGCCGCCGAAAAGGCTCGCGTCGCTACGGTTTTCGACGGGTGGAGCGCCGACATCGAACGTAACGCCCCCGGCGAGCCCGTGCCGTTGGCAGCGTTGATCACGATCCAGGCGGGGTCGATCGTCACCGCGGCGGCCCGGCTGCGCGACGGACTGCCGGTGTGACGGCCCGTGCGGGGAGTGAGCCGGGTCATGGTGCCGGGCGGCGCAGCGCGGAGTAAGTTCGTTAATTAGCGAAATACCGAAGGGCGGTAAGCGTGCTGGACGAGTGCAAGGCGCTGGCGAACGAGACACGCCTGCGCGTCCTGGAGTGGCTGAAGGAGCCGGACGTGCACTTCCCGGAACGCGGCGGCGAGACGGCCGAGCTCGGCGTGTGCGTCGGCCTCATCCAGCAGAAGGCGGGCACGTCGGCCTCCACCATCTCCGCGCACCTGGCCATCCTCCAGCGCGCCGGTTTCCTCTGCGCCACCCGGCGTGGGCAGTGGATCTACTACCGCCGCGACGACGCCCGCATCCGCGCCTTCACGGAACAGCTACACCGCGTTCTCTGACCCACGAAAGGCCACGTCCTATGACGACCGCTCTGTCCATCCTCGACCTGGCGTCGATCGCGCCCGGCCAGTCCGCGCGCGACAGTTTCGACAACAGCGTCGCGCTGGCGCGGGCCGCCGAACGCAGTGGTTACCGGCGGGTCTGGTACGCCGAGCACCACAACATGGGCTCGATCGCGTCGAGCGCGACCAGCGTGCTCATCGGCTACGTCGCGACCCGGACCGAGAGCATCCGGCTCGGCTCCGGCGGCATCATGCTGCCCAACCACTCGCCGCTGGTGATCGCGGAGCAGTTCGGCACCTTGGAGACGCTGTTCCCCGGCCGGATCGACCTCGGGCTCGGCCGGGCGCCGGGCAGTGATCAGAAGACCATGTACGCCCTGCGCCGCAACCCGTCGTCGGCGGACTCGTTCCCGCAGGACGTGCTGGAACTGCAGGGCTATCTGTCCGGGCACTCGCGGATCTCCGGCGTGCAGGCCGTGCCGCGCGCGGAAGGGATTGTGCCGCTCTACATTCTGGGCTCCTCGCTGTTCGGCGCCCAGCTGGCCGCGCAGCTCGGCCTGCCCTACGCCTTCGCCTCCCACTTCGCGCCCGACGCGCTGCACCAGGCGGTCGCCGTCTACCGCGACGGATTCCGGCCGTCGGAGCAACTGGCCGAGCCGTACGTCATGGCCGGCGTCAACGTCTTCGCCGCGGCGACCACCGAGGACGCCGCGGAACAGAAGGCCGTCGCCTACCGGGCCAGGGCGCGCATGATGATCAAGCGGGGCGCGGCCGACGTCAGCTACTCCGACGCGGAGATCGACGCGTTCCTCGCCTCGCCCAACGGCCGCCAGCTCGCCTCGATGACCAAGTACACCGCCGTCGGCACGCCGAGCGAAGTCGCCTCGTACCTGGACGATTTCGCCACCACCATCGGCGCCGACGAACTGATCCTCGCCCACCACGCGAACCGGATCGATGACCGAGTCCGCTCGGTCGAGCTGACCGCCGCCGCCATGGCCGACCGCGCACCGGCGATCGGCTGAGGCTCGGCTCACACCCAGGGCGCCACCGGATACCACGGGATGATGTCGCGCATGGCGAGCAGGCGCACGTCCCAGTAGAGGAAGGTGAAGACGCCGACAGTGAGCAGGGCGACGGCGCTGAGGACGCTGACGCGGTGCGGGTCGGCCTGGAACCAGCGTTGCAGGCGCCCGCCGACGAGGACGGTCAGGATCAGCAGGACGGCGAGGATGGTGATGTTGCCGAGGGACTGCAGGACGAAGGCGCCCGCGGCGTAGAGGATGTTGCCCTCCTCGGCGGCGTCGCGAAACAGCTTGCGGAACAACGGGAACGGGCGTCCGATGAGGAAGGCGCCGATGAGGCCGCCGAAGACGACCAGCGGTGCGTTCGGGAAGCGGGCGGCGACGCGGGCGAACGGGTCGCGCACCAGACCGAGGACGGCGAGTCCGAGGTAGGTCATGATCACCCCGATCACACCGAACACCACCATGGACTGGATCAGCCGCGGCGACAGCCGGCCGGGCAGGCTCGGCGCGGTGTCGAACTGCGGCATGTCGGTGCCGAAGATGCCGACCACCACACCGTAGGCGGCGGACACGACGACCATGCCGACCGCCATCCACAGCAGCGGCCGCAGCACCGCCTGCACCCGGTTCCGCCAGCCGCCGGCGCTGCCCGCCAGCGGCGCCACCGCTCCGAAGACGGCGATATTGCACGCGGTGAACGTGCCCGCCAGGCCGGAGACGAACGCGAACACGATGCCCGCGCCGATGCCGGTGATCGCGGTGTCCTTGGCGTCGTGGCCGAGTAGCCCGTCGGCCACCGTGTCACCGATCGTGGTGTCCACGAAGGGCGCCGACCACACCACGGTCAGCAGGAACCCGGCGAGCACGCCGAGTAGTAGGACCAGGCCCCGCCGCCGCGGCGGGTAGCCGTTGACGAACACGCTGGTCGCCCCGGAATGGTCGGGTATCGGTGAATGGGATGCGGTGGAAGGGAATTCGAGCTGTGCCATCGGGCTCTCCTGTCAGCCACTGACCGGTGACGAAACACCGGCGTTTCCCATTGTCGGGTATCGATGGGCGCGAATTCCGTTGAATGCCAAGATGATCACTGATCTCACCGCGGCTTGCCGTGGGCGGCGCGCACAGAGTCCAACCAGCGCAGCGACTTTCGCCAGTTCCCGATGGCACGCGATTCGGTGCGCGGGCGATCGACGGGTGTGAGTCGGCGCCGGGTGGGTTACGCGTCGAGTGCGCGAGGTGCCGGGTGGCAGTCGGCTACCAGGGCGGTGGTGTTGTCGGTTCCGCCTGTGCGCAGGGCGCTGTCCACCAGGGTGTCGGCGGCCCGCGCGACGGAGCTCTCGTCGGCGACGATCGCCTTGATCGCGGGCATGTCCAGGCGTTTGTGGACGCCGTCGGTGCTGAGCAGGAGGCGGCCCGCGCTGGAGCCGGTGGTGGCGAGGCCGATATCGGCGGGGCGGACGGTGCGGGCCGAGGTGATGACCACGTGGTCCAGTCGGGGCGGGGGACCCCAGCCGTGCGCACGCCAGTATTCGGCCACGGTGTGGTCGGTGGTGATCTGGTGCAGCACACGGCCGTTCCAGCGGTAGGCGCGGCAGTCGCCGACCCAGGCGATGTCGGCGGGCGCGTCCGGCCGCCCCGTAGAGGGCAGCACGGCGACCACGAGGACGCTGTCGGCCTCGGACTGCGGGAACTGGCGGAGCAGCTCCTCCTGGGCGGCGAGGATTCCCGCGTGCGCGCCGCTGCGCGCGCCGACGCGGGCCGCGACATCGGCCACGGTGCGGGCCGCGCGGGCGGCGGCCAGGTGATCGCCGACGCCGTCGGCGACGACGTACGCGGTCCGTCCGGTGACCGGATCGGCGACCGCCGCCGCGGCGTCGGCGTTGAGCGAGCGAGAACCGCGCCTGCTCAGCGACTCCCACGTGGTACCGGTGAGCCGGATGGCCCCGGTGTCCGAGCCATCGGTGGCAGGTGCCGAGCACATGGCCTGACCTCCTTTGGCTGAACCCGGTGTGCGCCCGTCGGCACTACTCCAGTAAACCGCTGAAACCCGTGGCGTCGGCAACAGTTCGCCAAGCAGTTCCTGTGAAGGCGATCACGGTTTGGTCTCTTGACCGAGACGCGACAACGGCACGGCGAGTTGAGCTTTGACGCGCTCGTAGGTCGGCAGCGTCTCGTACCGGTGCACCGACTTGTCCCTGACGAACAGCTCGTTCGAGATCGCGCGATAGGCGGCCAGATCCTCGGTGACCAGCACGACCACGTAATCCCACTGTCCGACAACGGAATAGCACTGCTGCACGGCCGGTTCGGCGAGCATCCGCTCGCAGAAGGCGCGATAGTGATCGGCGTCGTCCTCGGCCAGCTCGACGAGCACCACGGTGGTGAGCCCCAGGCCGACCGCCCGCGGATCGATCACGGCGACCTCGGCGGTGATCACGCCGCCGTTACGCAGCCGGGTGAGCCTGCGCTGAACCGCGCTGGGGGACAGGTTGACTCGCTCGCCGAGCTCGTGCAGCGGCAAGGTCGCATCGACCTGGACGAGGTCGAGCAGCCGATGGTCGATGTCATCCAGGGGTAAGACGCTCACGCAAGATTCTTGCGTGCGGGCGGGAAAATTGTCAATCGCGTCCGGTGATCTTCCTTCTAGGGTCGGCTCATGAACGATCGCGGCGATATCGAGACCCTCCGGCGGCGAGTGGGCATCAAGTGGACACGAGCCGGGGCCGACGTGGTGCCGGCCTGGATCGCGGACATGGATTTCCCGGTGCCCGACCCGGTGCGGGCGGCGCTGCGCCGGGCGGCGGACGGCGATCTCGGCTACCCCGCGTGGGAGGACCGCCTCGACCGCAACCCCTTACAGCAGGCCTTCGCCGATCGAATGCGCGAGCGCCACGACTTCATCGTCGACCCGGACGACGTCTACGTCTTCACCGAACTCATCCAGGTGTTGCAGATCGTGCTGGACCGCATGACCGCGCCCGGCGACGCCGTCGCCGTGCACACGCCCGCGTACCCGCCGTTCCTGCAGACCCTGGAGATCATGGAGCGCCCGCTGGTGCCGATCCCGATGCTCGCGGGCGAGCACGGCTGGACCTTCGATCTCGATCGGATGGCCGAGGACATCAGCCGAAACGGTTGCCGCGCCCTGATTCTGGTGAACCCGAACAACCCCACGGGGCACGTGTTCGACCGCGCCGAACTCACGGCCATCGCGGAGATCGCCGGTCGGCACGACCTTCTCGTGATCGCCGACGAGATCCACTCCGAGCTGACTCACGACCGGCACCGGCACACTCCCTTTGCCTCGCTCGGCCCGGAGATAGCCGCGCGCACAGTGACTCTCAACTCCGCGAGCAAGGCGTTCAATCTGGCGGGCCTGCGGTGCTGCGTCGCCCACGTCGGTGACGCCCGGGTCCGCGCGGCGTTGGACGCGCAGCCGCCGCAACTGTACGGGCAGGTGAGCGCGTTGAGCGTGCTCGCAACCTGCACCGCCTGGCGCGAGGGCGACGAGTGGCTGGCGCGCACCCGCCGCACGCTCACCGGCAACCGCGACCTCGTCGCCGAATCCCTGCCGCCCGGCATCGAGTTCCGCCGCCCCGACGCGACCTACCTGGCCTGGCTAGACTGCCGCGCGCTCGAGCTCGACCGCGACCCCGCGGCCTTCTTCCTCGAGCATGCCAAGGTCCGGCTCCTGCCCGGCCCCGACTTCGGGCCGGGCGGAACGGGATTCGCGCGGTTGAACTTCGCGACCTTCCCGCCCGTACTGGAGGACATGCTCGACCGCCTGCGCACCGCGGTGCACAAGCACGTCAACCGCTGAGCGAACGGGTCACTCGGGCAAGCCGAACCATGACGTCAGTGCCGTCGAGATCGCCGAGGGGTCGTCGCTCGCGGCGCACACGTAGCCGTCCGGCCGGACGAGCACCGCGGGCGCGGCCAGCTGATCGGGAGCCACTGCGACACAACGGATCCTGGACTTCCAGCCGTCGGCGATCGGGCCGAACCGATGGTCGGGGCTGCCGTCCAGCAGCAACCCGAGCCCGTCGCGCGCGTGCTCGGCCAGCCGGGTGCCGTCGGCGAGGTCGAGATCCGGCACGCGGTGGCCGAGCCCGTCACCGAGGTCGTAGCGAATGCTCAACCCGGAAATGTCCTCGGAAACCTGAAGATTCGCCTCGGGCAGCCGCAGCAGATTCGTGATCATGTCCCGCACGAGCAGCGCGTCGGGATGCGGCGCGGTGAGCACGCTCTGCACCTGGGTGTTGGCCAGCACCGCCGCCGCCACCGGATGCCGCTCGGCGTGGTAGGTGTCGAGCAGGTGCGGCGGCGCCCAGCCGTGCACGGCGGCGGCCAGTTTCCAGCCGAGGTTGAACGCGTCCTGCAGGCCGAGGCTCATGCCCTGCCCGCCGAGCGGGGCGTGGATGTGCGCGGCGTCGCCGGCGAGAAACACTCGGCCCGTGCGGTATTCGCTCGCCTGCCGGGCGGCGTCGGTGAAGCGGGAGCCGGAGCGCAGCTCGCCGAGTTCGATATCGGGCCCGTAGGACAGGGTCAGCGCGCGTTGCAGTTCGTCGGCGGTGAGCGGGGTGTCCCGGTCGACGCCGACCTGCGAGGGGCCGCCGTACACGAACCGATACACCCCGTCGCGCAGCGGCAGCAGGAACGCGAAATCGGCGCGCTCGGTGTCGAAGTCGGGCAGCGACCAATCCTCGGCGACCCCGGCGGGTTTGCGGGCCAGCGTGATGTCGCACACCGTGGCGGGCACATTTCCGTCGCGGCCCGGGAACTCGACGCCGGTCAGCTTGCGCACGGTGCTGCGCCCGCCGTCCGCGCCGACGAGGTAGCGCGCGGTGAGCCGCCGCTCGCCGTCGGGAGTGGCCACGACCGCAGTGACCTGGTCGTCGTCGGGGCCGAGCCCGGCGTCCAGGCGAAGCAACGCGTGACCGCGGCGCGCCGCAACGCTGAACCCGGCGAGGTTGGCCTCCAGGGCGCGTTCCACATCCGCCTGCACGATCGCGACCTGATAGGCGAACCTGGTGTCCAGCTTGCCGTAATCCAGTGGGATACCGGCGAAGTGGCCCCACGGCAGGTTGGCGAACACCGACCCTTCCATCCGCGTGAGCCAGCCGCGCCAGTCGAGAATCTCCGCCGACCGCGGCTGCAGATTGAGCGCCTTGGATTGGCGACTCCGGTCGAGGTCGCGCTCCACCACGACGGTGCGCACCCCGGCAAGACCCAGTTCATTCGCCAGCAGCAGGCCGGTCGGCCCGCCGCCCACGATCAACACATCGGTATCAGGCACCCCTCGACTCTGCCAACCGCCCGGCCGTCGCGCCATCGGATTTCGCTGAGCGGACCGCACCGCCGCTGTCGTTTTGCGATCACCGTGATGCTGACCCCCGCGCCCCCGTCGATCGCGACCGTAAGCTGTGCGGTCCGGCCGCGGCGCGCCGGCGCGGGCGGGAGGGACCGGGCGGCGCGGGTCCGGGCAGGTGGTAGGAAAGGGTACGTGTCCACAACTGTCGAAGCATCAGGCCCCAACAGCAGCTCGCGCGCGGTCGACGAGGTGGTGGACCTGGTCAGCGCGCTGATTCGGTTCGATACCTCCAACACCGGCGAGCTGGCCACCACCAAGGGCGAGCGCGAGTGCGCGGAATGGGTGGCCGACCAACTGCACCAGGCGGGGTACACGACCGAGTACGTCGAGTCGGGCGCGCCCGGGCGCGGCAATGTGTTCGCGCGGCTGAAGGGCGCCGACTCGAGCCGCGGCGCGCTGATGATGCACGGCCACCTCGACGTGGTGCCCGCCGAGGCCGCCGACTGGAGCGTGCACCCGTTCTCCGGCGCCGTGCGCGACGGCTACGTGTGGGGGCGCGGCGCCATCGATATGAAGGACATGGTCGGGATGATGCTGGCGGTAGCCCGCCAGTTCAAGCGCGAGGGCACCGTGCCGCCGCGCGACATCGTCTTCGCCTTCTTGGCCGACGAGGAGAACGGCGGCAAGTGGGGGTCGCAGTGGCTGGTCGATAACCGGCCCGACCTGTTCGAGGGGATCACCGAGGCGGTGGGCGAGGTCGGCGGCTTCTCGCTGACGGTCCCGCGCCCGGACGGCACCGACCGCAGGCTCTACCTGGTGGAGACCGCGGAGAAGGGCCTCGGCTGGATGCGGTTGCGCGCCAAGGCCAGAGCGGGTCACGGCTCGTTCCTGCACGAGGACAACGCGGTCACCATTCTGGCCGACGCGGTCGCGCGGCTCGGCAAACACACCTTCCCCCTGGTGATGTCGGACTCGGTGAGCGAGTTCCTCGCCGCGGTCGCCGAGGAGACCGGGCTGGAGTTCGACCCGGCGAGCCCCGACATCGAGGGCCAGCTGGCCAAGCTCGGCACGATCTCGCGCATCATCGGTGCGACGCTGCGGGATACGGCCAACCCGACCATGCTGCAGGCCGGGTACAAGGCGAACGTGATCCCGCAGACCGCGGAGGCCGTGGTCGACTGCCGGGTGGTGCCGGGCAGGCAGGCGGCGTTCGAGCGCGAGGTGGACGAGCTGATCGGCCCCGACGTCGAGCGCGAGTGGATCACCAAACTCGACTCCTACGAAACGACTTTCGACGGCCACCTGGTCGACGCCATGAACGACGCGATCCTCGCCAACGATCCGCAGGGCCGTACCGTGCCCTACATGCTCTCGGGTGGCACCGACGCGAAGGCGTTCGCCCGCTTGGGCATTCGCTGCTTCGGCTTCGCGCCGCTGCGGCTGCCACCGGAACTCGACTTCACCGCGCTGTTCCACGGTGTGGACGAACGGGTTCCGGTGGACGCGCTCGAATTCGGCACCCGGGTGCTGGAACACTTCCTGCTGAACAGCTGACGAAAGGACAACCCGTGCCCGACTACTCCTACAATCCCTACGACGCGCTCCCGCAGCTGCCGTCGTTCACGCTGACCTCCGACGACGTCACCGACGGTCGGCCGTTCGGCAACGATCAGGTCAGCGGCGTGCTCGGCGCGGGCGGCAAGGATCTCTCGCCGCAGCTGTCCTGGTCCGGATTCCCGTCGGAGACAAAGAGTTTCGCGGTGACCGTGTACGACCCCGACGCCCCGACGGCGTCCGGGTTCTGGCACTGGGTGGTGGCCGACGTCCCGCTGGGCGCGACCTCGCTGCCCGGCGGCGCGGGCAGCGGCGAGGAGGGCGGCGCGATGCCGACCGGCGCGATCACCCTGCGCAACGACGCGGGCTTCCATGGATTCGTCGGCGCCGCACCGCCGCCCGGACACGGCTACCACCGCTACTTCATCGTCGTGCACGCGGTGGACGTGGAGAGCCTCGGGTTCGACGAGTCCGCCTCGCCCGCCTACCTCGGCTTCAACCTGTTCTCGCACGCGATCGCGCGGGCGACGCTGGTGGCGACCTACGAGCAGAACTAGACTCGGACAGACGTCGTGGCCCTGGGCGAAACGCTCAGGGCCACAGTCTTTCTCACTTGACCTCGACGACCCTGTCGGAGACGTCCTTCGCGTAGAGCGCGTCGATCTCGGCCGCGTACTTCCGGGCGATCGGCGTGCGCTTGAGCGACATCTTCGGCGTCAGCTCGTCGCCGCCCGGCTCCCACGCCGAGCCGACGATGGTGAACCGCTTGATCTGCTCCACCCGCGAGAGCTTCACATTGCCCGCCCGCACCGCGGCGCGGACCTCGTCCACGATCTCCGTGCGGGTCGCCAGCGTCGCCACGTCGGCGTCGGTGGCGCCGAACTCCTTGGCGCGCAGCATCGCCACGTCGGGGTCGAGCACGATCAGCGCGGTGATGAACGGCCTGGCGTCGCCGATCGCCACGACCTGACCGACCAGCGAGGACGCGGCCTTCACCGCGTTCTCGATATTGCTCGGGGCGATGTTCTTGCCCGCCTCGCTGATGATCAGCTCCTTCTTGCGGTCCACGATGCGCAGGTAGCCGTCGGGGTCGAGGGTGCCGACGTCGCCGGTGTGCAGCCAGCCCTCGTCGTCGATCGCCTCGGCCGTCCGCTCGGGCATGTTGCGGTAGCCGCGGGTCACGATGGGCCCGCGCACGAGGACCTCGCCGTCGGCGTCGAGCCGCAGCTCCATCCCGTCGACCGGGCGGCCGACCGAGCCGGGCCGCGGCTTGGCCTTCTCGGTGAACGTGCCGACGCCGGTGGTCTCCGACATGCCCCACACCTCGGTCATCGGGAAACCGAGGCCGAGGAAGTACTCGAGGGTCTCCGGCGGGATCGGCGCGGCCCCGGACGCGGGCACGTGCAGTTCGTCCAGGCCCATGGCGTGGCGCAGCTTCGACAGCACCAGCGCCTCGGCCAGCGTGTGCTGGACCGAAAGGATCGGCCCTCGGCCCTTGCCCGCGAGATCGGCTCGGGCCGTGGCCATTCCGGTCTCGATGGCCCAGCCGGCGAGCGCCTTCTTCACTCCGCTCGGCTCGGCGGCGAGCTTGGCCTCGATGCCGGTCTTGATCTTCTGCCACACCCGCGGCACGCCGAAGAAGGTGGTCGGGCGGGCGTCGGGCAGCGCGGCGGCGATCTCGCGCGGGTCCGGCACGGTGGTCACCTGGACGCCGGTGACCAAGTTGATGGCGTGGCAGGAGATGCGGTCGGCGACGTGCGCGGCGGGCAGGTAGGACACCGCCCGGTCGTCGATGCCGACCGGCAGCGGACCGTTGATCAGGGCGATGATCTGGGCGATCACGTTGCGATGGGTGACCTCGACGCCCTTGGGCGGACCCGTGGTGCCGGAGGTGTAGATCAGGGTGGCCAGGTCGTCGGGCTCGACCGCGCGCCAGGTCGCGTCGAAATCGAAGTCGGCGGCCGGATTCGCCTCCACGTCGGCCAGGCTGAGGGCGCCCGTCGCCGCACCGTCGACCAGGACCACGTGCGCGAGATCGACGCCCGCGCCGGTCACCTTGTCGAGGAAAACCTGTTCCGTCACAACGACTTTGTTCGCCGCGTCGGTGAACAGGTGGGCGATCTGCTCGGCCGAGGAGGTGTTGTAGACCGAGAACGGGGTGGCGCCCAGGTGCAGCGCCGCGGTGTCGACCAGGTTGAACTCGGGCCGGTTGGTGAGCATGATGCCGACGGTGTCGCCGCGCCCCACACCGAGTTTCGCCAGGCCCGCCGCGATCGCGCGCACCCGCTCGCCGAACTCGCGCCAGGTGATCCGCTGGGTGCCGCCGACCGTCCGCAACGCGACCTGCTCGGGCCGTAAGGTCAGGGTCTCCTGGAACGCCTCCGGCACGGTGTAGACCGTTTTGCCCGATTTATGCGCATAGCCGATGTCTGTAGTCGTCATATCCCTGTTCCCGATTTCCATGCCGTGAACCGCGCTCGTGGCGCCCGCGCGGTCCGAGACCCGAGGGGTCCGAGCGCGCCCACAGTGGCGCGGCTCACTCATGGTAGCCAGGTCGCAGGTGTACCGGCGGCGCTTACCGGGCAAGTGCTTTCGCGCGCTCAGGCCGCCCGAAAGCGGCCGAACGTCCGCAGAACCACCTGGAGGCCTGCACTGACGCCCGTCGCACCCTCAAAAGGAAGCCCGTGAATATCGAGCAGAGTCAAATGGTCGTGCGTGAAGATCTTTTGGCGGCCATTCGACTCTGCTCGATACTCGAGGCGGCGTGCCCAGGTGGTGATCGATGACGACGGCGGCGTGTTCGGGAAAGATCCAGCGCCGCTTGATTTCCCACAGCAGCGCGCGGATGCCGCGCGCGCCGGAGAGCGGTGGCGCGTCGTCCCACACCTCGACCGCGTCGAAGTCGGTCTCGCGCACCAGCTTCGCTGTCTCCCGCGCCGAA
>NZ_BAGH01000204.1 GCF_000308715.1 Nocardia tenerifensis NBRC 101015
GTCCTTCCTCGCGCTGTCCCCCGACCGGCGCTACCTGTACGCGGTCAACGAGGGCTCGGGCGCGGGCACCGCGACCGCGATCGACGTGCACAGGCAACGGCCGGCCGTGCTGAATACCGTTGCGGTGCAGGGCGATGCGCCGACGCACCTGTGCGTCGCGCCGGACGGCCGCCACGTCCTCACCGCGAACTACACCTCGGGCAGCGTCAGCGTGCTCGAGGTCGCCTACGACGGGCGGCTCGGCGCGGTGACCGACGTCGCCCAGCACACCGGCCGCGGGCCGGATCCGGATCGCCAGACCGGGCCGCACGCGCACCAGGTGTCGTTCGATCCCTCCGGCCGCTGGGTGCTCGCGGTGGATCTGGGCGTGGACTCGGTGTACGTCTATCGGCTGGTCGGCGGCGAACTCATCCGGCACGCCCAGGTCGCGCTGGCGCCGGGCAGCGGGCCGCGGCACCTGACCTTCCACCCCGACGGCCGCACCGTCTTCCTCGCCAACGAGCTGAATTCCACGGTGACCGTGCTGGATTGGCAGGCCGACCGCGGCGAGCTGCGGGCCGGGCCGTCGGTGCCCGCGGACACGAACACCGGCGGCGAGCGCAACTATCCGTCCGCGCCGGTCGTCGCCGCGGACGGCCGCTTCCTCTACCTCGCCAACCGCGGCCACGACAATATCGCGACCTTCGCCCTCGTCGGCGGGCTGCCGATGCCGATCGGCACCACGCCGTGCGGCGGCAAGTTCCCCCGGCATCTGACGCTGAGCCCGGACGGCAGGCGGCTCTACGCCGCCAACCAGAAGTCGAACTCGGTGACCTGGCTCGACCTCGACCCGCTCACCGGCCTGCCCGCCGCGCCGACGGCCCCGCTCGCCGCCACCGCCGCCACCTGCGTGCTGTTCGAGTAGCCGCGCGTCCGTCGGCTACCCGTCCTTCGATCGGATGGCGTGGGCAGGCCCGGCGGGCTGATCTGCCGGTGGGCGTGCGGCTGATCGGTCCGATGGAGGGTGCGTGTCGCGGGCGGGGGTGGTTAACTCCTCCTCGGATTGTCGTGTTCGAAGGGAGTTAGGGGTAGGCGTGGTACAGCTCGGGGTGAACGAGTCGTTCGCGGACTACCTCATCGAGGGCGTGCTCGGCCAGGGCGGGATGGGCACGGTGTATCTCGCTCAGCACCCGCGGCTGCCGCGCCGGGTGGCGCTCAAGCTGCTCAACCGCGAGGTCTCCGCCGACCAGGAGCTGCGGCGGCGATTCGAGCAGGAGGCCAATGTCGTTGCGCGGCTGGACCATCCGGGCATCGTCGGCATCCACGACCGGGGCGCCCACGACGGGCGCCTCTGGATCGCCATGCAGTACATCCACGGCTCCGACGCCGCCCGGCTGGACCCGCGCGAGGTGCCGGTCGACCGCGCCCTGCGCATCGTCGCCGAGACCGGCGCCGCGCTCGACTACGCGCACAGCCGCGGCGTGCTGCACCGCGACATCAAACCGGCGAACATCCTGCTCGCCGCGCCGGACACCGGCCGAGCCGAACGCGCGGTGCTGACCGATTTCGGCATCGCTCGCCTGCTCGACTCGAACACGCAGCTGACCTCTAGCGGCACCTTCCACGCCACCCTCGCCTACGCCTCGCCGGAGCAGCTCTCCGGCGAGGTGGTCGATCATCGCTCGGATCAGTACTCGCTCGCCTGCACGCTGTTCACGCTGCTGGCGGGGCACCCGCCGTTCGCGGCCACCAACCCGGGTCAGGTCGTCGCCGGGCACATCAGCAAACCGGTGCCGCGACTCCACGCGGTGCGTCCCGACGCGTCCGAGGCCTTGGACGCGGTGATCGCCAGGGCGATGGCCAAGCGGCCGGACGACCGATTCCGCAGCTGCCATGAATTCACCTCCGCCGCTTGGGAATCCAGGCACGCGCGGGTGATTCACGCGCCGGTGCGAACGCCCGCCCGGCTGGCGCCGACGGCGGTGAACCAGCCCGGCCGGCAGGCGCCGACGCCCGTAGTCGATGCCGCTCGTCAGGGACCGACACCCACACTGAATGCCCAGTCTGCTCAGCTGGGCCCAGCACCCGCACCGAATGCGCAGCCCGGTCGGCAGGCGCCCACACCCGCGCCGAATGCTCAGTCCGCTCGGCACGGGTCAACACCCACACCCAACGCCCAGTCCCCTCGCCAGGCACCGACACCCGCGCCGGACGGGCAGCCCGGTTGGCAGGGGTCAACACCCGCACCCAATGCCCAGCCTCCTCGCCAGGGGTCAACGCCCGCGCCGAATGCCCAGCCCGAACGCGCGACGGCACGCGGCCTCGGCGGCGCAATGGGCGCAAGCTTTTTCGCCTTCCTCCTCGCCGGCCTGGCCGCGTTGGGGGTGGCGCTTCCGCGCGCCGACACCCTCCGCGCACTCATCAACATGCAGGACCCGCACATCGCCCCCTACACCCTCTCCTGCGTCGCGGCCTCGGGAGCCACACTCCTCCTGCTTCTCGGCGTGTTGCTGCTGTTGTCCCGCAGGCGTTCCGGTCGGGCGATGACGGTCCTCGGTTGCGTGAGCTACCTGGCGAGCCTGGTACCCGTCCGCTTCGGCTACGACGGCCCGGTCGGCACCACCGGCGGTGCGCTGGCGCTGGGACTGCTGCTGGCCGGGCTGACGCTGCTGCTCACGCTGTCCACCTCCACGGCCCGCTGGGTGCGCGCGAACCGACGGTGAGCACTGTGCTTCTGTGTTAGCTTTCGTTATGTCTGATTTCAGTCGCCGTAAACCCTTGATTTCGGTGGCCGCATTGGGACTCATCGCGGCGCTCACCGCAACCGCCTGCAACTCCGAGGCCTCGAAGAACGACGCGAGCTCGACCTCGAGTTCGACCTCGACCAGCGTTGCGGCCCAGGACAATACGAAACTTTTCCACGATATCTATAAACAATTGGTGGAGACGGATACCTCGCATTCCACCGGCAGCACCACCGTCGCCGCGAACGCAGTCCGCCAGCGCCTGCTCGACGCGGGTTTCGCCGAATCCGACATCCAGATCTTCGAACCGGTCGAGCGCAAGGGCGACCTGATGCTCCGCTTCGCCGGCTCGGGCCGGCGTAAACCATTGCTGCTCATGGGACATCTCGATGTCGTCGAGGCCAAGCGCGAGGACGGGTGGACCACCGACCCGTACAAGCTCACCGAGGCGGACGGCTACTACGCCGCCCGCGGCTCGAATGACGATAAGGCGATGGTGTCCGCCCTCGTCTCCGGCCTGATCGAGCTGAAGCGAGAGGGTTTCAAGCCCGACCGCGACATCGTGCTCGCGCTGACCGCCGACGAGGAGGCGGGCAAGGACAACGGCGCGAAGTGGTTGATGGACAACAAGTTCGACCTGATGAACGCGGAGTACGGCCTCAACGAGGGCGGCCGCGCGCTGCTCGTCGACGGGAAGCCCACCCTGCTGGGCGTGCAGGTGGCCGAGAAGACCTACGCCGCCTATCAGGTGGAGGCCAAGGCGGCGGGCGGGCACAGCTCCGTGCCGACGAAGGACAACGCCATCTACACGCTCACCGCCGCGCTGAATCGCCTTGCCGCGTACCGCTTCCCGACCTCACTGAGCGACCCGACCCGCGACAACTTCGGCGCGCTCGCCGCGGGCCGCAGCGGGCAGGAGGCCGACGATATGCGCGCGGTCGCCGCGGGCACCCCGAGTCCCGAAGCGCTGGAACGACTCTCGGCGAACCCGGAGTACAACGCGCAGCTGCGCACCACCTGCGTGGCGACCATGCTGACCGCAGGCGAGGCCGAGAACGCCCTGCCGCAGACCGCCAAGGCGACGGTCAACTGCCGAATCCTGCCGCAGGACAAGCCCGACGACGTCGACCGGCAGCTCAGGGCGGCCCTCGCCGACGACAAGCTGACCATCACCCCCAAGGTCGACGCGGCCGGCGGCATCTCCCCCACCAACGGCGACGTCATGACCGCCGTGACCACGTTGACGAAGGAGCTGTTCCCCACCGCCGCGGTGAGCTCGTTCATGTCCAGCGGCGCCACCGACAGCAAATACGCGCGCAGCAAAGGGATTCCGATGTACGGGGTGAGCGGGCTGTTCATGGTGCCCGCCGACGCCGGCCGCATCCACGGCATCAACGAGCGGGTGCCGATCGCCGGGCTCGACGCCAGCCGCGAGTTCCTCTACCGGCTGATCAAGCAACTGTCCCAATAGTTCTAGGTGATCCGCCTTAGGGCTGATCGAGGGTCGCCAGCTCCGTCCGCAGCGTCTCCACCTCGGCGGCGAGCTCGTCGCGCAGCTGTTCGCGCTCGGCGAGGCTCGCGCGCATGCTGTCGATGGTGTCGTTCATCGCGGCCAGTTTCTGGTCGGCGCCCGAGAGCCGCCACTCGATGACGGCGCGACGATCCACGTCCGCGCTGGCCTTGGCGACCCACGCCACCACGTAGTCGAGCCAGTCCGGTTGCTTGGGCATCTCCTCGCCGGCGTCCCACCCGCGCCGCGCCGCCGTCTTCGCCGAGAGCACCCGCTCGCCGACGGCGCCCTCGGCCGGGGCGTTCATCTGCACGTGGCTGAGCTTCCCGGCGGTGGTCACCACGGCGGTCAGCCGGTAGCGCCCGGCCAGGTGCATCTTCAGCTCCGCCGCGCCGCGCCCGTCGGCGTCCATCGCGCCGAGCCACGGGCCGTCGGCCGCGTTGATGATCGACTCGAGCATGCCGAGCTGCCCGGCGGCGCGCCGCACGCGGTTCGCGTGTTCGCGCAGCTCGTCCGGCGTCGCGGTCATTTGGTCCCAGTGCATCGCACCTACTTCCTCGTCGACCGGCTCCAGGGGTGGCACCTACGAACGTACCGTCGTCGCGGGCGCGACCGTGGCAGACGTGCGCGCGGGCGACCCTTGACTTGGAGTGCACTCCAGGTCGTAGCGTGAAGGCTCCGGTTGCCGACACACGAGGAGATCGTCGCATGGAGCTCGGTTTTCACCTTCCGATATTCGACATCGAGGGCGGCACGACCGCCATCGCCGGCGAGCTGGCCAGGGTCGGCGCCGCGGCCGAGGCGGCGGGCGCGACCTGGTTGTCGTTCATGGACCACTACTTTCAGATCGAGCCGACCGGGCTGCCCGCCGAGTCGAACATGCTCGAGGGCTACACCACGCTCGGCTTCCTGGCCGCGCACACCTCCCGGATCGAGCTGGGCCTGCTCGTCACCGGCGTGACCTATCGGCACCCCGGCCTGCTCGCCAAGATCGTCACCACCGTCGACGTGCTCTCCGGCGGCCGGGCCGCGCTCGGCCTCGGCGCGGCGTGGTTCGAGCGCGAGCACCTCGGGCTCGGCGTGCCGTATCCGCCCATCGCGGAGCGGTTCGAGCGGCTGGAGGAGGCGCTGCGCATCTGCGACCAGATGTGGGATCCGGCCAACAACGGACCGTTCGAGGGCAAGCACTACCGGCTGGCCGAGACGCTCTGCTCGCCGCAGCCGATCCACCGGCCGAGGGTGCTCATCGGCGGCAACGGCGAGCGCAAGACGCTGCGGCTGGTCGCCCAGTACGGCGACGCGTGCAACCTCTTCGGCACCTCCCCCGCCGACGTCGAGCACAAGCTGGACGTGCTGCGCCGCCACTGCGACGACGTCGGCCGCGACTTCGGCGACCTGCGCATCACCATCATGGCCAACAACCCGCGCCCGACGCCTGACACCCGCGACGAATTCGTCCGCACGATGGCCGATTACGCGAAGCTCGGCGTACACGCCGTCATCATCAGCCCGACCACCGGATCGCCCGCCGCGTGGATCGACAGCATGGCCCCGGCCGTGCCGCAGCTCGCCGAACTCGGCTGACGCCCTTGGCGATTCAGAACGGGTAGGTCGCGGGGCGGTGCTGCATGGTGATCCAGCGGGTCTCGGTGAACGCCTCGATATTCGCCGCGGCGCCGCCGAACCGGCTGCCGGTGCCGGACGCGCCGAGGCCACCGAACGGGGCGACGGCCTCGTCGCCGACGGTCTGGTCGTTGATGTGCACGATCCCGGTGGGGATCCGCTCGGCCAGCGCCAGACCCCGGGCGGCGTCCGCGGTGACGATGCCGAGGCTGAGCGCGTACTCGTCGGCGGCCGCGAGCCGCGCCGCCTCCTCGACCTCGCGGAACGACAAGACGGGAGCCACCGGGCCGAAGACCTCCCGCGCGTAGGCGGGCATCGTCTCCGCGACCCCGGCGAGCACGGTGGGCCGGTAGAACAGCTCCCGGTAGCTGCCGCCGGCCGCCAGCTCGGCGCCCGCCTCGACGGTCGAGGTGACGAGGTGGTGGACCTTGTCGCGCTGGCCCGCGTCGATGATCGGCCCGAGCGCGACCTCCTCGGTGGCCGGATCGCCGACCGGCAACGCGTCGGCCTTCGCCGCGAGCAGTGAAACATAGTCCGCGACAAGGCTTTCGTGCACGAGGTGGCGGCCGGTCGTCATGCAGATCTGGCCCGAGTGCAGGAACGAGCCCCACGCGCCCAGCCCGACGGCAGCCTCGAGATCGGCGTCGTCGAGCACGATCAGCGCCGAGTTGCCGCCGAGCTCGAGGTGAGCCCGCTTCAGATGCCGGGCGGCCAATTCGCCCACGCGGCGGCCGACCCCTGTCGAGCCGGTGAACGAGATGACGGGCACCAGCGGATCGGTGACGAGCGCCTCGCCGATATCCGCCCCGCCGGGCAGCACGTGCAGCACGCCCTCGAGCAGCCCGGCCGCCTCGAATATCCGGGCCAGCGCCACCCCGCCGCACACCGCGGTGCGCGAATCCGGTTTGAGCACAACGGCATTGCCGAGGGCGAGGGCGGGCGCGACCGAGCGGATGGACAGCACGAGCGGAAAGTTGAACGGCGCGATCACCCCGACGACGCCGACCGGCACCCGGCGCGTCATGGAGAGCCGGTCGTACGCGGTGGGCAGCAGCACGCCCGGCGGCGTCGAGGCCAGCGCGGCCGCCTCGAAGCACTCCTGCGCCGCGGTCTCGGTCTCCACCGCCGCCTTGCCCGGAATCGACCCCGCCTCGCGGATCAGCCAGTGCTGGATGTCGGAGGCGTAGCGCTGGAACAGATCTCCGGCTCGGCGCAGCACGGCGGCGCGTTCGTGGAACGGTTGCGCGGCCCAGTCTCGCTGGTTCGCGGCGGCCGATCGGGTCGCCGCGGAGAGGTCATCGATCCCCGCAATGCCGAGGCGGCCGAGCTCCGCGCCGGTGGCCGGTTCGACGACCGGCGCGGTCGTGGCCGCCTCGCGCCTGCCGTCGCTGAAGATCATGCCCGCCCACGTCGTCGGCTTCAGCAGATCGGTGGGTGTGGGCATGCTCATCGGTCCTTCTCGACGGAAATAACGCTCGAGAGCGATGATTTCACCGCGTCGCCGGACCGGCTCGACTTCGGACGAATCTGTTCCCTCAGGGTCTACGGTGTAGACGCTGACGGAACAGAATCGCCGGATGCACTACCGGAAAGGCGGTTCGTTGAACGTGCGCAGCTTGCGCGAGTGCAGCCGATCCCCTTCGGCGCGTAGCAGTTCCACCGCGCGGATGCCGATCTGCAAGTGCTCCGAGATCGCGCCCTCGTAGAAGCGGTTCGCCTGGCCGGGCAGCTTGATCTCGCCGTGCAGCGGCTTGTCCGAGACGCACAGCAGGGTGCCGTAGGGCACGCGGAACCGATAACCCTGCGCGGCGATCGTCGCGCTCTCCATATCGATGGCGACCGCGCGGCTGAGGTTGAAGCGCAGGGCCGAGGCGGAGTAGCGCAGCTCCCAGTTCCGATCGTCGGTGGTGACCACGGTGCCCGTGCGCAACCGCTGCTTCACCGCCTCGCCCGGCATATTGCTGACGATCTTGGTGGCGTCGTACAGCGCCCGCTGCACCTCGGCGATGCTGGGGATCGGAATGTCGGGCGGCAGCACTGAATCCAGCACGTGGTCGTCGCGCAGGTACGCGTGGGCGAGCACGTAGTCGCCGATCGCCTGGCTCTCCCGCAGGCCGCCGCAGTGGCCGATCATCAGCCACGCGTGCGGGCGCAGCACCGCCAGGTGATCGCAGATCGTCTTCGCGTTCGACGGGCCGACGCCGATATTGACCAGGGTGATGCCGCGCCGGTCGGCGCTGGTCAGGTGCCAGGCCGGCATCTGATGCTTCTTCCACGCGAGATCCGAGGCGGTCTGCGCGCCGAGGGACGCGGCGTCGAGCACCGTGCCGCCCGGACAGGAGAGTCCGTCGTAGGGACTGTCCGGGTCGGCGATCTGCTCGCGCGCCCAGCGCACGAACTCGTCGACGTAGCGGGTGTAGTTGGTGAACAGCACGAACGGCTGGAAGTGATCCACCGGCGTTCCGGTGTAGTGCTGCAACCGCGCCAGCGAGAAGTCGGTGCGCAGCGCGTCGAAGTGACTGAGCGGGAAGGTGTCCACCGCGTTGAAGATGCCGTCGGCGGTCTCGTCGCCGATGCTGGCCAGGTCGGTGGTCGGGAAGTAGCGCGCCATCACCGCGGCCATCGAGCTGTCCAAGGTCAGCTCGGCGCGGTCGATCACGTACGGGAACGGGATCTCCTGCCGCGACGGCGTCACCTCGATCCGCACGTCGTAGTCGCGCTCGATCATCTCCAGCTGCTCGGACAGGTAGTGGCGCAGCAGGTCCGGCCGGGTGATCGTGGTGGCGTAGCTGCCGGACTTGGCGAAGCGGCCCCACGCGCGGGAGCGGTCCTTCGGCGGCGCGCCGCCGGCCCAGCTGATGCGCAGCTCGGGATAGACGAACAGGCCCTCGGCGCGGGCGGCCTCGTCGGGCACCGTGCCGTTGGCGACGAAGGCCCTGATGGCATCGCGCAGCGCGGCGACGGAACTCTGGTAGCGCGTCGCCAGCTCGTCCAGGGCCTCGGCGCTGGTCAACGAACTGGCTGGTGGCCGATTCGGCATAAGTCTCCCTGCGTCGCGTTCGGCGGTTGTCGTACGGACACCGTATTTCACGGCGGTGCCCGCGAGCCCGGTCGAGTGTCGCGGACAGTGACGTGGCTCATCCGAGCATCGACGAGCGGACAGCCGAGCTCGCCCGCGCGGAACCTACGGCGCGTCGGACCGCCCCGGCAGTGCCGCGCGCATCAACTCCATTACCCCGGGCCACTTTTCGGACTCGGGATCGATCAGATCGAAGTGGTGGGCGCCGGGCAGCACCACGGATTCGGCGGGGCTGTCCTGACTCATCGACACGGGAACCGTCCGGTCGTCGCTGCCGTGCACCAGCAGCACGCCGGGCCGGCGCGGCGCGAGCCGCACGCGCGGGTCGAGGTCGGCGTACCGGGCCGCCTGCTGTTCCGGCGTACCGCCCATCCACGCGGTGACCGCGCCGCCGCCGAGGCCCAGCCGGGAGGCGAGCGCGAGATCGGCCACCGGCGCCAAGGCGAGGACCACGGCGCTGCGCCGGTAGGCCCGGGTCAGCGCCAACATTCCGCCCGCGGAGTGACCGACCCACAGCACCGGCTCGGCCAGGAAGCCCTCGAGCAGATCGAGATCTTCCATCGCCGCGTACGGGTTCCCCGGCTCGCGCCGATACTCCGGCAGCACCACCCGCACACCCGTCGCCGCCGCGGCGCGGGCGAACGGCCTGCCGTGCGTCCGGTCGATGGTCGGTCGAAAGTAGCCGCCGTGCAGGTAGACCACCGTCGGCCCCGAGGCGCCGAAAACCTCGAGCACCTGGTCGGCGTGCGGACCGTAGGACGTGACGACGCCCGCGTCGGCCCCCTGCCGCAGTAAACGGTCGAGCGCCGCCTCTTCCCGATCCTCGACCGACTCGTGACCGCTCACGCGGGCTCCCTTCTCGTGCGGACAAGTTAGCAACGGACAGGCGATCCCGGCTCGAGGTACATTATTTGTACGCGTAATAAAACTGTGAAATGGGAGCGCGATGACCGTGATCGACACTGTTCCGGCGAGGGAGCGACCCGCGCCGAGCCCGAGCGCCGACGACCCTGCGGCGCAGGGCATTTCGAGCCTGCTGCGCCCGCACGCGGCGAGCTTCGCCGCCGTGATCGCGCTGCAGGTGGTCGGGGCCGTGGCCGGACTCGCGCCGCTGCTCGCGGTCGTGGAACTGGGCAGGACCCTGTTGTCGCCGGGCCCGATCGACCACGGCCACGTCTGGACCGTCGTGCTGGTCGGCGCGGCGGGCATGTTCGTGCGGCTGCTGTTCACCGCGGCGTCGGCCGGCGTCGGCCACCTGGTCGACGGTCAGGTCCAGCTGTCGTTCCGCAGGCGACTGGCCGCGCGGCTCGGGCGGGTGCCGATCGGCTTCTTCTCCCAGCGCCGCACCGGCGAGCTGGCGAAGGTCGTCGGCGAGGACGTGAGCGCCGTGCACCCGTTCATAGCGCACGCCCCCGGCGAGTTCGTCTCCGCGTTCGTGGTGCCGCTGGTCTCGCTGGTCTACCTGTTCACCATCGACTGGCGAATGACGCTGATCGCGCTGATTCCGGTGGTGCTCGCCGTAGCGCTCGTCCCGCTGATGATGACCCCGGCCCGCACGCGCGAGCAGGCGGAGTTCGACACGGCCATGGGGCGCATCGCCAACTCGGTGGTCGAGTTCGTGCAGGGCATCGCGGTGGTCAAGGCGTTCGGCGGGTCCGGGCGCGCGCACGGTGAATTCCGCAGGGCGGCGGACGCTTTCGTCGACACGTTCCTGCGCTTCGTCAGCGGCGTCTCGGCCGTGGCGGCGGGCATGCAGTTGGTCCTGTCGCCGCCGTTCGTGCTGCTCGTCCTGCTCATCGGCGGTTCGGCGTTCATCACGAACGGCTCGCTGGCCCCGGCCGATCTGCTCCCCTTCCTGCTGCTCGGGCTGGGGCTGACCGCGCCCGTGGCGGCGCTCGGCCACGGCTTCGACGACATGCAGGCCGCCGGGCGCGCGGTCGGCCGGATCAAGGACGTGCTCGCCGTGCCGTCGCTGCCCGAGCCCGCGCGACCCCTTGCGGCACAGGGACATCGGGTGGAGCTGCGCGGGGTCCGCTTCGGCTACGAGGCCGAGCACGAGGTGCTGCGCGGCATCGATCTGGTGCTGGAGCCGGGGACGGTCACCGCGCTCGTCGGCCCCTCGGGCAGCGGAAAGTCCACGCTGGTCCAGCTTTTGCCGCGCTTCTTCGATCCGACGCACGGCTCGGTCGTCCTCGGCGGGGTCGATCTACGCGAACTCAGCAGCGAGGAGCTCTACCGCGCAGTCTCTTTCGTTTTCCAGGATGTCCGCCTGCTGAACGCCTCGATCGCGGACAATATCGCGCTCGCGGTGCCGAAGGCCGACCGCGACGACGTCGTCCGCATCGCGAAACTGGCGAACATTCACGATCGGATCCTCGAGCTGCCGCGCGGCTACGACTCGGTGATCGGTGCGGACGTCGAGCTGTCCGGCGGTGAGGCGCAACGCATCTCGATCGCCCGTGCCCTGCTGGCCGACGCGCCGGTGCTGGTGCTGGACGAGGCGACCGCCTTCGCCGACCCGCAGACCGAGCACGCGGTGCGCGAGGCCCTCGCGACGCTGTCGGGCGAGCGAACCGTCCTGGTCATCGCGCACCGCCTGGAGACGGTCGCCGACGCCGACACCGTCGTGGTGCTGGCGGACGGCGTGATTGTCGAACGCGGCAAGCCCGCCGAGTTGCTGAAGCACAACGGGAAATTCGCGGAGTTCTGGCGGTCGCACCAGTCGGCGCTCGGCGACGAGATCGAAACGCATGTGCGGCAAGGAGAACAGCTCCCATGATTCGAATGTTGTTGCAGGTGCTGGGGCCCGAGTTCGCGCGGCCCGCGCGCCGCACCATGGTCTTGATGACGATCACCGCGGTGGTCGAGGGACTGTCCTACGCGCTGCTGGTGCCCGTGCTGCGCGCGCTGTTCGGCAGCGATCCCGCCGACGCCGAGCCGTGGCTGATCGCGTTCGGGGTCGCGGTCGCGGTGTACGCGGTGCTGCGGTACCGCAGCGATCTGTCCGGCTTCCGGGTCGGCGCGACGATGCTGCGCGGCATGTACTACCGGTTCGGCGACCACCTGGCCCGCCTGCCCATCGGCTGGTACAGCGCCAACCGGGTCGGCGAGGTGTCCGTGATGGCCAGCCGCGGCCTCTTGCAGGCGATGAGCGTGATCGCGCATCTGCTCGCGCCGTTCATCAGCGCCTGCGTGACGCCGCTGACGATCATCGCCGTGATGTTCGCCTTCAACTGGCAGATGGGCCTGGCCGCCCTGGCCGCCGCCCCGATCGTCGCGGCGGTCCAGATCTGGACGGGCCGCTCGATGGCCGCGGCCGACGCGGAGAACGCCGCACGCGGGCGCGCGGCCTCCGGCCGGGTCATCGAGTACCTCCAGGCACAGCCGGTGCTGCGAGCGGGCGGCCGGACCGGCGAACGGTTCCGGCTGCTCGACGACTCGCTGCGGGAGGTGCAGCGCGCGGGCAGGCGGACCGCGCTGTCGGCCTTGCCCGGCATCGTGGGCCTCACCCTCACGGTGCAGGCGATGTTCACCGCGCTGCTGGTGCTCGGCGCCTACCTCGCGCTGGCCGGAAGCATCGGCGCGGCAGAGGTTTTGGCGATCCTGGTGCTCACCGCCCGCTGCGCCGACCCGCTGCTGTCGCTCTCGGAGATCGGCGGCAAGCTGCGCAGCGCCCGCGCCGAACTCGCCAGGCTCGACGCGGTCCTGCGCACCGAGCCGCTGCCCGAACCGGCCGAGCCGACCCAACCCGCCGACCGGAGCCTGGAGTTCGCGTCGGTCACCTTCCGGCAGAACGGCCGCACCCTGATCGACGACCTGTCGCTGTCGGTGCCGCAGGGGCAACGGCTCGCGATCGTCGGGACGTCGGGCGCGGGCAAGAGCACCCTGCTGCGCCTGCTCGCGCGGTTCTACGACGTGGACGCGGGCGCGGTGCGCGTGGGCGGGGTCGATGTGCGCGCGATCAGCACCGAGACGCTGATGCGGCAGATCGCCATCGTCTTCCAGGACGTCTACCTCTTCGACGGCACGATCGAGGAGAACGTGCGGCTCGGCCGCCCCGACGCCGACGCGGCCGACGTGCGCGCGGCGGCGACCGCGGCGCGGCTGGACGAGGTGATCGAGCGGCTGCCCGACGGCTGGGCGGCGAAGGTCGGCGAAGGCGGCGCGCTGCTGTCCGGCGGTGAGCGTCAACGTGTTTCGATCGCGCGGGCACTGCTCAAAGACGCGCCCATCGTGCTGCTCGACGAGGTGACCTCCGCGCTGGACCCGGTGAACGAGGCCGCCGTGCACGAGGGCATCGAGACACTGATGGCGGGCCGGACGGTGGTGATGGTCGCGCATCGCCTGCGCACCGTGCAACGCGCGGATCACATCGTCTTCCTCGACGGCGGGCGGATCGTGGAGCAGGGCGACCACGACGAATTGCTGCGTGCGGGCGGCCGATACGCCGACTTCTGGGATATCTCGGTGGCGCGCGTCGCGAGCAAGTGAGAGGCGCGAACCGCTGAGTTCGCGCTGCCCGCGCCGACGGTGCACCCTCCAGCGACGGAACCCCGAGGCGTCCGGCGCGGGTGGAAACCGTTCACGTAGCACAACGAGCTCAGACGTGACGACGGGCGGACTGCATAAGCCGCTCCGCGAACGCGGCGACCAGGTCGCGAAGCTCGTCCGGTCGTTCGATGACGAACGGCCGGTCGAGCGACGCGAGCACGGCGGGCAGCCAGTCGAGCCGCTCCACCCGCAGCTCGACCCGGGACCAGGTGTCCGAATCACCTTCGCCCGCAGGCGAGTTCGTCACGACCGCGACGCTCGCCGGCAGCCGAGCGTGGATCTGCTCGGCGGTGCCCCGGATCGAGAGCGTGACCTCGTGCCGGTACGGCGCGGTAGCGAGCCCGGTGAGCACGCGTTCGGCCGGATCGAGGTCGTCGGGCGGCGTGAACGAACCCGGCAGGGTGCGCGCGGCGGCGATGCGATCGAGCCGGAAGGTCCGGTCCGCGCGGAGCGCGGGGTCCACGCCCGTCACATACCACCTGCCCGAGTGCGCGACGAGCCCGTACGGGTGCAGCGTGCGTTCGCCGCGCCTGCCGTCGGCGGCGGTGTACCGGATCGAGACAGGCCAGTGCCCGCGCACCGCGTCGGCGATGGTCAACAGGACCGCGGACGCCGGGGCCGTGAACTCGCCTGGCGCACTGGTGAAATCGAGGGAGGCGAGCACGGCGTCGAGCCTGCGGCCGAGGCGCTCCGGCAGCACCCGCCGGATCTTGGCGGCCGCGGTCTCGCTCGCCGCGCCCGTGCTCGTCAGCAGGCCTGCCCGCCGACCGGCCACCAGGCCGAGCAGCACGGCCAGCGCCTCGTCGTCGCTCAGCATCAGCGGCGGCATGCGATATCCGGCGGCGAGCCGGTAACCGCCGTAGCGGCCGCGCACGGATTCGACGGGCACGTCGAGGTCGAGCAGGTGGTCGACGTACCGGCGCACCGTGCGCTCGTCCACGCCGAGCCGGTCGGCGAGTTCGGCCACGGTCCGGGTGCCGCCCGCCTGTAGCAGCTCCAGTAGGGAGAGCACGCGAGCCACGGGTCGGGTCATGCGGAAATTCTCTCGCGAATACCGGGCGGGTTCTGTCCGGTATCGGTCATAGCGTGGGTCGCGGCAATCCAGACCGATCAGGAGCATCCATGAACTTCGTCTCTATCCGCATCATCACCGCCGACGTGGCCCGCCTCGTCGACTTCTACGAGCGGGTCACCGGCGCGGCCGCGAACTGGGCTACCGAGGACTTCGCCGAGGTGCGCACCGCCTCGGCCACACTCGCGATCGCCGGCACCCGCACGGTCCCGCTGTTCGCGCCGGGCTCCGCCCACCCGGCGGACAACCGCACGGTGATCCTCGAGTTCCTCGTCGACGACGTCGACCGCGCGTACCGGAACCTGACCGAGGTGGTGCCCGAGTTCGTCAACGAGCCGACCACGATGCCGTGGGGCAATCGCTCGCTGCTGTTCCGGGACCCGGACGGCAACCTCGTCAACCTGTTCACCCCCGTCACCCCGGCCGCCATCGAAAAGTTCGGCGGCTGAGACTATTTCGCGCTCAGCATCCACTCCTCGTCCTTGGCGCCGAGGCTCGACCGCTCGGAGTTCGTGATTCGGCGTAAGCCGAGAGCGGTTACCGCGAGCAGTACCACGGTGAGCCAGATGTAGGCGTTGCGATAGAGCAGGGTCGGGTGCGCGCGTGCGGCGAAGTCGAACACACTGACCAGGGTGGGATCGAACACGACAAGGACGCCGCCGGAGACGACGATCGCCGTCGCGAGGAAACCGAGCGGCGCGACCAGGCCGCGGCGGCGCAGCGCCAAGTCACCGAGGTAGACCAGCAAGGGCGCGAGCCACACCCAGTGGTGCACCCAGCTGAACGGCGAGACCGCCGTCATGGTGACGCCGACGCACACCACCGCGGGCAGTTCGTGCCCAGCCCGCGACAGCCGCCGCGCCAGATACAGGCAGACCGCCGCCATCGCGGCCGCGCCCGCCAGCCAGAGCAGTTGATGCGTGCCTTCGACGCCGACCGAGCGCGCGATCAGGCCGCGCAACGACTCGTTCGACAGGTTGGCGGGCACGCCGACACGCTGCGGATCCATGAAGGCCCCGGTCCAAAAGGTCAGCGAATCCTTCGGTAGCACAGCGAAACCGACGACCAGCGTGGCGACGAGCGCGCCCACCGCGGTGGCCGCGGCCCGGTAGCGCCGGGTGACCAGCAGGTAGAGCACGAAGAACGCGGGCGTCAGCTTGATGCCCGCGGCGACGCCGGTCAGCACGCCCTTCCACCGCGACGTGTCGGGCAGCGCCATATCGACGATGACGATCAGCAGCAGGAGGATATTGATCTGCCCGAAGGCCATGCTCTGGCGGATGGGCTCGCACCACAGCAACAGCCCGGCGACCGCGACGGCGGCGACCGCCGTGCGCCGATCGCGGCGGTAACCGAGCATCGACAACGCCGTCCAGCACGCCACGGCGAGCATGGCGAAATTCCCGAGCCCGCCGACGAGGGTGTACAGATCGCCGTGCAGCCAGCGCAGCGGAACGAAGATCAGCGCCGCGAACGGCGTGTAGACGAACTCCCAGACACCGCGGGTATCGCCGAGCAGCGGACTGTCGTACACCGACACGTGGTGACTCACCCGATCACCGGCGATCTGATAGACGCTCAGATCGATCAGATGCATCATCACCTGCCGGTGTTCGAGCACCTGGACCAGGTAGTACGCGCCCGCGACGACACCGGCGAGCACGATCGTCCACCAGGCCGCCGGCGCGATGGCGCGCGGCGGTAGTTTCGGCGCGGCGGAGGATGTTTCGATGTTCTCGATCGTCGATGTCGACAAACCCACTCCCAGCTATCGGACTCCGTTCGCGCCACCCCACGCTAGCGGCGACCCGGCGCGCTTTCCAGGCGCGTGCGCGAGTGGGCGTCCCCGGCGACGGCGCGCCGGCTCGGTCGAGCGCCCGAGCAACCGATCAGGAATCGAGAAGCGCGGGTCGTGCGGCGGCGCATAGCGTTGCCGTCATGAACATCAGCACCGCTCAGACCACCATCGACGCCGTCACCCTCGAGGTGTCCGACCCCGCGGCCGCCGCCGCCTTCTACGACAACGCGTTCGGCCTCGGCGACCGGCTGCGCGTCCGCGCCACCGACGCGCCGACGACAGGCTTCCGCGGCTTCATCCTCTCGCTCGTGGTGTCCCAGCCGAGCACCGTCGACAGCCTCGTCGGCTCGGCGATCGCCGGCGGCGCGACGACGCTGAAGCCGGCCAAGAAGAGCTTCTGGGGCTACGGCGGCGTCGTGCAGGCGCCCGACGGCGCGATCTGGAAGATCGCGACCTCGGCGAAGAAGGACACCGGCCCGGCCACCAGGGAGATCGACGACTTCGTGCTGCTGCTCGGCGTCGACAACGTCAAGGCGACCAAGCAGTTCTACGTTGAACACGGCCTGACCGTCGCGAAGAGCTTCGGCAGCAAGTACGTCGAGTTCGACGCCCCTTCGTCGTCGGTCAAGCTGGCGCTGTACGGGCGCAAGGCCGCCGCCAAGGACGCCGGCGTCGACCCCGCGGGCACGGGTTCGCACCGGCTCGTCATCGGCGGCGCCCTCGGCGCCGGCGCCGACCTCGACGGATTCGCCTGGGAGTCATGAACTTCGCGAAGCTAGGCGTCGAGAAGCCTTGCCGCCCTGCGCAATGCGTCGACGGTGGTCTCGGGCGAGGTGTTGAAGCAAAGCACCGCTCCCGAGCCGCGCAATGCTTCGACGATCCGCTCGAAGAGCTCGGTGTGCTCCGGCATCAGCCGGATCGCGCCCCCGATCATCGCGACGGCGACCGGCCCCTCGTCGAGGCGCGCTCGAACCTCGCGTTCGGCCGTCTCGGGGTCGGTGCCGACCAGACACGACACCGCGTCGAACCCGGCCGCGCGCATCGCGGCGTGCCCGGTCTCGATGCGCGCGAGCAACTTCTGTTCGTCCAGATCCGGAAAGCGGCTGTAGTCAAGGGATTTCGGATGTAGACCGATGGTGAGGATGCGCCCGGCCGTCGGTCGCGAGAACTCTTCGTTGGCCATACCAGCTCTTCCATGTCGCAATTACCTTTGTAGACAAAGCTAATTTGTCGACAAAGTCATGTCAAGACTGCCGGATGAGCTCCTCCGCCATCTTCGCGCCGATATCCGCCAGCCCGAGGCCGAGCGCCCGCGCCATGTGCACAGGGGCGAGCTCGACGCCGGTGGATCTGCCCGCGCGCGCGGCGAATTCGACCGCCATCAGCGAGTCCACGCCCAGCTCGAGCAGCGGCGTCCGCACGTCGACGGCGTCGGGCGACACCCCCATGACGACGGCGAGCACCTCGACCAGCTCGGCGGTGACCGCCGCCGCGCGCTCAGCGGGAGGCAGCGCCGCGATCCGCGCGCGCAGCGCCGCACCGCCGCCCTCGGCCGCCGAACCCGCGGCGTAGTCGGCGAAGCGGGCCGAACGGGTGACCGCAGGCATGGTGGCAGCGGCCGCCGTCCAGTCCAGGTCGATGATCGAGGCGTGCGCGACCCCGAGCCGCAGGCACTCGCCGAGGTAGTCCGTCGCGGCGTCCATCGGGATGGGCCGCAGCCCGACGGCGGCCAGGTAGCGCACGGTGTCGGCGTCCGCCTCGGCCATGCCGCCGCCCGCCATCGAGCCCCAGTCCAGGCACAGCGCCGGCTCGCCCCGCCGAATCCGTTGCTGCGCGAGGGCTTGCAGCGCCGCGTTGGCCGCGGCGTAGGCCAGCTGCGGGAATCCGCCGAGCAGGCCGCTGACCGACGACCACAGCACGAAGTGATCCAGCTCGATCCCGGCCGCCCGCACCGCAGTGTCGAGGTTGCGCGCGCCGTCCAGCTTGCCCGCGAAGACCTGCGCGATCCGCTCCCACGTCAGCGACGCCGCCGCGGTGTTGTCGACGATGCCCGCCGCGTGGAAGACACCGCGCAGCGGAGCCTCGCGCGTCGCGGCGCGCGCGAGCAGCGCCGTCACCGCCTCGTAGTCGGCTACGTCGGCCTTCTCCTCGACCACTTCCACTCCGGCAGCGAAGAATTCGCTGATCTGCCGCTCGGCCGCCGGGTCTGTCGCGCCACGCCGACCGACCAGGACGAGGTGGCGCGCGCCGCAGCGCACCAGCCATCGGGCGGTGGCGAGCCCGAAGGCGCCGAACCCGCCGGTCACGAGATAGCTTGCGGCAGAGTTGATCTCGATACGTGGCGGACGGCGGCGAACCTCCGGACGCCGGTCGAGATCCAGGACGACCCGGCCGATGCGCTTCGGCCGGACCACCGCCTCGAAGGCGGCGGCCGCCTCCGAACTCGGATACGTGTGAAATGGCAGGTGCTCGTATGTACCGTCCTTCAGCTTCTCGACCAGCTCGAGGGTGTGCCTGCGAATGACCCACGGCCGCAACCGCATCAACCGATCGAGGTCGACGGCGACGAACGACAGGTTCCGGTCGAACGGGCGCAGGTCGAGCACACCGCCGCCGTAGATATCGGCCTTGCCGATCTCGACCACCCGCCCGAACTCCGCGGCGGCATGAAGGTTCTGCCGGACGAATTCGCCGGGGACGCTGCTCAATACGACATCCGCGCCCGCGCCATCGGTGATGCGCATGACCTCGTCGACGAAGGTGACGGTCCGCGAGTCGATGGCGTGGTCGGCGCCCGCCGCCAGGACATGCGCCCGGCGCTCGTCGCTGCCCGCCGTCGCGATGACCGTCGCGCCGAGCCGCCGCGCGACCTGGATCGCCGCCATCCCGACACCGCCCGCGCCGCCGTGCACGAGCACGACCTCGTCCGGACGCAGCCGCGCGGCGTCGACCAGGGCGATCTCCGCCGTGAGGAAGGCCAGCCAGGAGCTGCAC
>NZ_BAGH01000203.1 GCF_000308715.1 Nocardia tenerifensis NBRC 101015
GGCCCCGGAGGGCGCCGCCCGGTCGTAGAGCAGCTCCGCGGCGCGCACCTGGAGCTCGGCGCCGTGCTCGGCCGGGAGGCTGCCGAGGACCGCCTCCGCGGCCACCGGGTGGCGGAAGTCGCCGTCGCGCAGCAGACCCGCCGAGGCCATGACGTCGATCCCCTGTTCGACGGCCTTCTGCTTGATGCCCAGTATGCGGCTGATCATCTCGGGCGTCCCGTCCGCGCCCAGCACCGCGATCGCCTGCGCGATGTCGAGCAGCTCCGGGTCCAGCCGGCGCACGGACGCGAGCACCGCGTGGCCGAACGCGGCGCCCACGGCGAGCCGTTCGTCGTCGGTCGCGCCGAGCGCTCGCTCGCGCGCGCGATGGTCCTCGATCAGCCCGTCGACGAGCATGGGATGCCCGCCGGTCAATTCGTGCACCGCGGGGGCGAGCCGCTCGGCGGTCGCCGCGTCCAGCCACTGCGCGAGCGTCTCGGTCACCCCCGCCACCGACCAGGGCGCGAGCGTCAGCTGGCGGTGCGGGTGCAGGACGACCTCGGACCGCGGCGCGGGCCAGGACGGGTTGTACGGTTCACGCTCGGTGGCCACCAACAGGATTCGCGAGGAGCCGATGCGCCGCTGCAGCGACAGCAGCAACTGCAGCGACCAGGCGTCCACGAACTGGATGTCGTCGACGCAGATGACGACCGGTCTGATCTTCGCGAGCGTCACCAGTTCGGCGCACATTTCGTGCACCGCGCGGGCCTGGGCGTGCCGAACAGCCTTGCTGCTGTCCGGGTTTCCGTTGCCGAGGAAGGGGTCGGCGATGAGCAACTCGGTGACCCGCTCGATGGTCCGCTCCGGCAGACCGGGGCTGGTGAACAGCTGATCTATGACGCCCGCCTGGATCGAGTGCTCAGCCAGCGAGCCCGCGGCGTATAACACCCACGCGTCGGATTCGGCCGCGTGATGGGCGAATCTACCCAATAATTCCGTTTTGCCGCTCGCGGGCGCCCCCTTGACGAGGACGAACTGGCCCGTGCTGTCCCAGAATTCGCTCAGTAAATTCAATAAGTATTCTAACGCGGTAAAAAAGGACAGAAAGGCCACATTTCCTCCTCTGAACGTGCCCATGCCCGTGTTTCGGAGGGCGTCCATTCCGCCGGCGACCGCGGGATCACCGCGGCGTCGGACGATCGATCTTCAGGCCGCCCCCACTCGGTCAGCCGGGTGCGGCCGCCGCGCCGTGCGCGGCGGTGCTCTCCTCGGCTGTCAACGCTTCCCGGTGCCGGATAATCGCGGGCAGAACGGCCGACGCGTACCGGTTCGGGTCGATGTCGTTGGACGTGGTCCACTGCCCCCCTCACTACCCGGGAAATCGCGTGGCCCGGCAATCCTTGAACCACAGCGATGTAGGTCAGAGCGTCGTGCGCGCGTGAACTGCGCGGACCACGATCACCAAGACTGCCCCCGGGTCACAACACTGTCAACCCAGCAAAACCTGGGGCCGAGATCGATGCTAATCGCGTTGTCCGGAACAACAACCCGAATAACTTCTCGCCGACTGTGGGATGAATTGTGCACGTAATTAATAGGGGTTGACTCGACGCGGAAAGCGGTGTTCCGGTCGATCACCGGCTCCACATGCCGGCCGGCCGGTAGCCGCTCGGGCGCGGCCACAGCGCCGAACCGGGCGTGATCGGCTGTGGCGCTTGGGTTTCCGGGCATGCGAGGCAGATCAGCAGGACCGCGAGCAACGCCGCCAGGTCCGTGTCGGAGGGCGCGCCGGACAGCACGGTTATCGGAATGATCGCGGGCCGGGTCACATCGGCGGGTTCCCGTGCTTGCGCGCGGGCAGCTCGGTGTTCTTCGCGCGCAACATGGCCAGGGCGTCGACGAGAACCGACCTGGTGGACGCCGGGTCTATCACGTCGTCGACCAAGCCGCGTTCGGCCGCGTAGTAGGGGTGCATCAATTGCTGCTGATATTCCTTGATTCGTTGGCTGCGAGCCGATTCCGGGTCGGCGGCCTGCGCTATCTCTTTGCGGAACACCACGTTCGCCGCGCCCGCCGCGCCCATCACCGCGATCTCGTTGCTCGGCCACGCGAAAGATAGATCGGCCCCGATCGATCGAGAATCCATCACGATGTACGCGCCGCCGTACGCTTTACGCAGAATGACCTGAACGCGCGGAACGGTGGCATTACAGTAGGCGTACAACAGTTTCGCGCCGTGCCGAATGATGCCGCCGTGCTCCTGCGCCGTGCCCGGCAGAAATCCCGGCACGTCCACCAGGGTCACCAGTGGAATACCGAACGCGTCGCACATCTGCACGAAGCGCGCCGCCTTCTCCGCCGCGTGGATATCGAGCACCCCGGCGAGCACGGCGGGCTGATTGGCGACGATCCCGACGACGTGCCCGTCCAATCGGGCGAGCCCGCAGACGATGTTGCTCGCCCACTGCTGATGCACCTCGAACAGTTCGCCGTCGTCGACGATCTCCTCGATCACCGCACCGATGTCGTAGGCCTGATTCGGATTTCGGGGAATCAGCTCGATCAGCGAGTCGTTGCGCCGGTGCGCCGGGTCGCCGCCGCGGCGCACCGGCGGCAGTTCGCGATTGTTGGACGGCAGCATCGAGAGCAGGAATCGGACGTCGGCGAGGCACTCCTGCTCGGTGTCGTAACTGAACGCGCTCGCGCCGGAGACGCCGCCGTGCACCTGCGCCCCGCCGAGCTCCTCGTGGGTCACCGCCTCCCCGGTCACCGCGTGCACCACGTCGGGGCCGGTGATGTACATCTGCGCGATGCCGCGGACCATGAACACGAAATCGGTGAGCGCGGGGGAGTAGGTCGCGCCGCCGGCACACGGGCCGAGCACCACACTGATCTGTGGAATCACCCCACTGGCCTTGACATTTCGCGAGAAGATGCCGCCGTAGCCGGCCAGCGCGCTGACTCCCTCCTGAATGCGCGCGCCCGCACCGTCGTTGAGGCTCACGATCGGCGCGCCCGCCGCGAGCGCGAGATCCATTGCCTTGTGGATCTTCTCGGCGTGGGCCTCGCCGAGCGACCCGCCGAAGATCCGGAAGTCGTGCGCGTAAACGAAAACTGTTCTGCCGTAAACGGTTCCCCACCCGGTGACGACGCCGTCGGTATCGGGCCTGCGGTCCTCCAGGCCGAATCCGGTGGCCCGATGCCTGCGGAACTGCTCGATCTCGCGGAAGCTGCCCTCGTCGAAGAGCAGCTCGATCCGCTCCCTGACCGTCAGCTTGCCCCGCGTACGTTGGGCTTTCGTCGCCCGCTGAGAAGGCCCGGTCACCGCCTGCTCGCGCCGCGCGTCCAGTTCGGCGAGTTTGTGGTACATGCGGTAAGTGTGGCCGCCCGGCGTCGAGTTCCGGCATCCCGATCGGCCCCTAAACGTGCCTGCCGCGCCCCTATTCGCGGCAGGCACGCAGCGCATGCCCCGGCGCCCGTCAGCCGTTGATCACCTGCGGCGCGGCAACGGATTTGAGCCCCTCGACGCCGAATTCCAGCCCGTAGCCCGACTTCTTGACCCCGCCGAACGGGATCATCGGGTGCACGCCGCCGTGCGAGTTGATCCAGACCGTGCCCGCCTCGAGGCGCTCGGCGACCGCGCGGGCGGCCGCCTTGTCCTCGCTCCACACCGACGCGCCGAGCCCGACGTCGAGCGCGTTGGCCATGGCGATCGCCTGCTCGACCTCGTGGTAGCGGATGATGGGCAGGGCCGGGCCGAACTGCTCCTCGGTCACCAGCGGGTTGTCGTTGTCGACATCGGCGACCAGGGTCAGCGGATAGAAGTTGCCCGGCGCGTCGCGATCGGGATCGCCGCCGGTCAGCACGGTGGCCCCGGCCGCGCGCGCCGCCTCGACCAGGCGCGCGACGATGTCGAACTGCTGCCGATTCTGCAGCGGCCCCAGCACATTGGCCTCGTGCAGGCCGCGCCCCATCGGCATGGCCGAGGCCACCTGGACGAGCGCGGTACAGACGTCGTCGTAGACGTCGTCGTGCACGTAGAGCCGCTTCATGGCCGCGCACGTCTGACCGGTGTTGATGAACGCGCCCCAGAACAGGTCGTGGGCGATCGCCTTGGGATCGACGTCGGGCAGCACGATGCCCGCGTCGTTGCCGCCGAGCTCGAGCGTCAGCCGTTTCACCGTGTCGGCCGAGCTCCTGATGACGGCCTGCCCCGTACGGGTGGACCCGGTGAACATCAACTTGTCGATGCCGGGGTGGGCGGCCAGGCGCGCGCCGAGCTCGCCCGCACCGGCGACGGCGTGCAGAATGTCCTGCGGCAGAACGTGGTTGAGCACCTCGATCAGCGCGAGCACGCTCAGCGGGGTGTACTCCGACGGCTTGACCACGGCGGTGTTGCCCATCCGCAGCGCGGGGGCGATCTGCCAGATGGTGATCATCATCGGCCAGTTCCACGGGCCGATCGCGCCGACCACGCCGAGCGGCCGGTAGCGCAACTCCGCGTGCGCGGTCTCGTCGTCGACCACCGTCTCGCCCGGCAGCGGCGTCGCGGCGGTGGCGCGCAGCCACGAGACGCAGGCGCCGACCTCGAAGCGGGCGTTGGGCCCGTTGAGCGGCTTGCCCTGCTCGCGCGAGAGCAGTTCCGCCAGCGGCTCGGTCGCGGCCTCGACCGCGTCGGCCGCGCGCAGCAGGAGGTCCACGCGCTCCTCGTCGCCGCGCGCGGCCCACGCGGGCTGCGCGGCGCGGGCGCGCGCGATCGCGGCGTCGAGGTCGGCGACGGGCCGGAAACGGACCCGCCCCACCACCTCTCCGGTCGCGGGGTCCGGGATCGCCCGGCCGTCGGGGTCGGTGATGCGCGCGAGGAGGGTGTCGTAACTGACTGTCATTGCCCGGTCTCTCTGTGTGCTCGCAAGGATGGGATCAGTAACCGCCGCGCGAGGTCTCGTCGTGCGGCGAGCCGATGAATCGGTCGGCCAGGGCCTCCGAGCCACGGGCGAGCAGGGCGGCGTCCGCCCCGACGAGCAGGAACGCCGCCCCCTCGCGCACGTAGGCCATGGCCTGGTTCGGGTCGAACGCGTTGACGCCGACGGGTTTTCCGGCCGCGGTGACACCGGCGAAGGCCCGGCGCACCTGAGCCGTCACGTCCGGATGGGTCTGCATGCCGAGCAACCCCATGGCAGCGGCGAGGTCGCTCGGGCCGACGAAAACGCCGTCGACGCCCGGTGTTTCGGCGATGGCGCGGGCGTTGGCGACGCCGTCGAGCGTCTCGATCTGCACGAACACCGAGACGTGGTCGGCGCCGTCGGCGAGGTAGCCCTCGACGCGGTTCCACCGCGCCGAGCGCGCCAGCGCGCTGCCCACGCCGCGGCGCCCGAACGGCGGGTACTGCGCCGCCTCGGCGACGGCGCGCGCCTGCTCCGGGGTCGAGACCATCGGCACCAGAATGTTCTGCGCGCCGAGATCCAGAACCTGTTTGATGATGACGGTCTCGCCGATGGGCACCCGGACGACCGGCGTCACCTCGTAGCCGGACACCGCATACAGTTGCGCCAGCACGGATTCCAGGCCGTTGGGCGCGTGCTCCATGTCGATCAGCACCCAGTCGAGCCCGGACCCGGCCATGATCTCGGCCACCACCGGCGACCCGGTGGTGATCCACCCGCCGTACAGCGGGCGGCCCGCCTCGGCCAGCGCGTCGCGCAGCGTCCGGCTCAGACGAATCGGCATGAGATCGTTCCCATCGGTCCGTAGTCGGCGAGAATGGTGTCGTTCCGCTCGACCCACAGCGGCCGGGTGAACGATCCGGCGAGCACGATCTCGCCCGCCTCTAGCCGATCGCCGTGCTCGCTCAGCTTGTTCGCCAGCCACGCGACCCCGGTCGCCGGGTGGTTGAGCACGGCGGCGGCGACGCCGGACTCCTCGATCGTCTCGTTGCGATACAGCAGCGCGGACACCCAGCGCAGGTCGACGTCGTTGGGCCGCACCGGGTTTCCGCCGTAGACCAGCCCGCCCATCGCCGCGTTGTCGCTGATGGTGTCGACGATGGTCCGCCCGGCCAGCTCGATGCGTGAGCTGAGGATCTCCAGCGCCGGAACGACGTACTCGGTCGCGCGCAACACATCGAAGACGGTGGCGCGGGGACCATCGACCGCCGCGCCCAGCACGAACGCGAGCTCCACCTCGATGCGCACGTTCACGAACCGGTCGTGCTCGATGACGGACCCGTTCTCGAAAACCATGTCGTCGAAGATGGTTCCGTAATCCGGCTCGGTGATGCCGGTCGCCGCCTGCATCACCTTGCTCGTGAGACCGATCTTGCGGCCCACCGGTGTGCGCCCGCGCTCGATGCCGCGGCGCCGCCATTCGTTCTGCACCGCATAGGAATCCGCGACCGTCATCCCGGGATGGCGGGCGGTGAGCAGGGGTATAGTGCGGCGGTCGCGCTCGGCGGCGGCCAGCTCGTCGGCGATCGCCGTGATGGTCTCGGTGGGCAGCATCCGTTGTCCCCCTTCAGAGTTGCGCGCCGAGCTTGTACTCGCTCGGCCTGCGCTCCGGATCGTCCTTGCGGGTGTAGGAGAACCCGTCGGCGCCGATGGTGACGGCCATCTCCGATTCCTCCGTGCGCATGGCCACCGGCTGCGGGTTGCCGTCGAGGTCGAGCACCAGCGAGGCGTCGATGTACCAGCTCGGCACCACCGGGCTGCCCCACCAGTCGCGCCGCTGATTGTCGTGCACGTCCCAGGTGACGACCGGGTTGTCGGGGTCGCCGGTGTAGTAGTCCTGGGTGTAGATCTCGATGCGGTGCCCGTCGGGGTCGCGCAGGTACAGGTAGAAGGCGTTGGAGACGCCGTGGCGGCCGGGCCCGCGCTCGATGAGGTCCGACATGCGCAGCGCGCCGAGCTTGTCGCAGATGGCGATGATGTTGTGCTTCTCGTGCGTCGCGAAGGCCACGTGGTGCATGCGCGGCCCGTTGCCGCCGGTCATCGCGGTGTCGTGCACGGTCGGCTTGCGGCGCAGCCACGCCGCGTACACCGTGCCGCCCGCGTCCTGGATGTCCTCGGTGACCCGGAAACCCAAGTCCTCCATGTACTTCACCGCGCGCGGCACGTCGGGCGTCACCTGGTTGAAGTGGTCGAGCCGGACCAGTGCCCCCGGGGTGTACAGCTCGTAGTGCCACGCGAGCCGCTCGACATGCGCCGCGTCGTAGAAGAATTCGTACGGAAAGCCGAGCGGGTCCTCGACCCGCACCGAGTCCCCGATGCCCTTCGTGAAGCCCGTGGCGCGCCGTTCGACGCGGCAGCCGAGCTCGGTGTAGAACTCGACCGCGCGATCGAGTTCGGCGGGGCTGCGCACCCGGTACGAGAACGCCGCGACGGCGGCGATCGGGCCCGCGCGCAGGACCAGGTTGTGGTGGATGAACTCCTCGAAAGACCGGAGATAGACGGCGTTCTCGTCCTCCTCGGTGACCACCAGGCCGAGGATGTCGACGTAGAAGTGGCGGGCGCGCGCGAGGTCGGTGACGACGAGTTCCATGTAGGCGCAGCGGACCACGTCCGGCGGCGCGGCCTTCGGTGTGCGGATCGGGTGGGCGGCGCGGATCGGATCCTGCGCGGTCACAACGGGTTCGGGGGAGTCGGGGGTGATGGTCACGATGGTTCCTGCTTGCCGAAGGTCGGGTTGTGGGCCGGGCCGAGATTGATGTGCACGGCCTGCTGATCGGTGTAGAAGTCGATGGAGCGGTAGCCGCCCTCGTGGCCGAGGCCGGAGGCCTTCACCCCGCCGAACGGCGTCCGCAGGTCGCGGACGTTGTTGGAGTTGAGCCACACCATGCCCGCCTCGACCGCCTGCGCGAAGGTGTGCGCCCGCTTCAGGTCATTGGTCCAGACGTAGGCGGCCAGGCCGTACCGGACGCCGTTGGCGAGCGCGAGCGCCTCCGCCTCGGTGTCGAACGGCGTGATCGCGACGACCGGGCCGAAGATCTCCTCCTGGAAGATTCGGGCGTCCGGCTTCACATCGGCGAAAACCGTTGGCGCGACGAAGTTCCCGCCGTCGAAGCCCTCGGGCCTGCCGCCGCCCGCGACCAGGCGGCCCTCCGTCTTGCCCAGCTCGACATAGCTCATCACCTTGTCGTAGTGCTCGGGGTGCACCAGCGTGCCGACCTCGGTGGCCGGGTCGTGCGGGTAGCCGACGACGACCCGTTTCGCCTGCGCGGCATAGCGTTCGACGAACTCGTCGTAGATGGAGCGCTCGACGAGAATGCGGCTGCCCGCGGTGCACCGCTCGCCGTTGAGGGAGAACACGCCGAAGATGGTGGCGTCGATGGCGGCCTCGAGGTCGGCGTCGGCGAACACGACGGCCGGGCTCTTGCCGCCCAGCTCCATCGACAGCCCCTTCAGCGACGGGGCGGCGTTCTCGAAGATGAGCTGGCCGGTGCGGCTCTCCCCGGTGAACGAGATCAGCGGCACCCCAGGGTGTTTCACCAACGCGTCGCCCGCCTCCTCACCGAGCCCGTTGACGAGGTTGAACACGCCGTGCGGCAGCCCGGCCTCCTCGAAGATCCCGGCCCACAGCGACGCCGACAGCGGCGTGAACTCGGCGGGCTTGAGCACCACCGTGTTCCCGGTCGCCAGCGCGGGCCCGAGCTTCCAGGACTCCAGCATGAACGGGGTGTTCCACGGCGTGATCAGGCCGGCGACGCCGATGGGCTTGCGGTTGACGTAGTTGATCTGTTTGCCGGGAACCTTGTAGGTGTCGTCCACCTGCGCGACGACGAGATCGGCGAAGAACCGGAAGTTCTCGGCCGCGCGTCGGGCCTGGCCGAGCGCCTGGGTGATGGGCAGCCCCGAGTCGAACGACTCCAGCTCGGCCAGCCGCGCGTCGCGGGACTCGACGATGTCGGCGATGCGGTGCAGGATGCGCGACCGCTCGCGCGGCAGCATGCGCGGCCACGGTCCCTCGGTGAAGGCCTTGGTCGCGGCGGCCACCGCGAGGTCGATGTCGGCCCGCTTGCCCGCGGCCGCCCGGACGTAGACCTCGTTGGTGACGGGGTCGAGCACGCCGAAGGTGTCGCCGTCGATCGAGTCCACGAATGAGCCGTCGATGTAGTGCTGGATCCGCGCGGGCAGGTCGGCGGGTGTGTGCGGGGAGGCGGGGGTACGCACCGCATTGGTCATGGAAGACTCCGGATTCGGGTTCACACGGCCGGTAGGCCGAAGGTTTCGTCGGGATGCTCGTGGACCAGGTAGGCGTCGAGCGTGGCCGCGCGGTGGCGGCGGGCGACCTTCTCGATCTCGCCGAGCGGCGCGCCGATCTCGATGAGGCGCACGATGTTCTCGTGTTCGCGCACGGACTCGTGCGCGCGGCCCGGCACGAAGGAGAAGGTCGAGGAGCGCAGGTGGCCGAGGCGGGCCCACTCGGCCTCCACCAGCGTGACGATGCGGGGATTCACGCACTTGGTGAACAGGATCGAGTGGAACTCGTGGTTGAGCGCGGTGAACGCGCTCGGATCGAAGTCATCGAGCGACTCGATCATCCGATCGTTGACCGCCCGTGCCCGGCGCAGGTCGTCCTCGGTCAGGCGACCGGCCGCCAGCGCGGTCGCCGCGCCCTCGAGCACGCTCAGCGTCTGCATGCTGTGCCGGTACTGCGAGTCGTCCACCATCGAAACCTGCGCGCCCACATTGCGTTCGAAGGTGACCAGTCCCTCGGCCTCGAGCTGCCGGATGGCCTCGCGCACCGGGACGACGCTCATGTCGAGGTCCTTGGCGATGGCGCTGAGGACCAGCCGGTAGCCCGGCGTGTACTCCTGGCGCGCGATCCGCTCCTTGATCCAGTGATACGCGACCTGCGACTTGCTCTGTGCACCACCGGGATTCATCGGCTCCTGCGCCACTGTCGGTACCTCGCCTTCCATTCCGCGTCGGGGGGAAACAGGCCGTGCACCGGGTGGCCGGCGCGGACCTGCTCGGCGATCCAGCCGTCTTGGACCTCCTGTTCGAGAGCATCGTCGACGACCTCCTCGGCGATGCCGGGGGGTAGCACCAGCACGCCGTCGCCGTCGCCGACGATGATGTCGCCGGGCTCGACGGTGGCGCCGCCGCAGGAGATGGTGAGGTCGCAGTCCCACGGCACGTGCCTGCGCCCGAGGACCGCCGGGTGCGGGCCCGCGGCGAAGACCGCGAGGCCGATCTCGGCGACGGCGTCGTGGTCGCGCACGCCGCCGTCTGTCACCACGCCTGCCGCGCCGCGCACCTTCGCGCGCAGCGCGAGAATGTCGCCCAGCGTGCCGGAGCCGGCCTCGCCGCGGGCCTCGATGACGATCACCTCGCCGGGAGCCACGGTGTCGAACACCCGCTTCTGCGCGTTGTAGCCGCCGCCGTGCGCGGTGAACAGGTCCTCACGATTCGGCACGAACCGCAGCGTGCGCGCGGTGCCGACGAGCCTGGCCCCCGGGCGCGTCGGCCGCACGCCGTCGATGGACACGTTGTTCAGCCCGCGCTTGCGCAGTTGCTGTGACAAGGCGGCGACCGGCACGCGGGAAAGCTTGTCGCGCAGTTCGTCGGAGAGCCCCGGGTGCGCGGGAAGCCCTGCGGCGGAACGGGATCCCCACGCCTCGGCCCGCTGCGTGTCGTCGACCGACGGCAGGGAGCCGAGGGCGGCGTCGAACTCGTGCGTGCCCTGCGTGACCGTGGTGACCAACCGGCCGGAGCTGGGCGCGCCCGCCGTGTCGGGGGCGTCGACCTCGACCTCCACCACGTCGCCCGGCACGACCACCGACGATCCGGCCGGGGTGCCGGTGAGGATCACATCGCCCGGTTCGAGGGTGAAGTGTTGCGAGAGATCCGAGATCAGCTGGGGGAGCGGGAAGATCAGGCCCGAGGACGAATCCTCTTGGGCGAGAACCCCGTTGACCCATGTCCGCACCCGCAGCGCGCCGGGCTCGACGGTCTGCGCGTCGATGAGGTTCGGCCCCAAGGGGGTGAAGCCGTCGCCGCCTTTGGAGCGCACGTTCGAGCCCTTGTCGTTGGCCCGGAGGTCGTACAGGCCGAAGTCGTTGCCCGCCGTGACCGCCGAGACATGCTTCCACGCGGACTCGAGCGGCACTCGCCGCGCGGGTGCGCCGATGATGAGCGCGATCTCCCCCTCGAACGCCAAAAGCTCTGTCCCGGCGGGCCTTTCGATGACGCCGCCGGTGGTGGCGACCGAACTGCTCGGCTCGAGGAAGTAGGACGGGTGCGCGGGCCTGCGGCCCCGCTGGTCCGCGCGGGAGGCATAGCTGAGATGGATCGCGATGATCTTGCCCGGCCGGCTGGGGAGCGCGGAGAACCGGCTGTCACCAGCGTCGTTGCCGACTTTCATAAACCTCCCTAGCGACTCTTGCATCGTATCTCAAATCGTATATCATTAGTGAAGCGCATCGCAAGTGACGCAGATCGCATCTCGCAGCCGCCGTGATCGGCGGCACTACGGGCCCGGCATCGCCGCCCGGCACGAATACAAAGGAGTCCCCAATGAGCGCGCCACCATGGTCTGGGGAGCCGAGCTCGCCGACCGTCAGCGAAAAGGACCGCCGCCGAGTCGTTTTCGCCACCGTGGTCGGCACGACGGTCGAGTGGTACGACTACTTCGTCTACGCGGGCGCCGCCGGGCTGGTCTTCGGAAAGCTCTTCTTCCAGCCCGCCGGGGAGGGCATCGCGACCATCCTGTCGTTCCTCACGGTGGGGATCAGCTTCCTCTTCCGCCCGCTGGGCGCCTTCCTCGCAGGGCATTTCGGCGACAAGTACGGCCGGCGGGTCATCCTGATGGTGACGCTGGTGGCCATGGGCGCCGCCACGACGCTGATCGGCCTGCTCCCGACCTACGCCACTCTCGGCGTGGCCGCGCCGGCTCTGCTCATCCTCCTGCGTGTGCTGCAAGGGATCTCGGCGGGCGGCGAGTGGGGCGGCGCCGTGCTGATGGCGGTCGAGCACGCACCGCCCGGCAAACGCGGGGTGTTCGGTGCCTCGCCGCAGATAGGCGTGCCGCTCGGGTTGCTGGCGGCCTCCGGCGTGCTGGCGCTGACGACGATGCTCGCGCCGGGGGACGCCTTCCTCGAATGGGGTTGGCGGATACCGTTTCTGCTGTCGGTCGTGCTGATCCTCATCGGTCACTACATCCGCAGGCGCGTCGAGGAGAGTCCGGTCTTCCGGCAGATCGCCGAGCGGCGCGAGCAGACCGCGACCCCCGTCGTCGAGCTGTTCCGCGGGCACGGCCTGCTCGTCCTGATCGCGGCCGTCGTCTTCGCGGGCAACAGCGCCGTGGGATACATGACCACCGGCGGCTATATCCAGAACTACGCGACCGACGCGCACGGCTCGGTCGGTCTCGACCGCGGACCGGTCCTGTGGGCGGTCGCCGGCTCGGCGTTCACCTGGCTGCTGTTCACCTGGCTCGGCGCCGCTCTCAGCGACCGGATCGGCAGGCGCACAACGTATCTCATCGGCTGGGTGCTGCTGCTCGCCGCGCTGGCGCCGCTGTTCCCGTTGGTGAACACCGCGAATCCGTGGCTGCTGTTCTGTGGACTCGCGCTGCTCACGGTCGGCCTCGGCCTCACCTACGGCCCGCAGGCCGCGCTCTACGCCGAGCTGTTCCCGGCGTCCGTCCGATTCTCCGGGGTCGCGATCTCCTACGCGCTCGGGGCGATCCTGGGTGGCGCGTTCGCCCCGACGATCGCCGCGGCGCTCGTGCGCTCGAGCGGCACGACCACCTCGGTGGTGCTCTATCTCGGCGGCGTCGTCGTGCTCAGTTTCGTGGCGACGCTGGCCCTGCGCGACCGCAGCGGCATCCCGCTGGGCCCGGATCACGAAGCGGCACAGGCGATAAGCCCTATCAGAGGAATGACGAGGGTCTGAACAGTGCAGTTCCATCACCACGGGTACGTGTCCACCGACCCGCGCATCCAACCGGCCGCGGGCGTCGGCCTCGACCGCCCCGACGAACTCCCCGACGAGATGGACGTTCTCATCGTCGGCACGGGCCCGGCAGGCATGATCACCGCCGCGCAGCTGGCCCAGTTCCCGACCGTCACCACCCGCATCATCGAACGCCGCCCCGGCCGCCTCGCCATCGGACAGGCCGACGGCATCCAGGCGCGCAGCGTGGAGACCTTCCAGGCGTTCGGGTTCGCCGAGCGCATCGTCGCCGAGGCGTACCGGATCACCGAAATGGCGTTCTGGAAGCCGGATCCCAACGATCACACGCGGATCGTCCGGGCCGCCCGAACCCTCGACGATCCGACCGGGATCAGCGAGTTCCCGCACCTGCTGGTGAACCAGGCCCGCGTTCTCGACTACTTCGCCGAGGCGATGATCAACGCGCCGACGCGCATGCGACCGGACTACGGCTACGAATTCGGTGACCTCGAAATCGCCGACGCCGGCGACTATCCGGTGACCGTGACCTTGGCTCGGACGAGTGGCGAGCACGAGGGTGAGATACGAACGGTGCGGGCGAAGTATGTGGTCGGCGCCGACGGCGCGCACAGTCGCGTGCGCGACCGCATCGGCTGTGTGCCGAAGGGCGACAAAGCCTTCCACGCGTGGGGTGTGATGGACGCGCTGGCCGTCACCGACTTCCCCGACATCCGCACCAAATGCGCCATCCAGTCCGGGTCCGGCGGCAACATCCTGCACATACCCCGAGAGGGCGGCTACCTGTTCCGGATGTATGTGGACCTGGGCGAGGTGCCCGAGGACGACAACGGCAAGGTGCGCGAGACCGGCGTCGAGGCGATCATCGCGCAGGCCAACGAGATCATGCGCCCGTACACCCTCGACGTGCGAGAGGTCGCCTGGCACAGCGTCTACGAGGTCGGCCACCGCGTGACCGATCGCTTCGACGACGTGCCGGTCGAGGAGGCGGGCACCCGCACGCCGCGGGTGTTCATCACCGGCGACGCGTGCCACACCCACAGCGCGAAAGCCGGTCAGGGCATGAACGTCTCGATGCAGGACGGATTCAACCTCGGCTGGAAACTCGGCCACGTGCTGGCGGGCCGCAGCCCCGAGACCCTCCTGGCGACGTACTCGGCCGAGCGACAGGTGATCGCGCAGAACCTCATCGACTTCGACCGGCAATGGTCGAGCATGATGGCCAAGCGCCCGGAGGAGTTCGCCTCGCCCTCGGAGCTCGAGGACTTCTACGTCAAGACCGCCGAGTTCCCCGCCGGCTTCATGACCGAGTACCGGCCGTCGATGATCGTCGGCGAGCCCATACACCAGAGTCTCGCGAGCGGGTTCCCGATCGGGAAGCGCTTCAAGTCCGCGCCGGTGGTGCGCGTCGCCGACGCCAACCCCGTCCATCTCGGGCACCACCACCGTGCCGACGGGCGTTGGCGCGTCTACGCTTTCGCCGCCGACCCGACGGCGGTGGGGGCCGACGTCTCGGCGCTCGACAGGTGGGCGCGGTGGCTCGCCACCGCGCCCGAGTCCCCGCTGCTCGCGTACACCCCGAAGGACGCCGACATCGACAGCGTCTTCGACGTGAAAGTCGTTTACCGTCAGCCGCATACGGGCGTCGACCTCGCCGCCGTGCCGGCCGCCTTCCTGCCCGTGGTCGGGCCGTTCCGCCTGGTGGACTACGAGAAGGTGTACGCGACCGACCCGCACCTCGACATCTTCGCCGAGCGCGGCATCGACCGCCGCGGCGCGATCGTCGTCGTGCGCCCCGATCAGTATGTGGCGACGGTGCTTCCGCTCACCGCGACCGCGGAGCTGGCCGAGTTCTTCGACCGGATCATGCTCCCGCCGTGCACCATCGAATCGGCGAGGGACAACGCGTGACGAGCACGAACGAGCCGGTCGTCCACGATCACCGCCTGCGCCGCGGGTCCGTCGGCGTGTTCGGGGTGACGTTCTTCGTCATCTCCGCGGCCGCGCCGCTGACCGCCATGGCGGGCGGCGCACCGCTGGCCATGCTGCTCGGCAACGGCCCCGGCGTGCCCGGCGCCTACCTCCTGACCGTGGCCACGCTGCTGGTGTTCGCCGTCGGCTACACGGCCATGGCGCGGCACCACATCAGCACCGGGGCCTTCTACTCCTACGTCACCCGCGGCCTGCGTCAGCAATTCGGCGGCGCCGCGGCATATCTCGCGCTGGTGAGCTACAACGCCATGCAGATCGGCCTCTGGGGGCTCTTCGGTGCGGCGACGGGCGGCTTCCTCGCCGACGAGTTCGGCCTGCGCATCGACTGGTGGGTCTACGTGGTGCTCGGCATCGCCGCGGTCGCGGTGCTCGGCTACCGGCAGATCGATCTGTCGGTCAAGGTGCTCTCGATCCTCGTGGCCGCCGAGTTCCTCGTCGTTCTCGTGCTCGCGGCGGTGATCGCGGTGCGGGGCGGCGATTTCGGGACGGCGCCGGTCAGTGTCACTCCGCTGCTGCCCAGCGCGCTGACCGGCGGCTCGCTGCCGATCGCGCTGCTGTTCTGCTTCGCGTCGTTCATCGGCTTCGAGGCGACCGCGCTCTACAGCGAGGAGGCCGAGGACCCGAGGCGGACGGTGCCGCGGGCGACGTTTCTGTCCGTGGTCACCATCGGCGTCGCCTACACCTTCGTCACCTTCCTGATGATCAACGGCGCGGGCGTCGACACCACGCGGGGCTTCATCGAAAGGCTCAGCGACCCCACGACATTCCTGTTCGAGCTCGCCGATTCCTATGTCGGCCCGTGGTTCACGACGATCATGCGAATGCTGTTCTGCACCAGCGTCTTCGCGGCGGTTCTGGCATTCCACAATGCGGTGGCCCGGTACGTCTACGCCCTCGGGCGGGAGGGCTTGCTGCCCGGCCACGCGGGCCGGACCCACCTCGTGCACCGGAGCCCGCACGTCGGCTCGGTCGCGCAGTCGGTGCTCGCGCTCGTGGTGGTGGCCGTCTTCGCGGCCACCGGGCAGGACCCCGTTCGCGCCCTGTTCACCTGGCTCACCAACCTCGGCACGCTGGGCGTCATCGCGCTGATGGCCGCCTGTTCGTTCGCGGTCGCCGCGTTCTTTCTCCGGCATCGCGACCTCGACCGCAACATCGTCCGGACGCTCGTCGCGCCGGTCGTGGCCGGCCTCGCCCTGACCGCGATCCTCGGCTACGCGGTCGCGAACTTCGACCTGCTCATCAGCGCGGGCGGGGTGCTGGTGTGGCTGCTGCCGAGCCTGCTCCTGGTCGCCGCGGCCGCGGGAGTCGTTGCGTCACTGATACTTCGAGCGCGTGCGCCGCGGCGGTACGCGCGGATGGGACAGCACTATGTCTGAAACGGTGCTCCACACCAACGCGAAGGTATGGACGGCCGACGACTCGACGCCGCACGCCTCGTCCTTCCTGGTCCGCGACGGCACCATCGGCGCGATCGATCCGTCGCGCGACGAGCTGACCGGGCGCGAGACCGTGGTGGATCACGGCGGCGCGTTCGTCCTGCCCGGCCTCGGCGACATCCACACGCACCATCTCGTGGCGGGCCGCGCCGACCTCTACGAGCTGTCCCTGGACGCGACCGCGTCGCTCGACGCCGTGCTCGCGTCCGTCGCCGAGTGGGCGGACGCGCTGGCGGAGGACGCGTGGATCGTCGGCGGCGGGTGGGGAAGCACACTGGCGGAGACGATTTCGAGCCGCGCGGTGCTCGACCGGCTCGACCGCGCCGCCGGGGGACGGCCGGTGCTGCTGCGCGACGACAGCTGCCACAATCGGTGGGTCAGCTCGCGGGCCATGGAGCTCGCGGGCGTCGGCGGGCCCGGTCTGGACCCGGTGGGCGGCGAGATCGTGCGCGACCAGGTGACCGGGGAGCCCGTCGGGCTGCTCATCGAGTCGGCGCTCATTCCGGTGGAGCGGGCGTACGCGGCGTCGCTGGGCGACTCCACCGCGCTCGACGCCGCGGGCTGCCGCCGGGCCGTCGAGATGCTGCACGCCTTCGGGATCACGCATTTCCAGGACGCCGCCGCGTCGCTGCCGATGCTGCGCGCGCTCGCCGAACTCGACGCGCGCGGCGACCTGCACGCCTGGGTGGTGACGTCGGCGCAGATCAACGACCGGATCTTCGGCACCGACCCGGTGGGCCGCCCGCTGCTGGACGCCGCCGAACGGTATCGCACCACTCATCACCGGCCCGACTTCGTCAAGATCTTCCTCGACGGCATCCCGACCTCGCGCACCGCGCTGTTCCTCGAGCCGTATCTGCCCGACGCCGAGCACGGGAGCGAGTGGGTGGGGGAGGCCACGATGACCGCCGCCGAGCTCGCGGACTGGCTCTTCGAGGTGGCGCGGCGCGGGCTCGGCGCGAAGGTGCACTGCACCGGGGACGGTTCCGTGCGGATGCTGCTCGACTCCGTCGGCGAGATCCGCGCCGCGGGTCACGCGGACACCATCGTGCAGCTGGCGCACGGCGAGTACATCGCCGAGGAGGATCTGCCGCGGGTCGCCGAGTTGGACGTCGTCGCGGATCTGTCTCCGCCGCTGTGGTTTCCGGGCGTCATCCACGAGGCGCACTACGGCTGTATCCCGCGTGACCGCGCGAATCGCATGTGCCCCAACAGGTCTCTGCTCGACGCGGGCGTGCTGCTGGCGGGCGGGTCGGACTGGCCGGTCATGCCGAGCCCGAACCCGTGGATCGGCATCCAGGGCCTGGTCACCCGGGCCGATCCGACGGGCGTGTTCCCCGGAACCCTGTGGCCCGAGCAGGCACTCACGGTGGCGGAGGCGCTGCGGGTCTACACCATCGGCGTCGCGCGCGCGAGCGGCCTCGGCGCCGTCGCCGGATCGCTCACGCCGGGCAAGTCCGCCGACTTCACCGTCCTCGACCGTGACCCGTTCGCCACCGACCCGGCCGAGCTCGCGCGGATCGAGTCCGTGCGGACCTGGTTCGCCGGACGGCTGGTCTATCAAGCGTGACCATCGAATGCATTGTCAGCGGGACGAACTCGGCCTCAGCAAGGAAATAGCATGAATACGCCCTCGATCGACTTCCTCTACCTGTCCGAGCCCGACATGATCGCTGCCGGGGTCACCGACATGCCCGCCTGCGTCGACGCCATGCAGGAGACCTTCGTGCTGCTGCACCGGGGCGACTACCGCATGGCGGGGCCGAACAGCGACTCGCACGGGGCGATGATCACCTTCCCCGATGACTCGCCGTTTCCGAATATGCCCGCGAACACGCCGGAGCGCCGGCTCATGGCCATGCCCGCCTATCTCGGCGGCGACTTCGGCACCAGCGGGGTGAAGTGGTACGGGTCGAATATCGCTAACCGGGACAAGGGATTACCGCGTTCGATCCTCATGTTCATGCTGAGCGACACCGATACCGGCGCGCCGCTCGCGCTCATGTCGGCGAATCTATTGTCCGCCTATCGAACCGGCGCGGTGCCGGGGGTCGGCGCCCGCCTGCTGGCTCGGCCGGACTCGCGCGTGGTCGGCATCGTGGGGCCGGGTGTCATGGCCCGAACCTCGCTCGCGGCCTTCGTCGCGGCGTGCCCGGATATCGAGACGGTCAAGATCAAAGGGCGTGGGCAGGGCAGCATCGATAGCTTCCGGGCCTGGGCGGCCGAGGAGTACCCCAAGCTGGAGACGATCGTCGTGGACACGATCGAGGACGCGGTGCGCGACAGCGACATCGTCACCTACTGCACCACCGGCATGCTGGGCGATCCGTCGAAGTACCCACTGATCGTGCGCGATTGGGTGCGGCCGGGCGCGTTCCTGAGCATGCCGGCCATGTGCGATCTCGACGACGCCATGCGGGCGCCCGACGTGCGCAAGGTCGTCGACAATGTCCGCCTCTACGAGGCGTGGGCGGAGGAGACCGGTTACCCGTCGCACCACCGGATTCCGATCATCGGCTGCAAATTCATGGACATGATCCACGACGGCGCGATGGACCGGGCCGATCTGGTGGACCTCGGCGCGATCGCCGCCGGGGCCGCGGTAGGCCGGCGCTCCGACGACGAGATCGTGCTCCTCTCGGTCGGCGGCATGCCCGTCGAGGACGTCGCCTGGGGGACGGTGGTGTACCGGAACGCCGTGAAACGGGGGATAGGAACCACATTGAACCTCTGGCAGTCCCCGGCGCTGGCATGACGACGGCACCGCTGGTCCCTACGCGCGAAAGGTCTCGGAAATGGATGCGGACGTAGTCGTCATCGGCTTGGGCAGCGCGGGCTCGATGGCATTGTGGCAGTTGGCCAAACGCGGCCTCGACGTCGTGGGCGTCGAGCAGTTCGGCATCGGCCACGCCCGCGGCTCGTACGCGGGGGATTCCCGCCTGTTCCGCTCGGCCGTGCACGAGGGGCCGCGGTACGTGCCGCGGCTGCGGCGCGCGCGCGAGTTGTGGCTCGAGCTCGAGCGCGACAGCGGCAGGCACCTCTACGACGAGTGCGGGGCGCTCCAGATCGGGACGGCGGGCACGGGCGGTATCGCCAAATCCGTTGCCTCCGCTCAGCAATTCGACCTACCGCACGAAGTGCTGGACGCGTGGGACTTGCGTGCGCGCTACCCGCAGCACCGGGTCGACGACGACACGGTCGCGGTCCTCGACCATCACGCGGGCAGCCTCTACCCCGAGGCGAGCGTCCTGGCCGCCGTGGCGGCGGCCGAGGCTCGCGGCGCCCGTGTGCTGACCAACGCAGAGGTCATCGACTTCGACGAGCGCGGCGGACGGCTAGAGATAGTGACGCCCGAGGTCCGGGTCTCCTGCGAAAAGGTCGTGGTGGCAACGGGTTCCTGGACACTGCGGCTGCGGCCCGACCTCAAGGGCTTCCTCCAGATCCTGCCGCTGTCGCTCACCTGGTTCATGCCCCGGCATCCCGAATTGTTCACCGCCGACCGCTTTCCGGTGTTCATCCGCGACGAGGACGGCGTGCACCTGTACGGGACGCCGAGCCACGACTCCTACAGCGTGAAGGTGGCGACGGAGCCGCTGTGGCCGGCGATCGGCTCGCCCGACGACGTCCCGGCGTTCAGCCGCGCCGATCTGCGCCGGATCACCGCCTGGGCGGCGGAGTTCATCCCCGACCTCAACCCCGAACCCGTGCGCTACTCGATGCACCACGACCTCTTCGCGCCCGGCGACCTGCCGCTGGTCGACCTCGACGAGGACACCGGCATGCTGCTGCTCACCGCGTTCTCGGGGCGCGGGTTCAAGTTCGCCCCCGTCTTCGGCGAGATCGCCGCCGACCTGATCACCGGGGTCCGAAACGAGCTGTGGGACAGCGGTTTCGCCCTGTCGTCGCATCCACGATGAGCGCGGGGGTGTCCTTCCGTTGACTTCACGCGCACACTGTCACGGTCGTGCCCGCGCCGGAGCCTGGCGAGCGGCCACGATCGATCAAGTGACGGACAAAGACTTCCAGGTGGACTACATCGTCGTCGGCGCGGGCACGGCCGGTTCGGTAGTCGCCCGCAGGCTGCTCGACCGCACCGACGCCACCGTGCTGGTGCTCGAAGCCGGTCAGGCCGACACGAATCCGGCCATCCGCGACCCGCTGCGCATGCACGAACTCTGGCACGGGGCCGAGGACTGGGACTACTTCAGCGTCGCCCAGTCGCACGCCTGCGGGCGTCGCCTGCACATGCCGCGCGGGCGGGTGCTCGGCGGTTCGCACGCGCTCAACGCGACGATCTACGTGCGGGGCAACCCGGCCGACTACGACTCCTGGGCCGCGCGTGGGGATTCCGGGTGGTCCTGGCGGGCGATGGAACCGCTGTTCCGGCGGATCGAGCGCTACGACCGCGACGACTCCGGGGTCAAGGGCACCGCGGGAATGCTGGACGTGCTCAGCGACTACGCGGTCGACCCGATCCAGAAGGCGATCCACGCCGCGGCCGAACAGACCGGTGTCCCGGCCAATCCCGACTACAACAGCGGCGTGCAGGACGGTGTCGGGCGCGCCCAGTTCACCCTCCGCGACGGGTTACGGCAGACCACGGCCGACGCCTATCTCAAACCGGCGCTGAGCAATTCGCGCTTGACCGTGCTGACGGGCGCGCGGGTGCACCGTGTGCTGGTGCGGCGGGGCCGGGCCTATGGCGTGGCGGGCAGCATCGACGGCCGCGCGTTCGTCGCGTCGGCGCGGACCGAGGTCGTGCTGACGGCGGGCGCGATCGATTCGGCGGCGCTGCTGCTGCGTTCGGGCATCGGACCCGCCCAGGAGCTGCGGGCCGCCGGTATCGAGCCGATCGCCGACCTGCCCGGCGTTGGCCGTAATCTGCTCGACCACTGGCTGGTGCCGGTGATCTTCGGCGCCGAGCGCGAGATCGCCCACACGCCGGGCCTGCCGCACGCGCAGACCCAACTGTTCTGGCGCAGCGAGTCCGGGCTCGCGACCCCGGACGTGCAGCCGCTGCACTTCAGCGTCCCGCTGTACGAGCCGTGGATGTCCGGCCCGGCCAACGGATTCTCGCTCATGGCCGGACTGATCCGCCCGCACAGCGTCGGACGGCTTACCGTCGCCGGCGCGCACGGCCCGACCCTGATAGACCCGAAAGTCCTTGCGGCACCGGCGGACCTGCGCCGGTTGGTCGAAGCGGTGCGGCTGTGCAGGCAGATCGGCGCGGCACCCGCGTTACGCGCCTGGAACGCGACCGAGCGCTACCCCGGCCCGGCCGTGCGGACGGACTCGGACCTGCGCGACTACATCCGCCGCACGGTGATCACCTACCACCACGTGTGCGGGACGTGCGCCCTCGGCACCGGCCCGGAGGCGGTGGTGGATCCCGCCCTGCGGGTGCGCGCGGTGGAGGGTTTGCGAATCGCCGACGCCTCGGTGATGCCGACCATCACCACGGGCAACACCAACGCCCCCACCATCGCCATCGCCGAACGGGCCGCGGACCTGATGGCGCCGGCGAGGTAGCACCGCGCGGCGAATTGTCCTGCGGGGCACGGTCTGTTGTCCGAGCCCGCACGGTTCGCCGCTTGCCCCGGGCGCGCGACGGCGTGCTGCCCACTATGGGGCGATGACGATTCTCACTCGTATCGACGGTACGTCCGGTGCGAAGCCTCGGGCGGGGTCGGCATTGGACATCGTGGTCGACGACCCGGCGACCTTCCGGGGGCGGGTTCGCGGGCACGCGGCGGGGGAGCTGGTGTTCGCGGAGGTGTCGGCGATCGCGCACCGCGCGGTCGGCACGGGGCGACCGGGCGCCGAGGCGTATTGCAAAGTGCTGCTGCCGATTCAAGGCTACTGTCTGCTGAGCCAGGCGGGCCGTCAGGTCGTGCTCGGACCGAACGAGGTTGCGGTGCTGGATATGTCGCAGTCGTACTTGGTGGTGTTCGACACCGCCTGCCGAATGCGGGTCGTCGTGTGCCCGCGCCGCGTGCTGCGGCTGCCCGCGTCGGGTGTCGACGCGATCACCGCGACCGCGCTGTCGCACCCGGCGACCGCGCTGTTGACGGTGTTGCTCGCGGGGATGACCGCCAGGACCGCGGAGTTCGGCAGTGCCGAGCTGCTCCGGCTCACCGACACCGTCATCGATCTGGTGGGGACCGTGCTCGCCGCGCACGCGAGCGCAGGCCAGGCCGCGCGCCACGGCGTCCTGCACCAGGTCAAGACCTACCTCGAGCATCACCTCGACGATCCCGAGCTCTCCCCGGCGATGGCGGCCGCGGCGGCACACCTGTCGATCGGCTACCTGCACAAGCTGTTTCGCGCCGAGGGCGCCACGGTGTGCGGGTGGATCAGGCAGCGGAGGCTGGAATGCTGCCGCGCCGACCTGATCGACCCCGCGCTGTTCGAGCTCGCGGTGGCCGCGGTGGCGGCGCGGCGCGGATTCGTCGACGCGGCACACTTCAGCCGGTTGTTCAAACTGACCTACGGTGTGCCGCCTCGCGAGTATCGAATTCTCAACGGGCTCGGCAACTTTCCGGCCCGTTAGTTTCAGGGTTGCATGGCCGCCCGCACCGCCGCGGTGTCGGTGAACTGCTCGAAGCGCTGGACCGTCGCGTTCGACAGCCGCCACACGTGCACGAACCGTGCGGTCATCCAGTGTCCGGTCGCCCGGAAGGTGCCCGAGTAGTTGCCGATACCGATGACAATGCCGTCGCCGGCCCCCGCGACCTCGTCGACCGCGGCGGTATAGCCGTCCCACTCGGCGGCGATGCGCGCGAAGACGTTGTCGCGCACCGCGTCCGGGCCGATATAGGTGCCCGCGTACGGGAACCCGGCCATCTCGGTCCACGCCACGTCCGGGGCGAGCGGGGCCAGCATGCCGGGCAGATCGCCGCGGTCGGAGGCCGCGTAGTGGGCCTTGATCACCTCGAGGTCACGGTTCATGGAGTTGCTCACCTTCACTTCGGTTGTCCGTCTTGCGGATACTGCACGCGGCCCAGGCTGGTGATGTGGGCGCCCCCCGGCGCGTTGCGCACCGCGCCGCCGTGCCCGAGGCCGAAGAACTTTCCGGTGGAGCGCATAGCGGCGAGGTCGTAGAGCCAGGTCGCGGCGACCGGGATGAGGAACTCGCGGAAGGTGAAGACGTAGTAGTCCTCCGCCAGCTTCCAGGTGGTGGTCAGATCGACGTCGCCGTGCCCGCGCTGCTCGCCGACCAGGCACTGCCAGCAGTAGCGCTCGGTGCTCAGATAGACGTGCTCGTAGAGATGATTCGGGCTGTACCGGTACAGCGCGCGCCAGCCGACGAGATCCCGTGTCGGGCCGGGGATCTCGCCGCTGGGCGCGCGTCCGTCGCCCGGATCGATCACGCCCGCGAAGAACCGCTGCGACACCCGGGGCTCCCCCGGCGTCGGCTCCTCGGCGATGGTGGACTCGATCGTCACGGTCCGCGCGGACGGCAGGTGTGCCACCGTGACCTCGCTGACGTAGGGCCGGTCGGCGAAGGTCTGATCGAGGAAGAACACGTCCTCGGACACCTCGATCGCCTGATACCAGTCGGTGCCCGACTCCGCGCCCCGGGTCCAGTGCACCCGATCGGCGGACTGGAATCGCAGCTCGGTCTCCACGTCGTCGGCGCGGCGTAACAGCCAGCGCGCGTTGGTCAGTCGGTCGGTCGGCGGGATCCGGTTGCCATCGATACCGGCGGCGAAGTCGTCCATCTCCTTCCAGTCGGCGGGCGAATCCTGCACGGCGGTGCCGTCTTCGGACATCGTGGTCTCCTCACTCATTGGGCATCGGGCGCGAACGCGATCGTGGGCAGGTCGACCGCGGCCGCGCCGGAGTCGGCGACCACCACCGAGCCCGTCATGGCCGCGGCGTCGGGGGAGAGCAGGAAGGCGACGATGGCGGCGATCTCGTCCGGCTCGACCGGCCGGCCCAGCGGTGTGTCGCGGGTGAC
>NZ_BAGH01000202.1 GCF_000308715.1 Nocardia tenerifensis NBRC 101015
GCGACGGATAACGCTGCGGCACAGTCCGTTTCACCGCACCTTGGCGAAGAACGCGCGAATGTCGGCGACGTGCATCAGTGGAAGCTCCATGGCGACGAAGTGATTGCCGGTGTTGCCCTCCGGCCAGTGCACGATGTCGTTGTCGCGCTGGGCCAGTCGCAGCATCAGCGCTGAACCGCCGCCGTAAACACCCGTGGGAACCAGCTTTTGGCCCTTGGGCCAGGCGAAACCGTTGTCGCCCAAGCCGTTGTACATCGGCCAGGACGAGCTGGCGGCGGTGTTGGTGAACCAGTAGAGGCTGATATTGGTCAGCAGGTGGTCCCGGTCGATGACGTCCTCGGCCTGCTCGGCGAGCGGGGCGAACTCGTTGAACTTGTGCATCAGCCAGCCCAGCAGGCCGACCGGGGAGTCGGTCCAGGCGTGCGCGAAGGTCTGCGGGGCGGCGTGCAGCAGGGTGTGGTGGTTCACGCCGGTCATCCACTGCTGCATCAAATCCCATTCGGCGCGCTCGTCCGGGGTCATGGTCGGCACGTCGGCCGCGCTCGGCATGCCGACGCCGCCGTCGATGTGCACGCCGAGCACGCGGTCCGGCGCGGCGATCGCCAGTTCCGGCCCGACGTACGCGCCGAGATCGCCGCCCTGCGCGCCGAATCGCCGGTAGCCGAGCCGATCCATGAGCACGAGCCACATCTCGGCCACGCGGCGCGGCGTCATGCCCGTCTCGCGCGGCGCGGCGGAGAACGCGAAGCCGGGCACCGAGGGCACCACGACGTGGAAAGCCTGCGCCGGGTCCAAACCGTACTTGCGCGGATCGGTGAGCGGGCCAATGGTTTTGGTGAACTCGACGAAGGTGTTCGGCCAGCCGTGGGTCAGGATCAGCGGGACCGCGTCCGGCTCCGGCGAGCGGACGTGCACGAAATGCACGTCGAGCCCGTCAATCTCGGTGATGAACTGCGGGAACTCGTTCAGCGCCGCTTCCTGTGCGCGCCAGTCGAACTCGGTCCGCCAGTAGGCGGCGAGCTCGCGCAGGTAGGCGACCGGGACGCCGCGGTCGCGCCCCGAGCCCGGCAGCTGGGCCGACCAGCGGGTGCGGCTCAGCCGGTCGTGCAGGTCATCGAGGTCCGCCTGCGCGATGTCGATGCGGAAGGGGCGAACGGCGGTGCGGTCGTTGGTCATCGGTGGCTCCTCGCCTAGCGGGTCTTGCGATCTGTTTCCGAACGTTAGAAGCCATGTAGGACTATCTATGTCCTACTTATCCGGCATGCTCGAATCCATGAACGACACACCCGCTCGCCTGCTGCGCCTGCTGTCCCTGTTGCAGACTCCGCGGGACTGGCCGGGCAGCGAGCTGGCCGATCGGCTCGGCGTCACCGACCGCACGGTGCGCCGCGACATCGATCGGCTGCGCGAACTCGGCTACCCCGTCGAGGCCACGATGGGGGCGGCGGGCGGATATCGGCTGGTCGCGGGCTCCGCGCTGCCGCCGCTGCTGATCGAGGACGACGAGGCGGTCGCCATCGCGGTCGGCCTGCGCGCCGCCGCGGGCTATGCGGTCGCGGGCATCGAGGAGGCGTCGGTGCGCGCGCTGACCAAGCTGGAGCAGGTGCTGCCCGCGAAACTGCGCCGCCGGGTGCGCGTGCTCGGCACCGCGCTCGCCCCGCGCACCGAGACCGGCCCGCTGGTGGATCCGGAGGTGCTGACGGCGCTGGCCGGGGCCGTGACCAACCGGGAGCGTGTGCGTTTCGCGTATCGCGACGGTGCCGGTGCGGGGACCCGGCGGCACGTGGAACCCGTCGGGCTCACCCCGTCCCGGCACCGCTGGTACCTCGTCGGCTACGACCTCGACCGCGCCGACTGGCGCGTCTACCGTGTCGACCGGATCGAGCGTCCGCAGCCGACCGCCGCGCGCATCACCCCGCGGGAGCTACCCGCTCCCGACCCCGCCGCGTACGTCGCCGGACGACGGACCGACTGGGGCACACCGACTTTCCGGCTCTCCGTCACCATTCACGCCCCGGCGCGACGGATCGCCGGTCGCCTCGGCGACGAGCCGGGCGACATCGTCGCGGTCGACGAGAACACCTGCCGCCTCGACTCTCTCCGCGACGACTCCCCGGAGTGGTTGGCGCACCGGCTGATCGCCCTCGGCGCCGACTTCGAGGTGCATCAACCGCCGGAGCTGATCCAGCAGTTGCGCGCGGTGTCCGCCCGCATCGAGCGCGGCATCGCGGGACGTAAAGCCCAGCGACGCAAGTGAACTCGCCGGACAGCGCCGCAACGGATGCGGCCTGCGCAGCGACCCCCGGGCTGGGCTCAGCGGCACAAGTGAACTCGCCGGACAGCGCCGCAACGGGTGCGGCCTGCGGAGTGACTCCAGGTTGGGGCTCAGCGGGGCAGCTGAACTCGCAGTACCGCGCCGCCCTCGGTGCCCGCGAGCAGCTCGCCCGGCCGGCCGGGCGTGGCGACGACCGATGTCAGGGGCTGGCCGGTCAGCACGGCGCAGGTCGAGCCCGTGATGGGATCGACCTGCACCAGTTGGCCACCAAGCGTGGTCACATACAGGATGCCGTCGGCGTCGACGAGCAGATCGTCGGCGAAATCCGGAAGACCGGGCAGCGGCGAGGAGAGGCCGGCGACCACGGTCTGTGCGCTCGGGTCATCGATGGCGAGCCGGACGATCCGGCCGAGCGCGCTGCCGTTCGCCGTCACGTAGAGCGTACGGCCCTGCGCGACAACGCCATTGGCTCCGTTGACGGCCGCCTGTTCGGTCCAGGCGGTGTCGATCCCGCCGTCGGGACGCACACGGACCACGCCCGCCATGGTGGCGACGTAGAGATCGCCCGCCGCGTCGAAGGTGGCGCCGTTCGGCATGGTGAAGCCGGAGACGAAGACCTCGGGTTTCGGGTCGGCGGCGACAGGGTCGAAACGGACGACACCGCCGGGCCGGACGGCGCTGGTGGGCGAGTCGCCGTAGACGACGTAGAGCAGCCCGTCGGGTCCACTGCGCACGGCGCCGGGGAACTCCACCGGCACGGTCGCGGTCAGCGCGCCCGAACGGTCGTAACGCTGCACCACGTTGCGGTAGAGCCGGGAGACCCACAGATT